>JAEYPY010000153.1 GCA_023410295.1 Pseudomonadota bacterium | reverse complement strand
GGCCCGAACTCCGCTGCGGCAATGCCGAAGCCGACGCCTGCACCGCCGATGAGCCCCACCAAAGTCGTGATGCACACCAGCACCAGCAGCATCGACGCCGCGCCCGTCACCGGTTCAGCCGCCGCGGCAAAACTATAAATGAGCCCGCCGATCGCCCCCGCCGCCGCGCCGCCGAGCATCCCCGCCGCGCCCTGCGTCCAGAACGCCCGCGGCAAGGGCGCCCCCGCCGGCGCCGCCGGCGCAACGACAGCCCCCGCCGGGCGCGGCGCCTCGCCATCAATCCACTCCACCGGCGCAATGAAGCGATAGCCATATTTCGGCGCCGTTTCGATAAAGCGCGGCCGCGCCGCGTCGTCCCCGAGCTGGCGGCGCAGCGTCTTGATGCATTGCGTCAGCGCCTCGTCCGTCACCGGCACGCCCTGCCAGACCTCGGCCAGGAACCGCTCCTTGGAAACCAGCCGCCCCTGCTCGCGCACCAAGAGGATCAGCGCATCCAGGTAGCGCGCATTGATCTCCACCGGCGCATCATCGCGGCGGAGCTGGCGATCGTCGGGATCGAGCGCGAAACGGTCGAAGCGAAAGCTGCCGGACGCCACGTTTCAGCGAAACCTCATGACTTGCTCATGCCGTTCACGGCGCTTGCGGCCAAGCTCTAGGCTGCGAACAACCATGGAGGCAAGCAATGGCGGAGAAGGTGAACACCGGATGGCGCGGCGGTAATCGATGGCTCACCACCGCCTGGACGACGGTCACGGCCATCGTCCTGCTGACGCCCCTCCTCGCCATGCAATTCACCGACTGGGGCGTGAACTGGACGCTCAGCGACTTCATCATCGCCGGCGGCCTCCTGCTCGGCGCGGGCGTCACCTATGAGCTGGCGGCGCGCATCGGCGGCTTCGCCTACCAGGCCGGCGCAGTCGTCGCGCTCGGCACGGGCGTCATCATCTTCTGGACCACCGGCGCTGTCGGCATCATCGGCAGCGAGAACAACCCGGGCAATCTGCTCTATCTCGGCGTCCTTCTGCTCGCCATCGCCGGTACGATCGTCGCCGGCGGCAAAGCCGCGAACATGGTCTGGGTGATGATCCTCGCCGCCATCGCCACGATAGCCGCCCCCGTCATCGCCTATGCCGGCATCGCCGATCCCGCGAGCGACGTCATGGCCCCCGAAGTCTTCGCCGCCACGGCCATCTTCGCCATCGGCTGGAGCCTCGCCGCGTTCTTCTTCAGAAAGGCGGCGGGGCAATAGTGCGTCCACCACTCCTCGTCATTCCGGGGCTCCGCGATGCGGAGAACCCGGAACCCAGGGGCAGACGACGTACTGGTGGCCCCTGGGTTCCGGATCGCGCGCGAGCGCGCGTCCGGAATGACGAAGCTGAGGTGCGCGATCCCTCAGAAGCCCAACAATCCCGCGTAGCGGTCGCGATGGAAGCTCGCTCCGCCATAGAGCGCCTCCACGACCCGCGCGCGCTTCAAGTAGAGGCCCGCGTCGTGTTCATCGGTCATGCCGATGCCGCCGTGCAGCTGGACCATCTCATTCGTTGCGCAATGCAGCGTCTCGCCCGCGCGCGCCTTCGCGAGGCTCGCATACTCGGCGATATTGTTTGAACCGCGGTCCACCGCATCGAGCGCGGCCAGTACGCACGAGCGCGTCAGCTCCAGATCGGTGAACAGCTTCGCCGCGCGATGCTGCAGCGCCTGAAAGCCGCCGATCACCTGCCCGAACTGGCGCCGTGTCTTGAGATACTCGCTGGTGATCTCGAACGCTTCGCTGGCTTGGCCCAGCATTTCCGCCGCGAGCCCGATCCGGGCGCGATCGAGAATGGCGTCGACAACTTCAGCGCCGCTCTTCCACGGCAAAATGTCGACCCCGCCTTTCGCCGCCGCCCACGGCAGAATGTCGACGCCGCCGGCCTTAGCGCTCCACGGCAAGATATCGACGCCGTCGAACGTAATGTCGGCGGCGCCGCGGCTGTCGGCGGTGATCAATTCGCGCCGCGTAATCCCGGCCGCGTCCGCCTTCACCAGCACCGGCGCCAAATCGCCGTCCGGCATGCGTGCAGCGACGACCAGCAAATCCGCGATGTGGCCGTCGGCCACGTAAGATTTTTTGCCGGTGAGCTTATAACCCGCGCCGCTCTTCTCGGCCCGCAGCGCTGTCTTGGCCGGCGCATGATGCGCGGCTTCATCGATGGCGAACGCGACGATAACTTCACCGGCCGCGATCTTCGGCAGCCACTCGGCCTTCTGCTCTTGCGAACCGGCGATCATCACCGCGCTTGCGCCGATCAAGGCCGTCGAGAGCAAGGGCGACGCAGCCAGTGTGCGGCCACTCTCTTCCAGCACTGCGCCGAGCGCAACATAGCCAAGCCCCGCGCCGCCAAACTCTTCAGGCACGATCACGCCGGCGAAGCCCAACGCCGCGATCTCGCGCCACAGTTCCGGATCACGCCCGTTCTGCTTTGCATCGCGCTGCTTGCGCAGCCGCGCCACCGGCGCCTGCTCGCGGAAAAAATCGCGCGCGGACTCTTTCAGCATGCGCGCGTCATCAGAAAGCGTGAACGTCATTGCGTGTCCCTCAAGCCCAGCACGCGCTTGGCGACGACGTTGAGATTGATCTCCGTCGTGCCGCCTTCGATCGAATTGCCCTTCGAGCGCAGCCATCCGCGCGTTAGCGCCAGATCATCCGGCGCAAAGCCTTCACCGGCCCAGCCGAGGGCGCGGTTGCCCGCCGCTTCCACCATCAGCTCGCAACGCTCCTGGTTCAGCGTGGCGCCGGCGACTTTGAACATCGAGGCCATGTGGCTGACATTCTGCCCCGCCTTCGCTTCTTCCTGCGCCCGCGCCGTCGTCAGCGCATAGGCGCGCTCGGTCATCTTGTGCTGCGCGATCCGCGCGCGCAAATCGCCATCCGCGAGCACGCCGTCGTCCAAGCCAATATGCTGGCGCGCCACGTCCACCACATCGACGCGCGCGCCCGAACCGAAGCCGGAAATATTCGTGCGCTCGTATTGCAGGAGGCGCTTGGCGATCTCCCAGCCGCCATTGAGGCGCCCGACCATATTGCCCTTCGGGATCTTCACGTCGGTGAAGAAGGTTTCGCAGAAGGGCGACGAGCCCGAGATCAGCTTGATCGGCCGTGTCTCGACGCCGGGCGTCGTCATGTCGATCAGCACGAATGAAATGCCCTCGTGCTTCACGCTCGTATCGGTGCGCACCAGGCAGAAGCACCAATCGGCGTAGTTCGCGTACGAGGTCCAAACCTTCTGGCCGTTGATCAGCCAGTGATCGCCCTTATCCTCGCACTTGGTCTGCAGCCCCGCGAGGTCTGAACCCGCGCCCGGCTCCGAATAGCCCTGACACCAGCGGATTTCGCCGCGCACGATCTTCGGCAGGTGCTCTTTCTTCTGCTCTTCGTTGGCGTATTCGAGCAGCACCGGCCCCAGCATCCAGATGCCGAACGAAAACAGCGCCGGCCGCGCATTGATGCGCTTCAGCTCCTGCTGCAGCACGCGGTTTTCATCAGCGCTCAAACCACCGCCGCCGTACGCCGCCGGCCACATCGGCGCGGTCCAGCCCTTGGCGCCCATGCGCTCGAGCCAGAGCTTCTGGTCCGGGTGCTTGAATTCGTAATTCTGCCCGCCCCAGACGAAGTCATCTTCGCCCGCCATCGGCGTGCGCATCGAAGCGGGACAATTCTCTTCCAGCCAAGCCCGTGTCTCGGCGCGGAATGCTTCCAATTGATCGGTCATGACGCGTTCCTCTGCCGGCGAGTTAGCACCATACAGAGGTGTACGTCACCATCACGCGCCGTCAGCTCCCACCTTTTCCCGGGGCGATGCGAAGCATCGAGCCCGGGAAAGGGTGGGTGATCAGTTGGCGGCGCTTCCCTCCAGCCCTTCGGGCTGGCCCACCACCACGAATGTGAACGACGCGGGGTCGAACAGCCGCCGTGCCACCCGGTTCACGTCCTCGCGCGTCACCGCGCGGATGAGATCGTTGCGCCGGTTCACGTAATCGATCTCGCGTCCCGCCGCCTGGTAGCCGTGCACGACGCTGGCGATCTTGGCATTGCTGTCGAGGTCGAGCGCGAACGAACCGGTGAGATAGGTGATCGCATCGCGTAGCTCGGCCTCGGTCACGCCTTCGCTGTGGATACGCGCCATCTCGGCGCGGATCACCTCGATCGCTTCAGCGACATTGCCGTTCTCGGTCTGCGCCGAGCCGCGGATCATCGCCACGTGCTCGCGCACCGAGGGCCCCGTGCCGATGCCGTAAACCAGCCCGCGCTGCTCGCGCACCTGATCCATGAGTCGCGATGAAAACCCGCCGCCGCCGAGGATATAGTTCGCCACCGCGAGCGGAATCCAATCGGGATCCTCATCCTGAATCCCCGGCCCCGCGAACAGCAGCAAACTCTGCGGCTGCGGCAGCTCGCGCACGATCAGCGGCGTCGGCGCGGCGACGTTCGCGTCCGCCGGCTCCAGCGGCGCCGCACCTTGCGGCAAAGGCCCAAATACATGATCGATCGCCCGCCCCGCCGTATCAGCATCGATATCGCCGACGATCGTGATCTGCAGCGTGGCGCGATTGAACAGCGCCGCCCGCCGTTCACGCAGCGCCGCCGCATTGATGGCCGCCACGCTCTCGCGCGAGGTGCGCCGCGCGTACGGATGATCGGGATAAAGCGCCTGATCGAGCGCCAGATTGGCGAGATAGCTCGGATTGGTGTCGCGCGTGCGGATGCCGACCAGCATCTGGCGCTTGATCCGCTCCAAGGGCGCCGCGTCGAAGCGCGGCTCGTTCAGCGCCAGACGCGCCATCTCCAACGCTGCGTCGCGGTTGGCGCTGAGCGTCGTCAAGCTCATGCCGACGCCGTCCCACCCGGCGCTAAAGCCGAGCATCATGTTGAGCTCTTGCAGTCGTTCCTTGAACGCGTTCGCATCGAGCGAACCTGCGCCTTGGGTCAGCATGTCGGTCATCACGCTGGTGACGCCGGCCTGCGCTTCCGGTTCGATCGCCGACCCGCCGCGCCAATAGGCGCGCATCACGATCATCGGCACGGTCGAGTCCGAAACCAGCCACGCCTCGATCCCGCCCGGCGAAACAATCCGCGTCACCGGCACCCCATGCCTCGACGCCGCTGACTCCGCGCGCTGCTGTTGCGCGAGCGCAGGCGCAGGCGCCAAAGGCGCACAAGCGATGAGGCAGAGCGAGAGCAACGCCAAAGCGATTCCCTGGCCCTTCGCGGGGCGGAGTTGGGGGCGCGCGTGCTGTCCCAACATCACTCCGCCCCCTCCGGCGGCAGCAGCCAGCCCGTCACGGACGCATTGAGATCAAATGTCTGCCGCGCCATCGTCAGCGCTTCTTCGGCCGTCACCGCTTCGATGTCGTTGCCCCAGTTGACGACATCTTCGATCGATTCACCCGACGCCAGCGATGCGCCATAGATATTGGCGAGACTCTCCTGGCTGTCGCGCGCATAGATCGCCGCCGCCGCGAGCGATGACTTCGCCCGCGCCAGCTCCGCTTGCGTTGGCCCTTCGCGCAAGAATTCCGCCAGCACCGTATCGGCCGCCGCTTCAACGCGTTCTAGCGGCACGCCTTCCACCGGCGTCGCCCAGATCGACGCGCTGCCGCCGCCCAGCCCCGACGTATTTCCGCTCGCGCCGGCGCTCACGGCAATGCGCTGCTCTTCCACCAGCGCGCGATAAAGCCGGCTCGTTTCCGAACCGCCGAGAATTTCGATCGCCACATCGAGCGCATGCGCTTGGCGGCCTTCGTCGGTGCCGTAGCTGATGGCGCGATAGGTGCGCGAGAACGAAGGCTGGCGCACTTTTTCGTCGCGATGCGTGACCCGCATCGGCCCCACGCTCGGCGGATCCTGCACCCAGGTGCGCGACGGCAAATTCCGCGTCGGCTGCAAGCGCCCGTAATAGCGCTCCGCCAGCGGCCGCAGTTCGGCCGCATCGACATCACCAGCCACAACCAGGATCGCGTTATTCGGCGCGTACCAGGTGCGATAAAATTCCAGCGCCGTCTCGCGGTCGAGCGCCTGGATTTCGTGCAGCCAGCCAATGATCGGCGTGCCGTACGGATGGTGCGGCCACAGCATCGCCCGCATGCGCTCGCCCAGCACCGCGCCCGGATTGTTGTCGACGCGCTGGCGCCGCTCTTCGCCGATCACATCGCGCTCGGCCGCAAACGTCTCGTCGGAAAAGCGCAGATTGCGCATCCGGTCCGCTTCCATGCGCATAACCAGCTCCAGCCGGTCGCGCGCGATGCGCTCGTGATAGGCGGTGTAATCCCACGAGGTGAAGGCGTTATCTTCCCCGCCATTCCTCGCGATCGTGCGCGAGAACTCGCCCGGCGCGATCTCGCGCGTGCCCTTGAACATCAAATGCTCGAAGAAGTGTGCGATGCCGGACGCGCCGCGCGGTTCGTCCGCCGCGCCGACGCGATACCAGACCATGTGCGTGACCACGGGCGCGCGCCGGTCGGTGATGACCAGTACCTGCAGCCCATTGCGCAATGTAAAAGTCTCGGGCCGCGGCAATTCCTGCGCGTGCGCCAACCCTGCCCAGAGGAACACCGCCAGCAGGGCTGCCAGAAAACGCGCGGGCGCGCCGAGAGTCTGCAAGAGTCTTAAGTGCCGGGCAGCTTGAAGCCGCTGCGGCCGCGCTCGATCACGACGTCGCCGCCGCCGGTGACGCGCCGGATCGACTCGTCCGCCTGCAGCCGCTGCGCTTCCGCTTCCGCGTCAAGCGGGGTGCTGGCAGCGGCGCCCTGGCCGCCGAACGCCAGCAGGCGATCAACGAAGCCTTCATCGCGGCGCACGATGCCTTGGCCTTCGTAATCGACGGTGTCGCGGATCGTCGGATCGACGGTGCTCGCGCCGGCGTTCGACACCAGCGTGCGCTCGCCTTGGCTCGCGCTTGCAGCGACGTTGTCGCCGAACAGCGCCGCACGCGCTTCCGCGTCCGGCTCCAGTTCGCTCGGGCGCGGTTCACCCGGCCGCGGCGGACGCAAGCTATAATCCGGCGGCAGCGTGAGCGGCGCTTGCGTCACCACGCGAAATTCATCCGGCGACGTCTTCACCGCGCCTACCGCGCGCTGGATCGTGCCGCAGCCGCTCGCCGTAGCGGCAGCCGCCACCAACGCCACCAACGCGATTGCCTTAGTCATCGGACGCCCGTCTCCCTTGTTCGCCGTCGTTCTAGCTGAGCCGGAGCCCTTCCGCCAAGCCGCAGTCCCAGTCGCAACGGATCGCCGCCGATCATGACCGTTATGGGGCGAATCTGCCGCCCTCAACCGTCCGAGCGGTTCTCCGGACCGGCGAACTTGCGCTTGATCTGCGACCAGGCCGTGCCTTTCCCCGGCTCCTCGGTGAAGAAGAGCATGTCCACGGCCAGCATGATCGCCCCCACCGTGATCGCCGCATCGGCGATATTGAACACCCAGGGGAACCAAAGCCCGTGAAAATCCAGGAAATCGGCCACCGCGCCGAAGCGGATACGGTCAATCACATTGCCGAGCGCGCCCCCGATTACGAGCCCCAGCGCCGCCGCCGTCAGCTTCCGTTCAGCCCCTTTGAGCCACCATAGGAAGACGCCGGAGATCACAAATGACAGCGCTACGAGGCCCCAGCGCGCCAGATCTTCGTTGGCTCTGAGGAGCCCGAAGCTGACGCCACGGTTCCAGACCATCTGCAGGTCGAAGAAAGGACTGATCTCGATGAAGCGGCAGTTCTGTCCCGTCTCCAGGCAGCCCGGCGGGCTGAACCGCCCGGGGCCCAGGACGATCCACTTGGTGATCTGGTCGGCGATCATGACGATCGCGGAGAGGGTGAGCCCGAAACGAAGCATGGCCGGGCCTTATGGCCGTGCCGCCCCCTTAAGGGCAAGCGCGCTCGCGCACGCACCTCGTTTCGCCGCCACTATAACCAAACCTCCCCCCATGCGCCTTCTCACCCTGTTCGCCCTCGCCTTGAGCGCCGCCGCGCCGGCGCAGGCGCAGACGGCCGATCCGGTGCACCAGGCGCTCGACGGCTATGCGCTCTACCAGGGCGACGTCTCGCTGCTCCTGGACACCAACATCGCCGACGCCGCCGCGCTCGATGCGGCGCTCGAGCGCATGGCGCGCCACGATCCGCGCACGCTGACGCGCGGCTGGGTCGCCTATAACGCCATGGCCGCCGCGCAATCGCCGGCGCTGATCGCGGGCGTACGCGAACGCGTGCGCGCGGCGGGCCGCGACGCCGTGCTGCGCCAGCTTCGCACCAACATCGCCTACGCCCGCACGCGTCCGGCCGGCGATGCCGAAGCGACACGCCTCATCGTCGCCGCCGTCGAAGGCGACACCGCGCGCCTGGATCTCGCCGGCGCGCGCTACGAAGCCTTCGGCCGCGACCTTGACGCCGGCGCCTGGGCCGCGAGCCAAAACCGCGAAGCACGCCACACCTATCTCACCAGTCTCGTCATGCGCGATACGCTCGCGCCCGCGCTGCTGCCGCGCCTTCACATCGCCGCCGGCGCCGCCTCGCCGCTCACAGATCCGAATGCTTTCGGCGGGCGGCAATTCTGGGATGCGCTTGCCGGGCGCAGCATGCAGTTGCCGCCGCCGCGCAACATGCGCGAACGATGGCTCGGCGGCGCCGACCGCATGCGCACGCTCGCCGCGCTCATGATCGTCGGAGCCACGCAAGGCGAAAGCGCGCGCGTCGATGAGCTTTTGAACGACAGCCAGACGCAATACTGCCTCTCGCTGCAACAATTGCAGCTGCGCCAGTGCGCCGCCTCGGCCAATTCCGCCGACGAAGACGCGCTCTGCCTCGGCCGCCACGGCTTCACCGGCCCGAGTTCTTGTTTCGCCGCGCTGCTAGCGCCGCTCTAGTCAGTAGTCAGTTGTCAGTAGTCGGTGGCAATCTCCACTGACTACTGACTACTCACTATTGGCTCATCCTCTCCCATTCCATCACCGCCTCCGCATCGCGCGGGGTGATGTCGGGAAACTCCGGCAGCGCCGTCGCCGGATCGAAATACTTCCAGCTGCGCGCGCACTTCACGCCGCCGGCTTTCTCCACCAGCACCGCAACGCCCGGCGCCTCGGCCAAACGAAACGCCTCCGCCGGCCCCTCGCCGGCTTCGAAAGTCATGCCGCTGGTGATGCAAAGTTCGGCGAAGTCCGACGCCTGCAGCGATGCGCGCAAGCCATCGTCGGCCACCCACACGCGCGGCGCCGCTTCCAGCGCCGAGCCGATCAGCTTTGCGCGCCGCGCCACTTCGAGCGCGCCGGTGACCACCGCCCGCGCTTCGCGCAGCCGCGCCATTTCCTCGCCGGCGAACTCATCCTCCCAGCTCTCCGGCGTTTCCGGAAAGAGCCGCAAGTGCACCGAGACATCGTCCGGGAAGCGCGTCAGCCACGCCTCTTCCGCCGTGAACGGCAGGATCGGCGCGAGCCACGCCGTCAGCCGCGAGAATGTTTCATCGAGCGCGGTGCGGCACGCGCGCCGCCGCAAGCTTGAGTGCGGATCGCAATAAAGCGCGTCCTTGCGCACATCGACATAGAAGGCCGAGAGATCGACGTTGCAGAACTCGACGATCGCCGAAAGCGCAACGCGGAACTGATACGTCGCATACGCCTCGCGCACCACGCGATCGAGCTGCCACAGGCGATGCAGCAACCAGCGCTCAAGCAACGGCGCGATTTCCGGATCGTCCGTGCGTGTGCGGCCAGGCGTCAGCGGCAGCCGCTCATCCTCGCTGAACCCCTTCAACGCCCCCAGCAGATAACGCAGCGTATTGCGCAGTTTGCGATAGGTCTCGGTCGACTGATCCATGATCGTTTTGCCGAGCCGGAGATCGTCACCGTAATCGGCGGCGGCGATGACGAGACGCAAGATCTCGATGCCGTTCTCTTTCGCCACCTTCTGCGGCTCGACCACGTTGCCGAGGGATTTGGACATCTTCTTGCCCTCCTCGTCCATCGTGAAGCCGTGCGTCGCCACTTCATCGTAGGGCGCGCGCCCGCGCGTGGCGCAGCTTTCCAGCAGCGAAGAGTGAAACCAGCCGCGATGCTGGTCCGAGCCCTCAAGGTACATGGTCGAAACGGGGTTCGCGAACGAAGCGCGCGTCGGCGCATCGGGATTGCCGATGACGAAGGCGTGCGTCGAACCGGAGTCGAACCAGACATCGAGGATGTCTTCGACCTTCTCGCAATCCTCGGCCTTGTACTTGGCGCCCAGGAACGTCTGCGCATCCGTCGCCCACCACACATCGGCGCCGCCTTCGCGCATCGCCGCGACGATGCGCGCATCGACTTCATCGTCCTGCAGGATCGAGCCATCCGCCTTCGAGACAAAGATCGGCAGCGGCACGCCCCAGGCGCGCTGGCGAGAGATCAGCCAATCGGGCCGATCCGCGATCATGCCGCGAATGCGATTATACCCGCTCTGATCGCCGGTGCGCTTTTGCCCCCAATCGACGCGATCGATTTCATCCAGCGCCACTTGCCTGAGCGTGCGCCCGCCGCCTACGTCATACGGCTTATCGAGCGCAATGAACCATTGCGGCGTGTTGCGGAAAATCAGCGGCGCCTTCGAGCGCCACGAATGCGGATACTGGTGCTTCAACTGCCCACGCGCCAAGAGCGCGCCGACTTCGATCAGCGCATCCATCACCGCATTGTTCGCCGGCCCGTCCTTGCCGAGGTTCTTGCCCTCAATCTGCAGGATTTCGAGCCCCTCGAAGCCCGGCGCCTCTTTCGTGAAGCGCCCCTCTTCGTCGACCGTGAACGGAATGCCTTCCTGCCCGAAATGCTTCGTCCAGATGACAAAGTCATCCGCGCCATGTCCCGGCGCCGTATGCACAAAGCCCGTGCCCGCGTCGTCTGTGACGTGCTCGCCCGCCAGCAGCGGCACGTCGAAGTCGTAGCCGCGCCCACGGAATGGATGCGCGCACACCAAACCCTCGGGATCGACGTCACACACGCGCTTCCACGAAGCGGCTTTCGCCGCACGCATCACGTCTTCGGCGAGATTATCAGCCAGCGCGAGCTTATCGCCCACCGTCACCCACGGCTCGAAAGCCAAGCCCGTCTCGACAGATTCCACTTCGTACAAGCCATACTGGATCGACGGCGAAAACGAGATCGCGCGATTGCCTGGGATCGTCCAAGGCGTGGTTGTCCAAATGACTATGGAAGCGCCAACGAGACTCGGCCAATCTTCGCGCAGCGCTTGCGCCCCAAGCCCCAGCGCAGATGCTGAGCCTATGTCTCGCGAACTGCCATCGTCGCCCGGAACGACCAAGCGACGATTGAATCCGACAACAGGAAACTTCACCCAAATCGTCGGGCTGGTCTTCTCCGCGTACTCCACTTCCGCTTCAGCCAGCGAAGTCCGCTCCACCGGGCTCCACATCACGGGCTTGCTCCCACGATAAACCAGCCCTGTTCGCACCACGCGCAGAAACTCCGCCGCGATCGCCGCTTCCGCTTCGAAGCTCATCGTCGTGTAGTAGTGATCCCAATCACCTTCGATGCCGAGGCGCTTGAATTCCTCACGCTGCAGCGGGATCCATTTGTCCGCATACTCGCGGCACGCGCGGCGAAACTCGACCGCCGGCACTTCACTCTTCTTCCGCCCCGCCTTGCGGAAGTCTTCTTCGACCTTCCACTCGATCGGCAGGCCGTGGCAGTCCCAGCCCGGCACATAATCGCAATCGAAGCCCGCCATCTGCTTGGTGCGGACGACCAGGTCCTTGAGGATCTTGTTTTCGGCGTGCCCAATATGGATCGGCCCGTTCGCGTAGGGCGGGCCATCATGGAAGACGAACTTCGCCCGCTCGCGCGCGGCCTCGCGCAAACGCGAATAGAGCCCGATCTCCTGCCAGTATTTCAGCCGCTCCGGTTCACGCTGCGCCAGCCCGGCCTTCATCGGGAACGGCGTTTCAGGCAGAAAAAGGGTTGCGCGATAATCGCGGCCTTTGGGCTCTTCAGCCACGAGACTCTCCGTCAAATGTCAGGGTGTGTGTAGACGATCCCGGCGCCGCGGAGCGAGAGGCTCAACGCGGACCGGGCGTCAAATTCGCTCAGCCGCTATCGGGAAACGCAGGCAGACGGTCATGCGTTTAGCCTCTACCACCCGCCCCCGCGGAACGCCACATGCATTGCGAGGGCGCCCCAAGAGGTTTACATGCCCCGCCTTCCGGCCAGAAAAGCCACGCACGAGCAGATGACCACCGCGCACAACTTCTCCTTCGCCAAGCTGGACGAGCCCGGCGAGATCAACCTGGCCGACTATGCCGGCAAGGCCGTGCTGGTGGTGAACGTCGCCAGCGCTTGCGGCTTCACCTCGCAGTACCGCGATCTGGAGTCGCTCTACGAGTCGAAGGCCGAGAAAGGCCTCGTCATCCTCGGCGTGCCCTGCAACGATTTCGGCCATCAGGAGAGCGGCAGCGAACGCGAGATCCGTGAGTTCTGCGACACGTCCTATCACGTCACCTTCCCGATGACGGCGAAAGTCGAGATCAGCTCGCCGGAGCGGCGCCATCCCTTCTACAAATGGATCGCCAGCGAGCTCGGCGACGGCGCCCTGCCGCGCTGGAATTTCCATAAGTACCTCATCGGCAAGGACGGCCAGATCGCCGCCACCTTCGGCTCCAAGACCGCGCCCCTCGCGCCGGACATGCTGGAAGCGATCAAGGGCGCACTCGCGAGTTGATCTCAATCAATGCAGGGCCTTTCGCCACGGCGATCCTGCAACTGACAAATACCCTTGCGGCAATATAACAATTTCTTGCGCGCGGCTTATCCCTGCTTATCGTAGGGGATGGGGAGCAGGAGCTCTTATGGGGCTACCGGATCAAACAACGCTAAGCACGCGCGCGCCCGATCGCGGCGTCGCCCGCCGGCAGGCCTTTCTGCAGGCTGCGCGGGAAGTCTTCCTCGACCAGGGCTACGAAGCGGCCAGCGTCAATGACGTGGTGCGCAAGGCGGGCGGCTCGCTCGCCACGCTCTATGCCCAGTTCGGCAGCAAGGAAGGTCTCTTCGTCGCCGTTGTCCAGGACCAGCACGAGCGCTTCACCAAGGCGATGGCGCCGCTATCGGTCGATGGTCTGCCGCTCGAAGAAGGTCTGCAACAGATCGGCGAGCGCTTCCTGCGCGGGCTGATGACGCCCGAGAACCTCGCCTTCTATCGCATCCTGGTCGGCGAGGTGCGCAAATTTCCGCAGCACCTGCAGAAGTACACCGGCGCCGGCGCCGACCGCGTGCGCAATGTCGTCGCCGATTTCGTCAGGGCGCATGGCGTGAAGCTCAACGACGTCGACCGCGAAGCCTCGTACCTGCTCGAAATTTGGCGCAGCTATCACCATTACCGCGCCCTGGTCGATGAGAGCCACGTGGTCCGTGACGAAGACCTGCGCCAGCACGTCGCCGACGGCGTCGCGTTCTTCCTTCGCGCGGTACGGTAATTGCGAAGCTGAATCTGGCTTCGGCAGCCCATTCATCGTTCATTCAGGCGCCGTTCAGGCGCCGACGCGGAATGTATTCCTCGCGAGGGTGCGCCTGAGAGGGCGCACAGGGAGCCCTTGATGAAGAATGCCCTCATTGCGGCCTTGGCCGCCTTGAGCGCTGTAGCAGTGGCCTCGCCGGCCTTCGCCCAGCGCCATGACAACGACCGCGGCCGACATGAACGCCGCAATGACGATAACGACCGGCGCGGCGACCGTGACCGCGGTGAACGTGGCGATCGCGGCAATCGTGATCGCGGCGAACGCCGCGCCAACGACGACGGCCAACGCGCCCGTCCCGCACCCCCGCCGCAAGCGCGTCAGGACAATCCTGGCGAACGCGCGCGCCGCGATCTGAATCGCGGCGGCGAGAACCGCGCCCGCGGCCACCGCAGCAATGACGACGCCCTGCTCGGCGGCCGTCGCGGCGGCGAGAACCGCGTCGAACGCAATCGCGGCGGCGACAACAACGTCCGTCGCGGCGGCGAAGAACGCCGGCGCGAATGGCAAGGCCGCGGCGGCGACAACAGTGCCGAGCGTGTCCGCCGCGAGAACGACGCCCGCGTCGTCCGCCGTGACAATGACAACCGCGGCCAAGTCCGTGGCGGCGAGAACCGTGGCGATCGCGGCCAGTGGCAAGGTCGCGTCCAGAACAATCAGAACTTCCGCGGCCGGGATAACGAGCGTCGCGGCGACAACGACGCCAACCGCCGTCGCGGCGGCGACAACAACCAATGGCAAGGCCGCCGCGATAACGATCGTCGCGGCAATGATCAGCGCGGCGACTGGCAGCGCCGCGACAACGATCAGCGTGGCCAATGGGACGGCCGTCGCGGCGATAACGACCGCCGGGGCGACGCCAACCGGCGCGATAACGACCGCCGCGATTGGGATCGCACCCGCAGCCGCGGCGATCACGCCAACAACAACGGCCGCGGCGGCCGCGATTGGGGCCGCGACGGCCGGCGCGATTGGCGCGACGACGACAACCATCGCCGCGACTGGGACCGCAATCGCCGTGACACACGCTACGATCGCTGGCGCCATAGCCACCGCGACTTCGATCGCCCGCGCTATCGCGATTGGCGCAACGTCCGCCACGGCTATTACTTCGACCGCGGCTACGCCTCGATCGTCCACTCCTACTACGGCCGCAACTATTATTGGTGGAGCTATGATGGCTGGCGCCGTCCGCATCGCGGCTGGTCGGTCGGCTATGTGATCCCGTCCTGGCTGTGGTGGGAGCCGCTGCCGCTCGATCTCTACTACCGGCTGCCGCCTGCTCCCTATGGCTGCCGCTACGTCTACGCCGACGGCGACATTCTCCTCGTCGCCATCGCCACGGGCCTCATCCTCGATGCCCTGCTCTACGAGGACGGCTACTACGACGGCTACTATTGATCGGCTCTAAGTCGGACATGGGAAAGGGCGGTGCGCAAGCGCCGCCCTTTTTCGTTGCCGCTATTGCAGCAGCCCGATCCGCCGCGCCCGCGCCAACGTCATCAGCGCCGCCTCTGGCCGCGCCGCGATCCGCGGTTCCGCGGGCGTCTCTTTGAAAGTATCTGGGGCGTCGGGAAGCCGCTCCTGCGGCTGTGGGCGATCAAGTCTGGGGTGCGGCGGTGCGGGGGTCATGCGCACTGAACGCCGCCGCCCCCCACTTGCTCCCGCTACGGTTTATCGCGCCGATCACGTTACCGTTGGTCGCGCTCTTGCTGAAACCTCAGCAGCGCCTGGAGCCCGACCGCCATGCCCGCGGAGCGCCCGATCCGCTCCAATTCCGCCTCCGCGTTCACCTTGGTCTGAAGGAACGCCGCCCCGGCGTCGGAACGCATGAATACGAGCGTTTCGCGCAATTGAGCCTCGTTCATCTGCGCGGCGTACACATCGGCCAACTGGGATATGAGACCCGGCGTCGCCGCCGCGAACTCCTCGGCGACGATCTCACCGAGGCGTGCCGTCTCGACCTGCGACAGCTGGAGTTCGTTGCCCATGCCTTCCGCCACCACGGGCGCCATCACGGCGAAAAACTCCCGAAGCTCGCCCTCCAGCTCCATCAATTGCATGAGCTCGCGCGCGAGCGCGGGCCGGGCGTCCTGAGCCTGCGCGTTCGGGGCGGCGACCGCCCATACCGCCAGGGCCGCAGCTGCGGCGAATGCTTTGAATGACATGAATGGTCCCTCCCTGGCCCATCCTTCTCCCGGCCCCGCCGCCCCGGCAAGCCCCGTCGGCGCACCCCATTGACGGCGTCCCGCCAAAATCTTACATCCCGCCCGTTAGCAACCGGCGGCAGCGAGTGCTAAAGCTATCGGCTGCTAAAAATATCTTTTAGAACAAGGGAGTAGCACAGTGACGAGCTTTCGTCCCCTGCATGACCGCGTCGTCGTCCGTCGCGTCAAGGAAGAAGAAAAGACCCGTGGCGGCATCATCATTCCGGAAACCGCGCAAGAAAAGCCGCAAGAAGGCGAAGTCATCGCCGTCGGCCCTGGCGCCCGCGATGAAGACGGCGAGTACATCAAGATGGATGTGAAGGCCGGCGACCGCGTCCTGTTCGGCAAGTGGTCGGGCACGGAAGTGAAGATCGACGGCGAGGACCTCCTCATCATGAAGGAGTCCGACATCATGGGCGTCATCGAAACCAAGAAGGCGAAGAAGGAAGCGGCTTAAGCGCCGCTTGGCTGCGCGAATGGTGAGTGGCGAATGGCGAAAGGATCGCCGCCGCCGTCCCCATTCGCCACGCACCATTCGCCATTCGCACTGAACTCAAGAGGAAGCAAAACATGGCTGCCAAAGTAGTCAATTTCGGCGCTGACGCGCGCGAACGCATGCTGCAAGGCGTCGACATTCTCGCCAACGCGGTGAAGGTCACGCTCGGCCCGAAAGGCCGCAACGTCGTCATTGAAAAATCGTTCGGCGCCCCGCGCACGACCAAGGACGGCGTCACCGTCGCCAAGGAAATCGAGCTGGAAGATAAATTCCAGAACATGGGCGCTCAGCTCATCCGCGAAGTCGCCTCCAAGACCAACGACGAAGCCGGCGACGGCACCACCACCGCGACCGTGCTGGCGCAAGCCATCGTCCGCGAAGGCATGAAGGCCGTCGCCTCCGGCCGCAATCCGATGGATCTGCGCCGCGGCATCGACAAGGCCGTCACCGCCATCGTCGAAGATCTGAAGAAGCGCGCCAAGAAGGTCGGCGGTTCGGAAGAGATCGCCCAGGTCGGCACCATCTCGGCCAACGGCGACACCGACATCGGCAAGTTCCTGGCCGACGCCATGGCCAAGGTCGGCAACGAAGGCGTCATCACGGTTGAAGAAGCCAAGTCGCTCGAAACCGAACTCGAAGTCGTCGAAGGCATGCAGTTCGACCGCGGCTATCTCAGCCCATACTTCATCACCAACGCCGACAAGATGGAAGCGACGCTCGACGATCCGATGATCCTGCTGTTCGAGAAGAAGCTCTCTTCTCTGCAGCCGATGCTGCCGATCCTCGAAGCGGTGGTGCAAAACCAGCGCCCGCTGCTCATCATCGCTGAAGACGTCGAAGGCGAAGCCCTCGCCACGCTCGTCGTCAACAAGCTGCGCGGCGGCCTCAAGGTCGCGGCGGTGAAGGCGCCTGGCTTCGGCGATCGCCGCAAGGCCATGCTGGAAGACATCGCCATCCTGACGGGCGGCCAAGTCATCAGCGAAGACCTCGGCATCAAGCTCGAGAACGTCACGCTCGACATGCTCGGCAACGCCAAGAAGGTCGTGGTCAAGAAGGACGATACCACCGTCGTCGACGGCTCTGGCGCAAAGGCGGACATCGAAGCCCGCATCGGCCAAATCCGCAAGCAGATCGAAGACACCACGTCGGACTACGACCGCGAGAAGCTGCAAGAACGTCTGGCCAAGCTCGCCGGCGGCGTTGCCGTGATCAAGGTCGGCGGTGCGACCGAAGTCGAAGTGAAGGAACGCAAGGACCGCGTTGATGACGCGCTGAACGCCACCCGCGCTGCGGTGGAAGAAGGCATCGTCCCCGGCGGCGGCACGGCGCTCCTGCGGGCTGCGTTCAAGCTCAACATCAAGGGCGACAACGAAGACCAGAACGTCGGCATCCGCATCGTGCAGAAGGCGCTGGAAGCCCCGATCCGTCAGATCGTGGAAAACGCCGGCGTCGAAGGTTCGATCGTGGTCGGCAAGCTGCGCGACAACAAGGACGACAATTTCGGCTTCAACGCGCAAACCGAAGAATATGTCGACCTGGTCAAAGCCGGCATCATCGACCCGGTGAAGGTGGTCCGCACCGCGCTGCAAGACGCAGCCTCGGTCGCCGGCCTCATCATCACCACCGAAGCCTCGATCGCCGAAGCCCCCAAGAAGGACTCTCCCGCCGGCGGCATGCCCGGCGGCGGCATGGGCGGCATGGGCGGCATGGACTTTTAAGTCCATCGCTCAGGCGTCTAAGACAAACGGAAACGGCGGAGCGCAAGCTCCGCCGTTTTTTTGTAATAGAGCGCTGGCGTCCTGGCGAAGCTTCTTAGGCTCCCATCGCTCGATACCGCCCCCGCCCAAGAAACTCGATGAACCCCCTATCGCGCAGCACCTGAAGTTGCTGCCGCATCTTCTCCCGCACATGCTGATTGCCCGGATAAAGCCGCTGCATGCGCCCCTCAAAGGCATACACATCGGCGAGTTCGAACTCCGCGCGCCCAATCGCTTCGACGCACTTGAGCGTCTCCAGCAGCCAGCCGCGATTCTCCAATCGCATCTCTTGGAGAAAGGCGGTCTTGCTCCAGGTTTCGAGAACTAAATTCTTCGGCAGCGCGGCGCCATTTCGCACGACGTAAATGCGCCCAGCCTCCGGCACCCGGCTCAGCAGGATATTGCAGCCTACCCACCCCGCGCGCCGTGCCGTCGCCTTCAACGGCCGCCGCTCTTCGATAATGTCCGGGAGGAAGAAGTGCTTCGGCACAACCGCCACATTCGTTACTGCCTGCCGAGCTTTGTCGTAGGAAAGCAGCATCAAGCTTGGATTGTTGCCTGCGCTCAAACGCTCCATCATCGTGCGATAGGCGCCGTCCGGCACGCGTTCGCCGATCTTCTTCGCCTGGCTTTTCAGCTCATATTCTTCTTGGCAGGTGTCGCAGACGAGGTCGCCCACCGGCGTATTGTTCGGTAGCTTGCGCAGGCGTTCCGCGCCGCAATTCAGGCAATAGAGTTCACGCCCCGCCCATTCCTCGGTCCAGAAACGGGCGCGCTGCGCCCCGCTATCGTACGGAACGCTCTCTTCTCGAAAACCCAGCCGCATGCGTGCGTCCGCCTGTCCTCCAACGAATACTGCGGCAGCTGGGTTAAGGAGCTTTCAACCGAAATCGCCTGTCTGCGTGTGCTCCAGCTCGTTGCCATCCTGATCGAGCGTCACGAAAAGCCGCGCGTCGAAGTGTTGAACATCCACTTTTTCCCAATCGTAGCGCTCTTCGTTGTCCTCGGCCCGCTGGGCGGCCTCTTCGGCTGAAGACGCCTCGACTTCGGCCACATAGTCGACGAACGCATCGACCCGGCGCAGAACTTTGAACTTCGCCATCGGTAAGTCTCCCGCTTCGATTCACGCATGGATCCACGGATCGCCCCCCTCCGCAACGGATAAGCCCGGCTATGGAGCGCCGGCGTCCTCGCCGGCAGCCGCGAAGCGAAGCTTCGCTTAGGGGGACAACCACCGCGCCTATCC
>JAEYPY010000139.1 GCA_023410295.1 Pseudomonadota bacterium | reverse complement strand
TCCTTCCGGACCTGACCGGGTTGGCGGGGCGGCCGTCCGCCGCCTGCCTGCGGTTTCCATATCGCGGCTTCGGCAAACATCCGCAAGGGCGGAACGCTGGCGCGGCCGCGGCGTTTTCTCGTCGTCCCATCCAACACGAGAGGCCGCGCCGGGCGCGGTTAACGCGATGCTGCGAACCCTTGTCTTTGTCCTCGCCCTGGCGGCGCCCGGCGTAGCCTTCGCTCAGCAACAGGGCCAGTTTCCGGAGTCTGCTGTTGGCGCCGAGGTGCGCGGCGACGATGGCGGAGTCTTGGGCCATGTGGGCCACGTCGAACGCGATGCTGATGGACGCATCGTCGCTGTGGAGATCGCAGGGCTGGAGCCGGGCGATGCGCCTTACGCGCCGCCGAACCTTGTCTCTGAGAATTATCGCCGCGACACCACCGTCCCTGTCAGCGACACGCGCCGAGAACGTCGTGCTTCGGGCGGCGAGCGTACGGCGGCGCGCTAGCTCTGCTTCCACAAATAAAGGCCGGCAGCAGCGAAAGCTGCGCCGAAGAGTGCGCCCGCGAGCGGCAGCCCATAGGCGCCCAAACCGGGAATGAGGTTCAGCACGCCCGCCGCGATGGCGCTGGCGAAAAAGAGCAGCGGCGGTGCGAGCGGCCGCTCACGCGCGCGTAGCCAGGCGATTGAAAGACCAAGCATGGCGATTGCGAGCGCGGCGGCGCCTTGTTCGTAGGTGCTGAAGCCGAACGGATCGGCATCCGGGCCGCCGATGAAGGAAAGCGCCCCGACGCCAACGGCAAAGCCCGCGAGCCCGAGAAAGCCGAGTCGCTCGGCGCGCACGAGATAGATGCCGATGAGGCCAAACAGCAGCAGGACGTCGATGGCCGTATAGAGCCATTCGAGCGCGGCGGGATCGCTGAGGATCGGAAACGCGGCGCCAATGCGCAGTAGGCCGCCGATGATGGCGGCAGCGCCTGAGAGCCGGTAAAGCGCAGCATATTTCACGCGCGCGTTGTCATCTGTGGGCAGCGGTGATGCAACGAAAAAGAGCCCGGCCGATCGGCCGGGCTCTCTGCTCCAATGCCGGCCGGTTAAATGTCGTATTGGCCGTCGATCGGGCGGTTATAATCGTCTGACGTCGGCTCATACATGCCGCCTGACGTAGCGGTGTCCGCGTCGGGATCGGGCGTGTAGTCGGCGCCGCCTTCGACCGATTCGTCATAAGTCGGGGCGGTGTCGGTGGTGTTCGGCTGGTAGCTGCTGTTCGGCTGGCTCATATAGCTGGAGCCTTGCGTCATGCTCGGATCGGCCGAGGCGTACTGCGCGCCATTGTAGAGTTGCGCGTAGAATTGGCTGGAGGTGGCGACGCCGGCGAATTGCATTTCGACAGCGGTTTGCGTCCCTTCCTCGACTTCGATGCGGGCTTCGTCGAAGCCGTGCTCGACCAGCGTTTCGCGGATCGCATCGGCTCGGGCGCCCGGCGCACGAATGACGACGCGTTGCGCCTGGCAAACGGAGGCGCGGTCGGCGGCGTTTTCGAGCTTGTTCATGTTATCACGATTGAGCCGGCTCGACGCGCCCAGATCGACCTCACGCGGCGCGCACACTTGGGCGGCGCTCATCGGCACCCCGCGCATGCCCGCATCGACCGCGTGCTGGAGCATGCTTTCGGACGACGACTCGTCAGGACCGTACGCGGCGCTTTGGTTATAGGGTGTGGCGCCGGTGTAGGTCGAGGCTTGGCCGTACGTGCCGCCATCGCCCGTCGTCTCTGCGGCGGTAGTTGAGTCGTATGCGCCAGCGGTCCGCGTCTCCGTGGTTGTGGAGGACGCGCCGTATGCATCCGGCGTCGTCGACGCGGTAGCGCCCGTTGTTGAGTCGTACGTGCTGGCGGTAGATGGCGTAGATTGTGTGCTTGAGGCGGTGTCGCCGTAGGCCGGCGTCTCATCCGGAACGGTCGTCGTGTCGGTCGGAGGGGGCATATCAGGCTGGTTGTACGGCGCGGTCTGCGACTGCGTCGTTTCGGGCTGGGCAGGCGTGCCGTACTGAGCGGTCGCCATGGGGGCGGCCAGCAACAGAGCGGCTGTCGCAACGGTGGCGAACAGCAAGCGTCTCATGGGAAAACTCCTCGCGAGGGAACCAGGCTCAAATGAAAACGGGCGCGCGACCCCCAGCCGCACGCCCCGCTACGGCTGGCAAACGCCCTCTAAACGCCGCTGTTCCTGTGTAAGTCACAGGTTTGCTTGACGACGCGCGCGCCGCTCCATACCTGAGGTTCCATGGCTATCCGTCCCATTCTCGTGGCGCCCGATCCGCGCCTGAAAATGAAGTCCAAGCCGGTCGAAGGTCCGGTCACGGACGCGCACCGTGCGCTCATGGATGACATGCTGGAGACGATGTACGACGCGCCTGGCATCGGGCTTGCCGCGATCCAGATCGGCGAACCGCTGCGGATCATTGTCATGGACCTCGCCAAGGAAGGCGAGCCCAAGCAGCCGCGCTACTTCGTGAACCCCGAGATTCTCTGGGCCGCGGAAGAGACCCAGCCATATGAGGAAGGCTGCCTCTCGGTTCCGGATATCTACGACGAGGTGGAGCGCCCCGCTCGCGTGAAGCTGCGCTATCTCAACTACAAGGGCGAGCAGATCGAGGAGGAGGCCGAAGGCCTTTACGCGGTCTGCATCCAGCACGAGATGGACCACCTCGAAGGCATTCTCTTCATCGACCACCTCTCGCGCCTCAAGCGCGAAAATGCGCTGCGCAAGGTCAAGAAGGCGCGCCGCGCCGCTGACGACACGCACACCCTCTAATCGGCGCAGGCGCCGCATAACCCCTTCCGCCGCCCGTCAAAGACGGTATGGTTGCGCCGGTTTTTATCGCGCGTGAGCGCTGCTCTATGGGGTTGATCGATGACGGAAGCGTTTGGCGGTTATGTCTGCACATCGGCTGCGATCGATGCGGCTGTTGAAGCGCGCTCGATGCTCTCGCATCCGTTCTATCAGGCCTGGGAAGAAGGCAAGCTGACGCGCGAAGCGCTGCGCGAGTACGCCAAGCAATACTTCCATCACGTCGAAGCGTTTCCGCAGGCGGTGAGCGCCGTGCATGCGAACTGCCCGAACGCAGCGGGCCGTAAGTTGCTCGCCGAGAACCTGGCCGAAGAAGAGGGCATCGGCGAAGGCAAGGACGATCACGCCACGCTGTGGCTTGGCTTCGCGGCTGGCCTCGGCGCGAATGAAGACGACGTGCGTTCAGTCGACGTGAACGCCGAGACGCGCCATCTCATCGAGACGTTCCGCCGTCTCTCGCGCAAGTCCTACGCGTCGGGCCTTGGCGCGCTTTATGCGTACGAGAGCCAGCTGCCGGCGATCGCCAAGACGAAGATCAAGGGTCTGGTTGAGCGCTACGACAT
>JAEYPY010000103.1 GCA_023410295.1 Pseudomonadota bacterium | reverse complement strand
ATCTCTCCTCCCACTCCCCTCGACGGCCGCACCTTCGGGTGCGGCCGTTTTTCTTTGGGGCGCACTGGACAAGCGCGGGTGCGGTACGCACATGAGCGTGGCTCGCGTTCCTGGAGCAGTGTCGTTTGCCCTTGCCGCATTTGCTCTTGGCCGTCGCCGTGATGGCGGTGTGGGGCACGAACTTCGTTGTGATCGCCTTTGCGCTCGAACATTTGCCGCCGCTCCTGTTGGCGGCGCTCCGGTTTGCGCTCGTGTTCATGCCGATGGCGCTGTTCGTGAAGCGTCCGAACGTGCCGCTTTGGAATCTCGCCGCCTATGGCGTGTTGATCGGGGCAGGGCAGTTCGGGCTTTTGTTTCTGGCGATGAAGAACGACATCACGCCGGGGCTCGCTTCACTCGTAGTGCAGTCGCAGATCTTTTTCACCATCGGGCTTTCGATGCGCACCAGCGGCGAGCGCGTGCGCACGTATCAGTGGTTCGCGTTGGCGCTGGCGACGTCGGGGATCGCGCTCATCTTCGTGAACAGCGAAGGCGGGACGACGCCGCTGGGCTTGGCGCTGACGTTGGGCGCGGCGTTGTGCTGGGCGCTGGGCAACATCACCGCGCGCAAGGCGGGCGGCGTGCCGATGCTGTCTTACATCGTCTGGTCTAGCATTTTCGCCGTGCCGCTGCTGGTGGCGTTCGCGTTCGTGTTCGAGGGCTGGCCGGCGATCGAGCAGGGCTTGCGCGACGCGGACGCAGGGGCCTGGGCGGCGGTGCTCTGGCAATCAGTCGGCAACACCATGTTTGGCTATACGGCCTGGCAGTGGCTCTTGACCAAGCATCCGGCGGCGGTGGTGACGCCAATGGCGCTTCTGGTGCCGATCTTCGGCATGAGCGCGTCCGCGATCGTGCTGGACGAGCCGATGCCGGCTTGGAAAGTGTTGGCGGCGGGCTTGGTGCTCGCCGGGCTCGCGCTCAATCTGATGTGGCCGTTGCTGCAGGCGCGGCTTCGGGCGCGGGCTTAGGTTTGCGCGAGGGGACTCCGACGCCGTTGTTAGAACCAAGACGCCGGAGAAAGAACCCTAGGCGCGGCTAAACATGATCTCGCCTTCGCGCAGGAAGCAGGTTTTGTTGAACAGCGTGCTGTCGACCTTGTTCGGCATGCGAACATCCGTGATGTCGGGGATCGCTTTCGTGGTCTCGTCATAGTGACGATCGATCTGTGCGATGAACACGAAAGTGAGCCCGGTCCGCGCAGCGAAGGCCTTCAGCGCTGAAATCTGATCGGCCAACGGGGGTTTCTCGCGCTGGTGGTCGAGCGCCTGCAAATAGTCGACCACGACGACCGCGCCGGCCTCAACATCAGCCAGCTTCGCCATCATGTAGTCAGCGCAGATCGCATCCGATGTATCCAGCAACACGTCTGATGCTTCGAGGCCACTAGCCTTGAGAACCTCAGTGGCTTCCGCGCGTGTGTATTCAAGACTGAATAAGGCGCAGAAGCGGCCGGCCTTGCGCGCTTCAGCCAGAAGCTTCAGAGCCAGCATGGTCTTGCCTTGCATTGGCCGCGCGCCGATGAGCGCCATGTCGCCAGGCTCGAGCGCTCCAAGGATAACTGGCGCGGGATCGCGTTTGGCGTAGCGCGCGGCGAGCAAACTCCAACTGTGAAAGCCCTCGCTCTCCGCGATGCGATTCAACGCTTCGGTCAGCGGAATCTGCGCCTTGCGCGAGAGCGCCTTCGCGCGCCGCTTCAACTGAAAGATCGGAGCAGACAACTTCATACAACCCTCCGTTTTCGAGCGGACGGTGCATTCCCTCCTTGTGCAGACGCTCGAACGGCTGGTTCGGTGTGTCAGATGCCCTGCATGTGGTTTGCTTTCCCGGTGGAGGGAGGGAGGCATGGGCGCGCCTGTGGCAAGGCTGCCTCTGATTCCGCGACGTCGGCAAGGTCGCTTCTAGAGGCCAAGCGGAACGAGGATGCGCACGATAGGCCGGGTAAACCGCATTGGGCCCCACAAGCCTGCTCCTTAGTACCGGGGAAGGGTGCTGAGCTTGTCCGACGGCGACAGGTCAGCACGGTTGTTTCGGCGGCTCGACAAGCCAGCTCCGACCCCCTATAAGCCCCCGCTTCCCGCGTGGGAGGGGTTTAGCCGCCCGGACCACGCTCCCCCTCAGGCTGGGCGGTTCGAGAGGATCGGCCAGCGGTAAGCGAGAGGATACAATATGGCTAAGAAGGTTCTGGGGCAGATTAAGCTCCAGGTGCCGGCTGGCGCGGCGAACCCGTCGCCCCCGATCGGCCCTGCGCTCGGTCAGCGCGGTCTCAACATCATGGAATTCTGCAAGGGCTTTAACGCCCGCACGCAGGATATGCCCAAGGGCGATCCGTGCCCTGTCGTCATCACCTATTACCAGGACAAGTCGTTCACCTTCGAGATCAAGACGCCGCCGTCGTCGTTCCTGATCAAGAAGGCGGCGAAGCTCTCGACGGCGAAGAAGCCGGGCTCGGGCTCGAAGACGCCGGGCGTCAACACCGTGGGCCGCATCACGATGGCCCAGTGCAAAGAGATCGCCAAGACGAAGCAAAAGGATCTCAACGCCGCTGATCTCGACCAAGCCGCGAAGATGATCGCCGGCACCGCCCGCTCGATGGGCGTGGAAGTGGTGGAGTAAGCCGATGGCCAAGCAACCCAAGCGCATGCAAAAGAGCCATGCCGGCATCGACAGCCGCAAGCTGCACACGCTCGATGAAGCGGTGAAGCTGATCAAGGAACGCGCCAGCGCGAAGTTTGACGAGACGGTTGAAGTCTCGATGAACCTCGGCGTCGATCCGAAATATCCGGACCAGCAAGTCCGCGGCGTTTGCTCGCTGCCGAACGGCACGGGCCGCACCGCGCGCGTTGCGGTGTTCGCGCGCGGCCCGAAGGCGGAAGAAGCC
>JAEYPY010000045.1 GCA_023410295.1 Pseudomonadota bacterium | reverse complement strand
CTTCAGACCCGCGTACTCTAGCGGCCAAGAAAAAAGCGGGTCTGAAGAGCCGCGCTCCTGTGAGAGACTATCCCATGCTGAAGCTCTACGATTACTGGCGCTCCTCCGCCGCTTATCGCGTCCGCATCGGGCTCAATCTCAAAGGCGTCGAGTACGAGTCCGTTCCGGTCAATATCATGCCCGGTACGGACGAGCAGATGCGCGAGCCGTACCGCTCGAAGAATCCGCAGATGCGCGTGCCGGCGCTGGAGACCGAGCACGGGCTCTTGACGCAATCGCTCTCGATCTTGGTCTGGCTCGATCAGACCTATCGCGATCCGCCCTTGCTGCCAGCCGATCCCTGGCTCTCGGCGCAAGTGCGCGCCTTCGCGCTCACCATCGGCTGCGACATACATCCCTTGAACAACACCAGCGTCCTGACACGCATCAAGCTCGAGTTCAGCGCCGATGACGATCACGTCGGCGAGTGGTATCGCCATTGGATCAAGCTCGGCTTCGCCGCGCTGGAGCATCAGGCCGAGCAGCGCGGCGACAGCCGCCACGTGTTCGGCGACCAGATCACGCTCGCCGACATCATGCTCGTGCCTCAAATGGCCAACGCGCGCCGCTACAACACCGATCTCTCTCCGTTCCCGCGCCTCGTGAAATGGGACGAAGAAGCGCGCCAGCATCCAGCCTTCATCAAAGCTGCGCCCGAGAACCAGAAGGACGCGCCGAAGAAATGAAACTCGCCTCACTCCGCCACGGCCGCGACGGCAAGCTCGTCGTCGTCTCGGACGATCTCGCTTGGTGCGCGCATGAGCCGAGCGTACCAACGCTGCAGGCCGCGCTCGATGATTGGGCCCACGCCGAACCGCGCCTCAAGGCGCTCGCCGAAGGCGTCAACGCCGGCAGCGTTCTCCGCGAACGCTTCCATGAGCGCGAAGCGGCATCGCCGCTGCCGCGCGCCTATCAGTGGGCCGACGGCTCGGCTTATGTGAATCACGTCGCGCTGGTCCGCCAGGCCCGCGGCGCGAAGATGCCGGAAAGCTTCTGGACCGATCCGCTCATGTACCAGGGCGGCAGCGATATCTTCCTTGGCCCCCGCGATCCGATCCCGCTCAAAGACGAAGCCTGGGGTTGCGATTTCGAAGCGGAAGTCGCCGTCGTGGTCGACGATTGCGAAGCCGGCATCAGCCCCGATGAGGCGAGAAAGCGCACCCGCCTCGTCATGCTCGTCAACGATGTGAGCCTGCGCAATCTCATTCCGGCGGAGCTGGAGAAGGGATTTGGCTTCTTCCAGTCGAAGCCTTCCTCGGCGTTCTCGCCGGTCGCGGTGACGCCGGAGAAGCTCGGCGATGCGTGGCGCGACGGCAAGTTGCATCTCCCAATGCACGTGAGCTTGAACGGCAAGCCCTTCGGCGCCGCCAATGCCGGCGAGGACATGACCTTCGATTTCGGCCAACTCATTGCGCACGCCGCGAAAACGCGCGAGCTCTGCGCCGGCACGATCATCGGCTCCGGCACGGTCTCCAATCGCGATGCCGACGGCGGCCCAGGCAAGCCGGTCAGCGAAGGCGGCCGCGGCTATTCCTGCATCGCCGAGCAGCGCATGATCGAGACCATCAACACCGGCAAGCCGATCACGCCCTTCCTCAAGCACGGCGACCGCATCGAAATCGAAATGCGCGACGCCAAGGGCCACGCCATCTTCGGCCGCATCGAGCAGGAAGTAACACGCGCGTAACTGGTTGGCGCGGGCATGGGCGCCCTCTAAGTAATTGCCCATGTACCGCACCATCCGCGCCATTCACGACAGCTTCCGCGATGATATCGGCGATCTCGTCACGCGCCGGCCGTTGCCGGGCCCGCGCGTTTCGCAAGTCGATCCGTTTCTCTTCCTCAATCACCATGGCCCGCAGACTTACGCGCCGAACAATCGCGGCTTGCCGTTCGGGCCGCATCCGCATCGCGGCTTCGAGACGGTGACCTTCATTCTCGAAGGCGAACTCGGCCACTACGATTCCGGCGGCCACGAAAGCGTCATCCGCGCCGGCGGCGTGCAATGGATGACGGCGGGCGCCGGCCTCATCCACGCCGAGCTCTCGCCGCCGAGCTTTAAGCGCGAGGGCGGGCCGATGGAAATCCTGCAGCTCTGGGTCAATCTGCCGTCGCGTCTCAAGATGACAGCGCCCGCCTACACCGGCGTGCAGCGCGAAGACATCCCGGCGCTGCCCACGGGCGATGGCGGCGCGACGCTCAATCTCATCGCCGGCGAACTCGGCGCCGCCAAAGGCCCGGTCGAAACGCTCAGCAGCCATTTCATGTCGACGATGGAGCTCACGCCCGGCGCCCGCGCCGTGCTGCGCGCGCCGGCGACACGCAATGTCTTCTTCTACGTGGTCCGCGGCGCCGTGCGCGTGAGCGGCCAAGACGTTCCGCATTGGCGGCTCGTCGAATTCAACGACGATGGCGATGAGATCGTTGTCGAAGCGGCCAACGAACCGGCCTTCATCCTGTTCGGCCACGGCGAACCGATCAACGAACCCGTCGTCGCGCATGGACCCTTCGTGATGAACACGCGCGAAGAGATCATCGCCGCCATTCAGGATTACCAAGCCGGCAATTTCGGCGAGCCGCCGAAGGTCAGCGTTTGACGTAAGCGTCCCGCAGCTCGCGCTTTAGCACTTTGCCGATATGGCTGCGCGGCAGCTCGTCCACGAGCTCAACCGCCGCGATGCGCTGCATCTTGCCGAGCCGCGCATTGGCGAATGCGCGCAGCGTTTCCGCCTCCGCGCCGCGCGAAACCACGAACGCCACCGGCGTTTCGCCCCATTCCGCGCTCGGCACGCCGACGACGGCAACATCGGCCACGTCTTCATGCTGGCGCAGCACGGCTTCCAGATCGCTCGGATAGATGTTGAAGCCGCCCGAGAAGATCATGTCCTTCTTGCGGTCCATCAGCTCGATGAATCCGTCCGCATCGAAGCGGCCGACATCGCCGGTGCGAATGAATGGCAAGCCCTCAGGCGACACCCAGATCGCCGCGTCGGTCTGTTCCTTGCGGTTGTGATAACCGCTCATCATGATCTCGGAGCGGCCGACCAGTTCGCCGATCTCCCCGCGCGGCAGCTCGCGCCCGTCTTCGCCGATGACGCGGATATCGTGCCCCGGCGCCGGCTGGCCCACCGTGTGCAGCTTGTCCGGATATTGATGCGCTACAAGCACGCACGTGCCGCCGCCCTCGGTCATGCCGAAATATTCGATGAGCCCGCCAGGCCAGCGCTTCAGCACGTCCGCCTTCAGCGCCGCACTGAACGGCGCCGAGGTGCAGAACTTCATTTGAAAGCTGGAGAGGTCGTAGCGCGCGAAATCCTCGCGCGCCATGATGCGCTGATACTGCACCGGCACCAGCATCGTGTGCGTCGCGCGGTGGCGTTCGGCCAGCTTCAGATATTCGCCGGCTTCGAACTTCTTCATCAGCACCGCCGTGCCGCCGAGCCCAAGCGTCGGAAACAAGCTTACCAGCGTGGTGTTCGAATAAAGCGGCGTCGACAGCAGCGTCACCGCCTCCGGCCCATAGCCCAGCGTACCCGCGCGCGCGATATGCCCGAAGCGCATCTTGTGGCTCTGCACGATGCCCTTCGGCGCGCCCGTCGTGCCGGACGAATAGATGATGTTGAACGGCATCTCCGGCGTGATGGTCACCGCCGCCGGCTTCGCGCCTTCCGCCGCCAGAAAATCCGCATACGCCACACCAGGCGCGCCCGCATCGAGCGCCACCAACTTCGCCTTCACCTCGCCCAGCGCGTCGCCAAGCGCAGCCGCCACGCCGGCATCGAGAAAGAAAACCTTCGCGCCGCTATCGGCGATCATGCCGACAATGCTCTCAGCCGTCGAAGAGGGCGCCAGCGGCGCCACCGCCGCGCCCGCTCGTAGGGCGCCCACGAACGCGCAGGCATATTCCAGCGACGCCGTCGCGCAGATCGAGACGCTCTCGCCCGGCTTGACGCCTTCGCGCTGCAGCGCTGCCGCGACACGGTCCATCACGGCATCGAGTGCGCCATACGCAAGCGACCGTTCGCCATCGATCAGCGCGATCTTCTCAGGCTGCGCCGCCGCGTGCTCGCGGATCATGTCCGGCAGGGTCTGGAACGCTTCGCTCATTTCGGCTCCAGCGGCTCGACCGCGCCGCTCCGCGCCAGCTCGATCGACCAGGCCAGCTGCTTCGCGCGCCACATGAACGCAAAGAACATGATCGGCGTGGTCGACAGCAAAATGACCCAGAACAAAACATCGTCCGCGTTCTCAGTGAGGAAGCGCTGCACGATCTCGGGCGCGGCGTCGGACATGAGCGCCAGTGCTGCAATCGGCAGCGTCACGTACATGATGGCGACGTTGCGGAAAATCGCGGTCGCGCGTTCGGCGTTGACCTGCGCGATGGTCACCACCGCATCCAGCGCAGGGCCGCTCGCGCCGCGCAGCACCGCAGCAACTTTGCGCGCCTTCCTGCTCTCGATGACGCCTGTCGTGAGATCGACGCCGACCGCGCCCCAGCTTTCCCGCGCTACAAAGCTGTCCCAGAGCATGCTCCAGGTGCGGTAGATCGGCGCCAGACGGCGCCACAAAGCCTTCGCTTCAGCGGCCGTGCTCGCGGGTTCTTCGCTCATGAGTGCGCGAAAATATCGACCTCTTCCCAGCCGGCGAGATCGAGCGCCGCGCGCGTCGGCAGGAAGTCGAAGCACGATTGCGCGATCTCGACTCGGCCCTCGCGCGCCAGCATCACGTCGAGCTTTTCCTTCAGCGCATGCAGGTGCAGCACATCGGAAGCGGCGTAGGCGAGCTGCGCATCGGAAAGTTCGGCCTGGCCCCAATCGCTGGATTGCTGATCCTTGGAGATGTCGCGCCCCAGCAATTCCTTGGTCAGGTCTTTGAGGCCGTGGCGATCGGTATAGGTGCGCACCAGCTTGGACGCGGTCTTGGTGCAATAGAGCGGCGCGCAGACGATCGAGAGGTCGCGCATGAACATCGCGATGTCGAAGCGCGCGAAATGGAAGATCTTCAGCGTCGCTGGATCGGTCAGCACGCGCTTCAGGTTTGGCGCGTCGTAGGCGTTCCGGTCGAGCTGCACCAGGTGCGCTTCGGGGCCGCCATCGGAGATCTGCACCAGGCAGAGCGGATCGCGCACCAGCGAGAGCCCCAGCGTCTCACTATCGACCGCGACCGGCCCGTTGAACGCGACGCTCGCGGGCAGATCGCCCTTGTGCAGGTAGACCGCGACGTTCTTGCCGTCGACGGTGAGAGAAAGCTTCCGTGTCATGCGACGAGCGACATAGGCCAATTTGTTTGCCCGCGCTACTGTCGCGGCGGAACGGGAGGGTCCATGAAACGCATCATCGTCGCGGCCGCGCTGGCGGTCGGCCTTATCGCTGCCAATGCCGCGGCGCAAACGCCCGCCGGACACCAGCCGGGGGAGGAGGCCGCGGTGCTCGAAGCGTTCGACGCCTTCCTCGTCGCCATCAATACGCAGGATCTCGAGGCGCGCGCCGCACTGCAGACCGCGGACGGTATGAGCTACATCGCCGTGCCGGCCGAGGGCGGGGGCACGCGCATCGTCTCGCGCAGCAATGCCTATTGGGTCGATCCCGCCAACCGTCTCAATGTGCAGAGCATCGACGACCGCTACTGGTCCCCGACCGTCCTGATCCGCGGCGATATGGCCAGCGTGTTCGCGCCCTATGATCTCTGGATCGACGGCGCCCGCGTTCAATGCGGCGCCGATTTCGCACAGATGGTGCGCCACGACGGCCGCTGGCTCATCGCCAACATCATGTTCACGATCGAGCGCGAGAATTGCGACGCGCTGCTGCCGGAAGACGAAAGCACGATCCGCCCCGCGCGCTAACGGCTGAAGCGAAGCCCCACGCGCAACGCGCGCGGCGGACCGAAGCTTTCGATGCCGGTCGCGGTCTCCGCTGTCTCGACATCCGCATCAAGCGCATTGTCCAGTGCGGCGTAGAACGCCAGGCTTGGCGCAATCTGCTGCTCGAGCCGCAGGTCCAGCACCGTCGCCGCGCCGAGCACACGGCTGTTGAGATCATCTTCGAATCGCTCGCTCTCGTGGCGCAGATCGGCGGAAAGTTCGGTCGCATCGCTTGCGCGCCAAATGAGCCCCGCGCTTGCGCTCCATTCCGGCGATTGGCCGGGCCGCAAGCCAGTCTCGGCGACTTCCGCCTCCGCATACGTCATCGCCGCGCGCCAGGAGAGCGCATCCGCCAAGGCCCCGCGCGCTTCAGCTTCAACGCCAACAGCTTCAATTGTGCCCGCGTTCTGCCGCTGCCGATATGCCCCGCCGGCGGGGACGAACACACCTGGCGGAAACGTGCCAGGGCCTTCGCCAAGCGTCACATTGACGATCGCATCGTCCAGCCGATTGACGAACAGTCCCGCATCCCACGACCAGCGCGCGTACTCAACGCCAATGCCGGCATCGACGCCCACCAAGCGCTCCGGCTCCAGCGCGGCGTTCGCTTCGGTGACGTCGTTGCCGACACGGAAGGGGCGGTGCAGTTCGTTGAGCGTCGGCGGCCGAAACCCTGCATACGCCGCACCGCGCAGATACATCGCTCCCAGCGCACGCCGCACGCCGAGACGCGCCGTCGGCGCCACCGTCTCGCTGTCTTCCGGAAAAAATTCCAGCGTCGGCGCGCCCGTCGCGATGAGCCGCTCAATGCGCTTGCCATCCTCCGCGCGCGTCACATCCACGCGCGCGCCGCCGGTGAAAAGCCAAGGCCCACGCTCGCGCCACGCTTCGGCATAAAGCCCGCCCGTCAGCGTTCTGCCGCCCGCCACACGCGATCGCGTGAACGCGCCGCCTGAGAATGCCGAGCGCTCTTGCGTCTCGCCATCCGCGACACGCACATCGGCGCCAAGCTCAAGCCCCGCATCCGGCGTCGTCCAGCGCACCGCCGCATTGCCGCCCCAGCCAAACGCCGGCGTCGCCACTTGATCCGCCGCCGGCGTTGTCGCGCTACGGTCCGGTGCGGTGCTGACGGAGGAATTGGCTAAATCGGACTCAACCGCCCACGCCTGCACGCGCCACGCAAACGGTCCGCCCGGATCGGCCAGCGTCAGCGCAAGGCTCGCGCCTTCCGAGCGCGATTGCGCGCCCACCAATCCCGCACCGCGCTCTTCCGCATAACCGCCGAGCCGCGCCGAGAACACCAGCGCCTCGCCGCGCCATTCGGCGCGCGCCACAGCCGTAGCCGATTCCGACCACACTTCGGTATCCGCCGCGCCGCGCCCTTCACGCACCGGTATCCAGCCATCGCTCGCTTCCGCCGACGCCGCCAGCATCAGCGAGAACGCATCGCCGCCAGCTTCGCCCACGCCTGACGCGCGCCGATAGCCAAGTTCGCCGCCTTCAAGCGACAGCGCCGCGCCTTGGCCGCGCCGTTCTTCCAGCTGCACCGCGCCCGTCAGTGCGCCCCCGCCATAAGGTCCGGCGCCGGCGCCGCGCAACACCGTGGCGCGCGCGGTCGTCTCGGGCGGCAATTGACCCCAAATCACCCAGCCGCCGAACGGATCATTCAGTGGCGCGCCATCCAGCGTCACCAGCGCGCGCCCCGCGCCCGATGGCGCAATCGCACGCACCGAAAGCCCCTGCGTGGTCGGATTGGCGACGCCGCTGTCGTTGCGGCGAAACAGCGAAACACCCGGCGCGACGCGCAGCGCGTCATCGAGGCGCACCGCTTGCTCGATTACTTCCGGCGAGATCTCGTAACTCGAATACGCACGCTCGCCCGCCGCCTCCGGCAAGCGCGGCGCGACAACGACAATTTCCGGCGCCTGCTGTCCCTCCATAAAGCGGCAATCTAGGCCGTCAGCAATGAAAGGCGAGGGTGCTCCATCGGCTGGCGAAAGCGGATCGCTATTGCTGCGGCCCGTCCAATGCTTCGTACGTTACGATATTGAACCGCGCCCGTTCGCTTTCGCGCATGCGCGTCGCAATCACTTCGTGCAGCTCAGGCCGCCATTCGGTCCAGCGCTCCACGAACGCATTGGCGCGCGCCCGATCACCTGCGCGTTGCACCGCCAGCACTTCGCGCAGGAGGCTCGTCACCGCTTCCGGATAGCGGCGATAATCGACGCGCAGGCGCCCATCCTCGAACCGCAGCGCGCCGCGGTCCATGAACCAATTCCACTGCATCAGCTGCATGGTCTGGTACGCCTGCTCGCGGCGCGGGCGGTTTTTCTGCAGCACGCGGCGAATGCCGGCCGCGTAGATAGAGCGCAGCTGCGCATCGCTTAGAAGCCGGCGCTCGTTCAAGATGCGCGCCGAGGTCAGCGACACGAGATCGGCCTTCATTTCCTCCAGGAGATCGGCCGTATCCTCCAGCGCCACATCGAGTTCGCGACCGTCCGTCGTTTGATCGACGCCCAGATAGTGCCCGATCTCGTGCCACAGCACGCGATAGAAATTGCCTTCCGGCGTGAAGTCATCGGCCTGGCCGTTCGCCATTGCCGCCGTGTAAGCGCCGTGCGTTTCGGCGAAGAGGCCTTCGTCCAAGAGAATATTGCCGCGCATCAAGATGGTGCGCCCGTACTGGCGTGCGAGATAGGCTTCGTTCGGCAGGATCGTCGCCGTATTCGTGCCGCGCGCCTGGCCGAAATCGGCGATCACGTTGTAGACGCCGACCGGAATATCGCTGCGCACCTCGCGGTGATGCTCATACGGTAGCGCATTCTCCACCCGCTGGATTTCTTCGAGCGCCTCCGCCAGCTCATCGCTCCGCGCCCGGTCACGCACCAAGAGCGAGAGCGAGAAGAACGTCTTCACGCCGTAGAGCGCGTCGTCATATGTCTCGTAAGCGCCAATCTGCGCGTTGAGATTGCCGGTGAACTCACCCGTGATCCAGGCCGCGTCGCCGCCCTCGTAATCGTCCGCGAGCAAGTCGCGTGCGCGCAGACGCAGATAGCGCGCAAACGCCGGATCGCCGCTTTCGACCGCATCCGCCGCCGCGTTCAGGCGTTCGTTGATGAAGAGGATGTCGTGTGCGTAGGCGACGGAGTAGGGCACGGCAAGATAAGTCTGCTCACCCGCAAGCCGTTCGCGCAGGCCCGGGTGCAGCGTATCGAACACCGGGTGATGATCCAGCACCATCAGCGCGTGCGCGCGGTTCGCTTCGCTCGCTTCCATCACCACGGTGCGGTCATCCAGCAGCGTCGCGCGCCGCTCTGGGTTGGCCCCCAGGAACGCATCGAACGCCTCGCGCGTGGTGCCGAGCGGATAGATGTTGCGCGCCGGCGTCTCGCGCGACACCGTCAGGAACGGCTCGCGCGTATTGTCGAGCGTGGTCGCGATCGGGCCGGCAAAGAGCCGCATCAAATCGCGCTCGCGCGTCAACTCCGGATGCTCCGCCACATAAGCCGCCGCGGCCACGCCTTGCGGATGCCGCTGCGCCAGATAAAGCTGATGCATGCGCTCGCCCGCCGCGATCAGCTCGCGCACCGCGACCTGCTCGCCCGGCGTCAGCGCCGAAAGATCAGGCGTCAGGTGCAGCCGCTCGGTGCGCGCCAGCAGCGCATCCGCACGCGCCGGCTCCCAAGCCGGAGCGATGCCGGCGGTCGAAACAGCGTGATGATCCTCGGCCGGCGTGGCCGTAGCGCACGCCGCAAGAGCGACGGAAAGGGCAAGGACAAGCTTCTTCATCCCGCCCGCCTAGCACGCGCCGCGCGCAACGCAAAAGCGCCAAGCGACGAACTATTCCGCCGCCGCCATCATCGGCGCGGCCTGCGGCCCGCGCACCAGCTTGCCGGGATGCACGCCAAGATACGCCCCGTCGCGGAACGTCACCTGGCCCGACTTGATCGTCGCCGCGTAGCCATCGGCCTTCTGCAACAATCGCTTGCCGCCAGCCGGCAGATCGAACGCGAGCCAAGGTCGCCCGAGCTTCAGCTTGTCGAGATCAATCACATTGATATCCGCCAAATAGCCCGGCGCGATGAGTCCGCGGTCGCTCAAGCCATAAAGCAGCGCCGTATCGCGCGCCTGGCGCTTCACCGCATGCTCCAGCGAAATGCGCCCACGCGCGCGGTCGCGCACCCAGTGCTGCAGCATGAAAGTCGGCGACGCCGCGTCGCAGATCGTGCCGCAATGGGCGCCGCCGTCGGAGAGCGAGTTCACCGTATCGTCGGCGTGCTGCAGCGCCTCGAGAAAGTCGAGATTGCCGTCCTGATAATTGAGGATCGGGAAATAGATGAAGCCCGCACCATTCTCCTGCATCAAGAGATCGTACGCGTAGGTCGCCGGCTCAACGCCCGCCGCCGCCGCGCGCGCGGCGATGGTTTCGCTTTGCGTCGGCTCGTAATTGAAGTCCGGCCCCATCTCGTACTGCACCGACCAGCCGCTGGTGACCACCATCATCAGCGCCGCCAGATCGCTAGGCGGAAATACTGGCGCTTCGGTGATCATGCGCTGCTTGAACGCCGGATCGCGCAGCCGCGCCAGCTGCGCCTCCCACGGCAGCTGCGCAATCTCCGCCCACGCCGGCTTGAAGCGGAACGGATGCACCGTGCCGCGCCAGGCCATGACGATGCCGTTCCCACGCAGCGCGATCTGCGCGACGATGTTGGCGCCCTTCGCGTTAGCCGTGCGCATCTCGGCGATCTGCTCATTGAGCGGCATTTCTTTGGCGATCGATTGCAGCGCCGCGAACGTCACCGGCAAGCCAGTCTCGCGCGACAGCTCGCCCATCCATTCGAACTCGCGCCAATCGCGCTTCATATCCGAGGCCATCTCGAACACGCCGTGGCCGACGCGCCCCATGGCGCGGCCAATGCCGATCAGCTCTTCCTTCGACGCGCTCGTGCCCGGCACCAGTTCGCCATCGACCGATTTGTGCAGGATCGTGCGCGAGGTGGAAAAGCCGAGCGCGCCGGCGCGGAGGCCTTCCTCCACCAGCGCCGACATGCGCGCGATCTCGTGCTCGGTCGGGACATCGCTGCGGGCGCCGCGTTCGTCCATCACGTAGGCGCGCACCGCGCCGTGCGGCACGTGCGTGCCGATATCGACCGTGCGCGGCAGCCGTTCCAGTTCGTCGAGATATTCCGGGAAGGTCTCCCAATTCCAGGTCATGCCTTCGGCCAGCGCCGTGCCCGGAATGTCTTCCACGCCCTCCATCAGCCCGATCAGCCAGTCGTGCTTGTCGGGCTTGGCCGGCGCAAAGCCGACGCCGCAATTGCCCATCACCACCGTGGTGACGCCGTGCCAGGAGGAGGGCGCCATCTCCTGATCCCACGTCGCCTGGCCGTCATAGTGCGTATGAATATCGACCCAGCCGGGCGCGACGATCTTGCCCGTCGCATCGATCTCCTCGCGCCCGCGCGGCAGGTTCTTGCCGACAGCGCTAATCAGCCCGCCATCAACCGCGACGTCAGCCTCGAACCGCGCCGCCCCAGACCCATCCACGACCACGCCATTACGGATCACCAGATCATGCATGCGCCGCGCTCCTGTGTGAGGAGCCGGTAGTAAGAGCTAGAAGCGGGGGAAAGGCAAACTGCGAGAGCGATGGCGTCAGCCATCCGAAGCTCGCGTCAGCGAACGTAGGAATGGTGCCCGGAAGAGGACTCGAACCTCCACGCCCTTGCGAGCGCCAGCACCTGAAGCTGGTGCGTCTACCAATTCCGCCATCCGGGCACAGGGTAGAAGACGGCGGGGTTTAAGGGAGGGGGGCGGGTCCGTCAATCTAGCCGCGGGGGCCGGGGCTGCGCATAAGCTTTCGGCGCGATGACCCCGTTCGACCGCCTCCGCAAACACGCGCTCGACCTCGCCGCCTTCCTCTGGGGCGTGGCCGAGGCGACGCTGTTTTTCATCGTGCCGGACATGCTGCTTTCGGCCATTGGTCTCCGGCGCGGCGTCAAGGCCGCCGCGCGCGCCTCAATCATCGCCGCGCTGGGCGCGAGCGCAGGCGGCGTCATCATGTACCTCTGGAGCGCGCGCGATCCGGCGGGCGCCCACGCCGCGGTGCTGGCCGTGCCAGCGATCAGCGCGGCGATGGCGGACACCGCCGCTGCGACGATGGCCGAGAACTGGTTCGCCGCCACGCTGCTCGGCCCGCTCTCCTCGACCCCGTTTAAGCTCTACGCCATCCTCGCCCCGGCCGCGGGCGCATCGCTCCCGGCTTTCGCGCTGGCCAGCGTGGCCGCGCGGCTGCCGCGCTTTCTCGCCGTCTCCATCGGCGTCGCCCTGATCGGCGCCTGGCTCCGGCCCCGCATCGGCGAAAAGCCCTTACCCTGGCTGCTCGCCGGCGCCTGGGTGCTGTTTTACGCTGCCTTTTTCGCGCTGATGCCGAACTGAGGCAGTGCGCGCGCTTGGCGCCCCGCCCGGGCGTCTATACCACCCGCCCTCAAATGACTCCCCGGGACCAGATCCGCAATTTTTCGATCGTGGCGCACATCGACCACGGCAAATCGACGCTCTCCGACCGTCTGATCCAGACGACCGGCGGCCTCTCCGCGCGCGAGATGACCGAGCAGGTCTTGGACAACATGGAGATCGAGAAGGAGCGCGGCATCACCATCAAGGCGCAGACCGTGCGCCTCGATTACAAGGCCAAGGACGGCAAGGACTACGTCCTCAACCTCATGGACACGCCGGGCCACGTCGACTTCGCCTACGAAGTCAGCCGCAGCCTGGCCGCGTGCGAAGGCGCGCTGCTCATTGTCGACGCCAGCCAGGGCGTCGAAGCGCAGACGCTGGCCAACGTCTACCAGGCGCTCGACCTCGATCTCGAGATCGTCCCCGTCATCAACAAGATCGATCTCCCCGCGGCCGAGCCCGAGCGGGTGAAGAGCCAGATCGAGGATGTCATCGGCCTCGATGCCTCCGACGCCATCCTCGCGTCCGGCAAAACTGGGGAGGGGATCAGCGAGCTTCTGGAAGCCATCGTCACGCGCCTGCCGCCGCCCAAGTCCGGCGACCGCGACGCGCCTCTGAAGGCGATGCTGGTGGACGCCTGGTACGATCCTTACCTCGGCGTCGTCGTGCTCTTCCGCGTCATCGACGGCGTGGTCAAACGCGGCATGCGCATCAAGCTGATGCAGACCGGCGCCGATTATAACGTCGATACGCTGGGCGTGCTCCGCCCCAAGCGCGAGGACGTTGCAGAACTCGGCCCCGGCGAAATCGGCGTACTCACCGGCAGCATCAAGGAAGTCGGCGACGCCCGCGTCGGCGACACCATCACCGAATATCGCCGCGAAACCAGCCAAGCGCTGCCGGGCTTCAAGCCGGCGCAACCGGTCGTGTTCTGCGGTCTCTTCCCGCAAGACGCCGCGGACTTCGAAGATCTGCGCGCCGCCATGTCGAAGCTTCGCCTCAATGACGCGAGCTTCTCCTATGAAATGGAAACCAGCGCCGCGCTCGGCTTCGGCTTCCGCTGCGGCTTCCTTGGCCTCTTACACCTCGAAATCATTCAGGAGCGCCTCTCCCGCGAGTTCGATCTCGATCTCATCGCGACGGCCCCCAGCGTCGTCTACAAAGTCCACTTGAACGACGGCGAGGTGAAGGAGCTGCACAATCCCGCCGATTTGCCGGACCCGGTTTTCATCCGCGAGATCGAAGAGCCGTGGATCAAGGCCACCATCCTGACGCCCGACGAATATCTCGGCGGCATCATCAAGCTCTGCCAGGATCGCCGCGGCATTCAGAAAGAGCTGAACTATGTCGGCTAGCGCGCGATGCTGATCTACGAACTGCCGCTGAACGAAGTGGTGTTCGATTTCTACGATCGGCTGAAGAGCATCTCGAAGGGCTACGCCAGCTTCGATTACGCGCTCATCGACCACCGCGTCGGCGATCTCGTAAAGATGAGCATCCTCGTCAATGACGAGCCGGTCGACGCGCTCGCCATGCTGGTGCACGCGGGGCGCGCCGAATCTCGCGGCCGCGCCATGGTGGAAAAGCTGAAAGAGCTGATCCCCCAGCACATGTTCAAGATCCCGGTGCAAGCCGCCATCGGCGGGCGCATCATCGCCCGCGAAACTATCTCTGCTTTGCGCAAAGACGTGACGGCGAAATGCTACGGCGGCGACGCGTCACGCAAACGCAAGCTGCTGGACAAGCAAAAAGCCGGCAAAAAACGCATGCGCCAGTTCGGGAAGGTAGATATTCCGCAGGAAGCATTTATTGCGGCGTTGAAGATGGATGGGGACTAGGTCGTCTCCCTCTGTGGGAGAGGACAGCGTTTGCGCCAGCAAACGCAGGTGAGGGGTAACACGCAGCTGCTTGAACCGCCTGCGCCAGCTCCCCTCATCTGACCTCGCTGCGCTCGGTCTGTCTTCTCCCACAAGGGGAGAAGACCAGGTGTCAGCGTTTGTTGTGCAACGCGTTCAGGATGGTTTCCATCGTACCTTCGCGCTCGCGGAAAAGTTCGCTCGTCCAGATACGAACGACGCGGAAGCCAGCAGCTTCGAGATAGGCCGTTCGCCTTGCATCGAACGCGGCTTGTTCCGACTCGGCATGTTGTGAGCCGTCGAGTTCAACGATCAGCTTTCGTTCGAAGCACACGAAATCGACGACGTAATCGCCCAGCGGCGCTTGGCGCCGAAACTTGTATCCAGCAAAGCGCCGGTCGCGCAGCAGCATCCAAAGAATGCGCTCTTCATCGCTCATCTCACGCCGCAAGCGCTGCGCCCGTTGCAGCGTGCGTTCGGATTTGACAAGCCGTGCCATCGGTCTTCTCCCCTTGTGGGAGAAGACAGCGCGGCGCGCAAGCGACGCGCAGATGAGGGGTTAGGGCGCAGGCTTGTTCAGCTAAGGCCCAGCCACTTCAACAAAACAGCCACGACGAGAGCCATTACGAGTTCATCTCGCAAGGTGCGGATCCAAGACAAGAGGCGCTTGATAAGCTCACGGAGATACCTCATCTCAAAGCTTCTTACCAATCCCGAGCTTTTCCAACGCTAGCTGCGCGGTTTTCTCGGAATTGCTGCTCCAGTTGATGCTGTGCGCCTTGTGCAAGAAATGATCTAGTTCTTCGCCGAGCGACGTGTGTTCGATCTTGATCGGAAGTACCGGGACTTTGGCGGTCGCTGCGCGAGCCACTTCAGACACTACGTCGGGGCTGTCGTTCGCTAGCGGCGTCAGCAAAAGTATGACGCCGCGCGCACCTTTCACCGCCCTGGTTAGCTGACCGGCAAAGCTGCCGACGTGCATGTCGCGATGGTCAATCCAACAGCGTTGACCCCAGCGTTCGAATTCGTTGCAAAGGGCGTTTGCGTAATCGAGACCATCTGCACGGCAGTAGCTAAGAAAGATGTAGTCGTCGCTTACCTGTGCTTCGGCCTCGTCCGCCTCAACAGCGAAGCGAAGATCATGGGCGTTCATACCGCGCAATCCCGCGCGCTTTAGCAGCCGCTTCATGCTGTGGTAGACACTGGTAACCCGCTTTCCACGCCACTCTACGACGTAGTCGCAGGAACGGGCGTCATAAGCCCGTTCGAGTACGGCTTTCAGCTTTGGGTGGAGTTCAACCCTCTCTTGCTTCCCCCTGCGATCGTAGAAGTACATGCAGTTTTCGTTGAAGCGAACCTGATCCCAAGTCATCGCGAGAATCTTGCCGGCCAACTGTCCCGTATAGACCGCGAGATAGACAAACGTTCGAGTGTGATCTTCGGTAGGATAGGAGTCCGCTGCTTTCAGCAACGCCGCGCGTTGCTCAGGTCCAAACGCTCGTTGCTTCGGTGCCTGAGCGGGAGGAATGTGTATCAGCGGTCGACCGCTGATCTTTTCCTTTTTCCAAGCCATCGTGAAGGCGGCCTGGAAGACACTCATGCGTTTGCGGAGCGTGTTCTGGGCGAGGTGTGCGTTCTCTGCGCAATACCGAATGCACCTGTTTCGTAGCACTCCGCCGCGGCCGAGTGCTTCGCTTAAGGGCATGTCACCGAACTCTTCGCGAAGCGGCTTCAGATGCGCCATCAGCGACGCGGGATGGCCGACATTCTTTTTCCGGTCTTCGATGTACGCGTCGAGGACGTCGCCAACCGTTCTGAATTCGCCATCACTCATGGCACCGCTAGTCCCTGAAACCAATAAGAGCAGTCAAAGCGGACAATAGCTGGCAAGTGTATACCTGTAAGTGACGGAAAATACGTAGAAAAATGGCAACGGAACGTATCAAATGGCCCTGTTGCACAATGGCATAAGCCTTTAATCGCTGCGAATCGAAGCGTACGCCCCGCGCGCGATTCTTATAGCATAGCGGTGCCGCGTGGGGATGGAGTGGTTCGGAAGTCATTGTGGTTGAAGCCTCGAAGGCGTCTATCCCACAACGAACGCGCGCTAAACTCAGCGAAATCAACGCTCCTCAAAAAATCTATCCGACACCTCCGAGGCTGACGGATACTTCCCCCATCGCTCCGCTGGAGAGCAGTTGGATCCCTGTTCGAACCAATGCGCGAGCGTGGTGATTGAGCGTGATCCTTCGATGCGCGGTTGAGCACGCGAAGGAGAAGCCCGCCGAACATGAAAAGGCGGGAGCATGCACAGGGGATTCGTGTCTCGAACGCACGGACCCGCACGCGATCGGCCGAGCCGTTCCCGAGAGTGAAACAGCTCCCGCAGCGGCGCCGATGCTCAACAATCACGGGACGCGGATGAACCGCGTAGGCCGCGCCAAACCATCGGCGCATTAACTCGACGCGATTCATCCGCGTCCCGCTCTCCGCCTCCAGCGCAAGCAAGCGGCGGCCCGCCGAAGCCTCGGCGAAGGCGGACTTTCTGCCGCGCGCGCACGCCTCGCGCGCCAACGCTGACGCACGCCCAAAAGGATCGCACATGAATCAGGAAGTACTGAAGCAAGCCGAGCACGCGCGCCGCCGCGCGAACCGCGCCACGCGAAAAGGCGATCTCGCCGCCGCCGAGCGTTCGAGCAAAACCGCCGAACGTCTCGCCGCCGCGGTCAAGACTGTCGAGGTCGCGCAGGCCGAGCAGGTCGACTACCGGCGCAGAACCCAGGCCGAGGCCGAAGAGGTGGTGTGCCAGCTCTTCATCAAGGTCGCGCACATCGCCAACGCGATGGTGCACACGCCGACGTCGGCGCCGGGCGCGTTCATAGGCCTCATCAAGCTCTGGCGCGAGATGCATCTGGGCGAAGGCGCGGAGGACGCAGAAGCTGGCGCCGCGCGCATCGCCGCCATGGAGCAGGCGCACTTGGAGGGCCGCTTCGAAGACACGTTGCCCGAGTACGTCCGCCAAGTCCTCAATGAAACTTGGCAAAGGCGCCGCGCCGAACTCGAAAACGAACCGCCTATACCGCACTACTGGACCGACGATGCTTAGCGCGCTGCGCAATAAGCGAAACGCCGCCGCGGGGG
>JAEYPY010000275.1 GCA_023410295.1 Pseudomonadota bacterium | reverse complement strand
CGCTTTCATCAATCCCATCCCCTTCGCGCGCCGCAGCGCCCGCCATCTCCGCGCCGCGCCGCAACGCCTCGCAGCGTTGCTGCGCGCGCCGCCCGAAGCACAACACCGTGTCGATGATTTCGAACTTTTCGGCGAGCACGCCGAACAGGGCTGGAAACCGCGTCTCTGCATCGACACGAGTTAAACGAAACGGCAGATCGGCAATCGGCAGTCGGCAATCGTCATGATTGCCGGCGCCCGACCCATGCGCACTCGCCCGACTGCCGACTGCCGACTGTCTACCTGGCGTCGTTCTGCAACGGCACGTCGGCGACCTTGTCGGCGAAATCCTGCTTTGGGTCCTTGCCGAACAGCATCTTCACGCCGGCGAAGAAGCTGTTCTCGTTGAGCCAGACTTGCGCATGCTCCACATCGAACCGCACCAGCACGATCTTGGGATCGTCCTTGCCGCCTTCGAACCAGGCCGCGACCCACGGATTCCACAGCCGCTCGATCATGGCCCGGTCATTGTTGACGGTGAGATCGCCTTCGATCGAAGCGAAGAGATCGTGATCCTTGGCCACGAAATGGCCCATGCCCCGGGCGCCTTGGCCGAGCGACTTGGCGAAGTCGGTGTCGCGCGAGGTGAAAATCCAAAGCGGGCCGGATTCGTCGTCGCCCTCGAGCTGCGCCGTCATCGGCTGCGCATGGCCGGTCGGGCTATCGGCCAGGCCAAGCATGAGGACGCGGTCGGACTTGATCGCCTTCCAGAACTTGTTGCGGATCTCGGTTTCGCTGGTAGTCATCGGGGCGCTCCTTTTGAGCGCGAACGGCGCGGCCCGGCGTTTGTTCCAAGCCGCGTGGGGGGACGGCGCGTGAGCGAGCGGTTCGCCATCATTGGCGCATTGAAGAAGAGCGTCAGCGCCGCACGCACGGCCGCGGCGCTGACCCGCCATGGCGCGCAGATCTGCATCATCGCCCCGCCGGACAGCTACACCGCGCTGACGCAACACAAAGTCGCCGACATGCTGATGCCTTACGAGCAGATTCACGCCAAGCTGCCGGCGATCCTGCGCGTGCTGGCCGATGAGTTCCAGGCGCAATGCGTGTTCGCCGGCGACGACGGCGTGTTCGGCTCGCTGCTGCAGCTGATGCAAAACGCCGATGCGCTAAAGCTAAGCGAAAGCGCCCGCGCCTTGCTCGCGCGTTCGATGCCGCCACTGGAAAAAGCCGCCGAACTCTGGTGCGATTCCGCCTTCATCATGGCCCGCGCCGGCGATAGCTCTTGCCCGCCGCCGGCGTCGCTCGCCAATCCGAGCGATGATGCTGCGCTGGCCTTCGCGAAGGCGCATGGTTTCCCGATGATGGTCAAGCGCGACGGTTCGGCCGGCGGCAATGGCGTCACGCGTTGCGAGAACGAAGCCGAACTTCGCGCCGCGCTCGCGCAAGCACGCGGCGGAAGCTTTCTCCTGCAAGCTTTCATGCCTGGCCGCGTCTATGGCGTCGCCGTCAGTGGAATCGGTGGACGCTTCGCCGGCGGCATCTCCTTCATCAAGCACCTCAACGCCAGCTCACACGGCGTCGCCACCGTGCTCAAATACGATCGTCGCGAAGACCTCCTGGCGCACGTGGCTTGGCTCTATGAGCATTACGGCCTCAACGGTTATGCCGGCATCGATTACATCGTCGACGAAGCGGGCAATCCTCACCTCCTGGAAATCAACCGCAGCATCGTCCCGAAAAGCCACTTCTCCGATCATTTCGGCCTGGATTTGACTCAAAGCATGCTGACGCTGTTGCGTGATCAACCTCCGCCAACGCCAGCGCCGCCACGGCGCGCGTTCGTCGCGCTGTTTCCGCTGGAGCTGACGCGCGATCCGGCAAGTCCCTATCTCGCGCCGGAATATCACGACGTTCTAACCGACGATCCCGCCGTGCTCGCCGCCGTGATGCGCGATGCCGAGGCGCATCTTTCGGGCCGGTCATGATAGGCTTGCGCGCATGAGTGACTCGGCGCTGATCGAGGCGTTTCTGGAAATGCTCTCCGCCGAACGCGGCGCACGGGCGAATACGCTCGACGCTTATGCCCGCGACCTCGAAGACGCACGCACGGAGATGCGCGGCGGCCTTGCACAGGCCAGCGCCGATGCGGTCGAAGCTTACGTCGCCGGCCTAACACGGCGCGGACTTTCACCAGCAACGGCGCGACGGCGCATTTCCGCGCTCCGTCAATTCTATCGCTTCTGCCTGGGCGAGAACACTCGCGCCGACGATCCCACCTCGCGGCTCGATGCGCCGCGGCGAGCGCGGACCTTGCCGAAGACGCTTTCTGTCGAAGAGATCGAGCGTCTGATCGCAGCGGCGGAAAGCCCGCGCGATCGCGCCATCATCGAACTCCTCTACGGCGCGGGCCTGCGCGTCAGCGAACTTGTCTCGCTGCCCCTAAAGAGCGCGCCGAAGCCGGGACAAGAGCACATGGTGGTCGACGGCAAAGGCGGCAAAGAGCGCATTGTCGTGCTCGGCCGCCCAGCGCTCGCGGCTCTACGCGAGCATCTCGAAACGCGCGCGGCCGCCCTGCCAAAAGCGGAAGCGCAGCGCGAGAAAGCGGCGCGCTGGCTTTTCCCGAGCTCAAGCGCGGCTGATGGCAAACTCACGCGCCGGCGTGTCGCGCAAATTCTGGAAACGGCGGCCGTCAAAGCCGGCATCGATCCAACCCGCGTCAGCCCCCACGTGCTGCGCCATGCGTTCGCGACGCATCTGGTCGAGGGCGGCGCTGACCTCCGCACCGTGCAGACGCTGCTCGGCCACGCTGATATCGCCACCACGCAAATCTACACGCACGTCGCCGAAGGCCGGCTCCGCACATTGGTGGAGACCAAGCATCCGCTATCACGCAAGAAAGGCTGAGCACGCTTGAAACAACCGCCCCCGAGTGCAATGTCCCACGCATGACCCACGTACCGCCAACGACCTCCGAAGCCGGCCGCTCGTCCGCGTTTTTGGTCTACATTCTCTATCTGCTCAGCATCCCGAGCCTGGCCATCTTCGCGCTGGTCGGCGTCATTCTCGCCTTCGTCGCCCGCGGCGAAGCGACCGGAGTGGCGCGTACGCACTTGGACGATCAGGTCCGCATCTGGTTTGTAGCGTTCTGGTGGCACGTGGGGCTCGCCATCATCTTCGGCATCGGGCTCGTGCTGACGCTCGTGCTGATCGGCTTTCCGATTATCTGGCTGGTTGGAATCGCCTGGTTCATCCTGATGATCTGGTTCACGATCAAAAGCCTTTTGGGCTTGCTCGCGCTGCTCGACGGACGTCCGCGCTGATGGCTTGGCTGCTGCTCGGGCTCGCGGGCCTGTTTGAGATCTGCTGGGTGATCGGCCTCAAATACTCCGAGGGTTTCACCAAGCCGCTTTGGACCGGCTTCACATTGGTGACGCTGGCCGCCTCGATGCTTCTGCTCGGCTGGGCGGTGAAGACGCTGCCGATCGGCACCGCCTATGCAGTCTGGACCGGCATCGGCGCAGTAGGCGCGGCGCTACTGGGCATGATGCTGTTTTCAGAGAGCGCGAGCCTCATACGTTTGGGCTGCATCGGCCTCATCGTGCTTGGCATCGTCGGGCTCAAGCTTTCGAGCCCCGCTTAAGTTCCGGAACGGAGAGGTTCCGCCGGGCGTTGACGCCAGGCGAGGAGCTTCGCCCATGCCCATGAATCCGAAAAGCACGGCCGCGATTGGCGGCCATCCCATTCACCCGATGCTAGTCGTCTTCCCGATCGCCTTCCTGCTGGCGACGCTGGTGACAGATTTCATCTACATCAACACGCAGGAGCCCGGCTGGGCCATCGCTTCGATGTGGCTGGTTGCAACCGGCGTCATCACCGCGCTCGCGGCGGCACTCGCAGGCTTTGCCGATTTCTTCGGCGATTCCCGTGTCCGCGCTATTCGTGATGCGTGGCGGCACATGATCGGCAATTTGATCGCCGTCACTCTGGCCGCGATCTCATGGGGGCTTCGCGTGACCGAGGGCCCGGCCGAAGCTGTGCTTCCGTGGGGCCTCACGCTCTCGGTGCTGATCGCCGGCATCCTGGCCTATACCGGCTGGAAGGGCGGTGAGCTGGCCTATCGCCATCGCGTCGGCGTGCGCAACGAAGTGCCGGAAACGCCGATTCCAGCGACGCGCGAACGCGAACGCACGCGCGAGCGCACCTGACGAATAACGCGCGAGCGCTTGTCTCCTGCCCTCCGCACGCTCTACTAGGCGGCGGAGGGAGGAGCGCCATTGCCGCTGATCAAGCGCAAGCACGCCACCATCAAGGGCTACGTTCACGACTGGCTGGAGCCTGACCAGCCGGGCGGGATCAATTTCTTTTCCGGCCTCATTATCGTGCTGGTGATCGCGAGCCTCTTATCGCTCGCGTTGGAAACCGAAGCGACACGGGCCGATAGCGGCATCGATGCCTCGTGGCTTGCGCCGCTGCAGGCGATCAATGTCGCGGTAGTGTGGATTTTTGCGGTCGAGTTTGCACTGCGCTTCTGGTCGGAGGGCGAGAACCCGGCCCATGCAGGCGTGATGGGGCGCATACGCTTCCTGCTGCAGCCGGTGACGATCGCTGACGTACTGGCGTTTCTGCCCGAGCTTGTAGCGATGACGCTCTATCCCGAGCAGACCGGCTTCCTCTTCCCGATGATGCGGGCGTTCCGGCTTTTCCGCCTGTTCAAACTGGCGCGCTATGTGCCGGCGTTCGCGATTGTCGGCGCTGCGGTGCGGCGGGCATGGGCGCCCTTGATGGCGGCGCTCTGCGTGGCGGCTGCGCAGCTCTACGTCGCGGCGATGATGCTCTACCTGATCGAAGGTGACACCAAGCCACAAGCCTTCGGCTCGATCGCGCGCGCGATGTGGTGGGCAGTCGTGACCTTGACGACGGTAGGCTACGGCGATGTCTATCCCGATACGGTAGGCGGGCGCATCGCCGCCGGCATCGTCGCGCTTGCCGGCATCGGCATCGTCGCCATGCCGACGGGCATTCTCGCCTCAGCTTTCGCCGAAGAATTCCGCGAACGCCACGAAGCCGCGCAACGGGCGCTCAAAGCGGGCGAGCGCGAAGCTGCGGAGTGAGTTAGGGCGCCCACTCCAGCGCAAGGCGGAATTGACCGTCTGCTTGAGTGTCGTCGCCCGTGCTGAAGAGATAACCAGCCGAGAGCTTGGCGTCGCCGAAACTGACTCCGGCGCGTGGACCGATGGCATGGGCGTCGTTGTCGAACTCGCCGTAGGCTTCAGCGCCAAGGTCGAAGGTTTCGTTGATCTGCCAAACCGCGCGTGCAGCGTAGCCGTGCGACCATTCATCGGAGTCCGCGCCGACGGGACGTGCGGCGATGAGGTTGAGACGCGTTGCGGCGCCGGCGATCTCGCGCTGGGCCAAAAGCTTGAACTCGATGCTGTCGTCCGCGTCGTCGAGGCCGAACCGATATTCGACTTGCCCTCCCAGCCGCACCGGCCAGTCGCGCGTGGCGGTGAAGTCGAAGCCGTTTTCCAAGCCGATCGAGGTCAACTCGGCATCATCGCCATCAGGCTGCGCGCCGCGCAGATTGAGCTGGGTGCGCCACCAATCGGTGACGCCATAGCTGGCCTGCGCGCGGTGGGACCAATCGCCGTCGATCGCGCCGCCGTCGAAGACCGCGGTGCGTGCTTCAAGCTTCAGCTCGCCTTGCGTCACGGCCACGCCGGAAACTCCAGCCGTGCCCCCGGGTTCGGCGTGAGCGGCGCCGGCGAAGGCGATCAGGGCAAGTCCAGCGGCGAGTCTCATATGGGCAACCTAGTCCGCGGGGGCGGCGCTTCAATCAGAATGGATTGATGCGGCGGCGGCGCGAATACGCCAGATAGCCGACATTGGCGCCCAGACGGAAGCCGACGCCGGCGCGCATCGGCGCAAGCGTGATGTCATCAGCGCGCTGATAGTTCACGCCGACGCCGCCGATGAAATAGGCCGAGCCGTCGACGCCCGGGAAGCGGCGATAGATCTGGTCGGGATCGCGGATGTTGTAGACCAGCGTGAAGACTCGGGAGGCGTTGCCGCCGGTGTCGAAGCCGATCGACGGGCCCTGCCAAAAGACCCGCGGCGTCCCGCCCCGGCCCTTCATGTGCAGGTAGCCGTCGCCGTACCGTAGACCGACGCCGAGCGCGCCCGAGCCTTCGTTGCCTTCGATATAGCCGTTCGGGCGGCCGAGATCGTCGAACACATGATCAATCACGGTGGCGAGCCCTTCGGCGCCGGCGCCGAAGAAATGCTGGGCGGCGGCGAGGATCTCGTCTTCGGAATAGGTTTGCTGCGCCTGGGCCAGAGCGGCGTCCGGCAGGAGTGCACTGGCGCCGAGGCCAAGGGCGAGCGAGCGGCGGGTGATGGCGTCAGTCATGATCGAAAGACCCTCAAGGAAGCGTGTGCAGAACATAGGCATGCGGTATGGGAAGACAATCGGGCGCCCGGCTGAATGGAAGCTGAGCGTGGCGGACAGGGGTTACGGGAAAGTCCATGAAACAGCTGACGGCGCCGCTTTCTCTCGGGGAATTGATTGACCGGCTGACCATCTTGGAGATCAAGGCGCAGCGGATCGCAACGCCCTCAAAGCGCGCGCACGTGCGGCGCGAACGCGATGCGCTGGCGGCGATGGCCGCACCCTATCTCGCGAACACGCCGGCGCTGACGGGGCTAAAGGCGCGGCTCAAAAGCGTGAACCGGCTGCTCTGGGAATGCGAAACCCGGTCGCGGGCGCGCTTCGGCCGCGCACCAGGATCACCGGTGAATGCGAGCGCGCTGCTGACGCGCATCGCCCGCATGAATGATCTCAGGCACCGCCTGAAGCAGCGCATCTCCCGGCTCTCGGGTAGCGCGATCGTGGAACAGAAATCGTATTACTGAAACGACGCGAGGACGCGATCTATCACGCTCGCCCAATCGCCGTGATGCGGTTGGCGGAACAGACGCGCCTGCGGATACCAGGGCGTATCCTCGCGGTGCATAAGCCAACGCCAGTCGGTGGTGTGCGGCAGAAGCACGAAGAGCGGCTTGCCGAGCGCGCCGGCGAGATGGGCGACGTTGGTATCGACGCTGATGACGAGATCGAGATTGGCGATCAGCGCGGCAAGCTCGGCGAAGTCGCGGATTTCAGCGCTGAAGTCGCGAACCTCGTACTGCGCCATGAGCGCGGCGGCTTCCGGTGTGGGGTCGAACTGAAGGCTAATGCATTCGGCATCGATGCTGAACAAGCGTTCGAGCGAGGCGCGGTCGAGATTGCGCGAACGCTGGAAGGGGCTGCCGGTCGTGCCGGCCCAGCAAAGGCCGATGCGCTTTTTGCCTGTCGGCGAGACGCCGGCGGTCCATAAGCGTTGGCGCCAAGCGTCCACCCTCTCGAGCTCTGCGTGCAGATAAGGGATGGGCGCGGGGATGGATTCGAGCCTGACGCCTAGTGCGTGCATCAGACTGTTTGTCGGAATGCGGAAATCGGCGGCGGGCGCTGGTTCTTTGGTCGAGACGAATTGATCAACCGCGCCGAGGCTACGCAGCAGCGCGAAGGTCTGCGGGCGTTCTTGCAGGACCACCCGCGCGCCGCGGTGCTTCAGTTCGGGAATGAAGCGGCAGAACTGAAAGAGATCGCCAAAGCCTTGCTCGGCTTGAACCAGGATGCTCTTGCCATCGAGCGGCTCGGCGCCGGTCCAGAGCGGCGCGCTTGATGGCTGGCCATGCAGCATCGGCGTGCGTGCTTCGTAATCCGCCCAACCCTGCTTCAGATCGCCGAGCGCCAGCAAAGCATCGGCGCGGCCGTAGCGCGCTTCTTTGTCGTCCGGCACTTGCGCAAGAATTGAGTCGTAGGCATCGCGCGCTTCGTCGCGGCGATTCGACATCGAGAGCACGTGTGCGCGGCGCTTCTGGTGGTCGAGGCGTTGAGGCTCCTGGGCGATGACCTCGTCGATCTCCGCAAGCGCTTCATCGAAACGGGCGAGATTGGCCAGCGCAGTGGCGCGATGGGCGCGCGCCGCGCTGTGGTTGGGGGTGAGCTGCAGCAGGCGGTCAAGCGCTTCGAGCGCCGCACGCGAACGATCGAGCGCGATCAGCGCGGCGGCGCGGATGAAGTGCGCGCCGATGTCAATAGACTTGAAACTGAGCGCCCGTTCGCTGGCGCTCAGCGCTTCAGCGTAGCGGCCGAGACGCGCGAGCGAAGCGGCCTGGCCGCGCAAGGCTCCCACGTCGTTTGGATTGCGCAGCAGCGCATCGGCGAAGGCGTTGACCGCTTCCTCGTGGCGGTGCGCAGCGGCAAGCGCGACGGCGTGATTGAAAGCGATCGCGGGATCATGGGGCGCAAGCGCGCGCGCTTCTTCGAAATGCAGAAGCGCGGCCTGCGTTCCACCGCGCGCGTGGAGAACGTTCGCCAGCAAGTGCAACGCATTCGGATCGCTGCGATCGCGCGCGATGAGCGCTCTCAGAATATTCTCGGCGGCGGCGAGATCGCCGCGCTGGGCGTGCGCCAACGCGGCGGCGAAATCGCTCACCTTATGCGCCCGGCGCAGCGGCCTCGGACTCGAAGCGGCCGATGGCTAGGAAACGCTCGCGGCGTTGCGCGCGCAGCTCCGCTGGCGAAAGCGGCGTCAGCGCATCGAGCGCGGCGGCGACCGCAGCGCCGACGCTGGCGATGGCCGCGGCCGGTTCGCGGTGCGCGCCGCCGACCGGTTCGGCGATGATCTGATCGATCACCTTCATCTCGATCAAGTCCTGCGCCGTGATGCGCATCGAGTTGGCGACTTCCTTGACGCGATCCGGTTTCGGCTCGTCGCCTTCCTTCTTTTTGTAGAGGATGGAGGCCGCGCCTTCCGGGCTGATCACCGAATAGATCGAGTGCTCGAGCATCAGCACTTTGTTGGCCGCAGCGATAGCGATGGCGCCGCCGGAGCCGCCCTCGCCCGCGATCACGGCGACCATCGGTACGCCAAGCGTCAAGCAGCGTTCGGTCGACCGCGCGATAGCTTCGCCCTGGCCGCGCTCTTCAGCGCCGATGCCGGGATAGGCGCCGGCGGTATCGACGAAGCTAATGACAGGCAACGAGAAGCGCTCGGCCAAATCCATCAGACGCACGGCTTTGCGATAGCCTTCAGGACGCGCCATGCCGAAATTGTGCTTCAAACGCTCTTGCGTGGTGCGCCCCTTCTCGTGGCCGATCACGAGACATGGACGACCGAGGAATTTGCCCGTGCCGCCGAGGATGGCCGCGTCTTCGCCATAACCGCGATCACCCGAAAGCTCGACGAAGTCGGTCACGAGCGCGGCGACGTAATCGCGAAAGTGCGGGCGATCCTGATGCCGCGCGACTTGCGCTTTCTGCCAAGGCTCAAGCCTGGAATAGATTTGCGCCAGCTGGCTTTCAGCCTTGGTCTTCAGACGCGAAAGTTCGACGCCTTGCGAGATCGCGTCGGCGCCGGATGCCTCAGCCAGGGCGGCCAATTCCTCGATCTTGTTCTCGATCTCGGCGACGGGTTTTTCAAAATCCAAATAGGTACGCAGCACTTCGGTCAGCCCATGCGGCAGGCGGCGCCCGCAGAAAACGGGCGGACAATACCTCCCCCGATCTTTGCTTCAAGGTAAAGCGCCAGAAGAGATAGAGAGATTGCCTGTTAGCGCATCGCGGCGCATGTTGGCGACGCGAACAGAACGGGATCGCTAATACCGTACGGGGGAGACGTCATGCCGGCAAACGCCTCTGAAACGCTGGTGCGCGAGACGCGCGATCCTGACCTCGGCGCGCTCGAGCTTTGGCTGACGCGCGTGAAGACGGTCGCGTTGCCGATCTCGAAACAAACGGCCGAGTATTCCGATTGGCGCGGCCATCTGGGTCCGGACGAAACACCGCTGGTCATTTCGATCGACGGGGACGCCGACGAGACGCTGGGCTTTATCGACGCCAAGACGCGCAAGCTGATCCGCTCGCTGCCTGCGCGCGCGGCTCAGCTCAAGTCGGACGCGGCGGCGAAGATGCTAGTGCTGGCGCGCGAATGGGCGGAGAACGAGGCGCTGAGCCAGGAAGAGCTCGCCAGCATGCTGCGCTTGAGCGAAGTCTCCGTGCTGGCCGATGCCGAAGGTTCGGACGTACAGCTTTGGTTCGAGGAATCCGGCGACATTTTCGCCGGCCACAGCGTCATGGCCCGCCTCGATGGCGAGGGACAAATTGACGACATCGGGCTTGAGGGCTAGCCCTCGGCGGTGATGAAACCGCCTCGTTCTTTCTTTGCATCGCTCGCCGCCGGCGCCCCTGAACCTTTGCGCGAACTGCCGGTCCGGCTTGAGCGCATGATCCATTTCGTGCCGCCGCACCAGGAGAAGCTGCGCGCCAAAGTGCCGGAGCTGGCCGCGCAGGTCGACGTCGTGCTCGCCAATTTGGAGGACGCGATCCCGGCCGACGCCAAGGAGGCCGCGCGCGCAGGCGCGGTGGCGATGGGCAAGAGCTTCGACTTCGCGAAGGCGGGCGTCGGCTTCTGGTCACGCATCAATGCGCTGAACTCGCCATGGCATCTGGATGATGTGACGACGCTGGTGGGCGAACTGGGCGACCGGCTCGATGTGATCATGGTCCCGAAAGTCGAAGGGCCGTGGGACATCCATTACATGGATCAGCTGCTAGCTTTGCTCGAAGCCAAGCATGGCGTGAAGAAGCCGATCCTGTTGCACGCGATCCTGGAGACGGCGCAGGGCGTGGCGAATGTGGAGGCCATCGCTGGCGCTTCACCACGCATGCACGGCATTTGCCTGGGGCCTGCGGACCTCGCCGCTTCGCGCAAGATGAAGACGACACGCGTCGGCGGCGGCCATCCGGGCTATCGCGTCATCTCCGATCCGCGCGAAGACGGCGACGAACGCGCGAGCGCGCAGCAGGATCTCTGGCACTACACCTTCGCCAAAATGGTCGATGCGTGTGTGATGCACGGGCTGAAGCCGATGTACGGCCCGTTCGGCGATTTCGCCGACGCGGCGGCGTGCGAACAGCAATTCCGGAACGCGTATCTCATGGGCTGCGTCGGCGCCTGGACGCTGCACCCTTCGCAGATCGCCATCGCCAAGAAGGTGTTCACGCCGGACGTCGAGGAAGTGAAGCTCGCCATGCGCATGCTCGAGGCGATGCCGGATGGGACGGGCGTCGCGCTGGTCGATGGCAAGATGCTGGACGATGCGACCTGGAAGCAGGCCAAAGTGATCGTCGATCTGGCGCGCCTGGTGGCGGCGAAAGAGCCGGAGATGGCGAAGGCTTATGGGCTCTGAACCACCACCTGAGATTTGTTGTGACTTCAACGGTCGGATGACGAAGCACGGCTACCTTCTGACTCGTGGAACGATCGACGACCTCGCGAAGCTCGGACTAACGCCTGAAACAGCGGTTGGCCGTCGTTTTGTCTTCAACGGCGGCGGCGACGCCAACGAAGGCGAACTGATGTCTGAAATCATGTCGGAGGGCACGATCATTCGCCATCCGGATTTCGGCTTCCTGCTGGAGTGCGACGTCCAGATTTACTGGCGTCCCATTCTCCGCCCATCCACACCGGCCGACCTTCCTGCACTCCACCGCGTTTGGCGCCGCTCGGTTGAAGCGACGCATGATTTTCTGGCGCCGGAGCATTTGGAAACGCTCTCCGAAGTCGTGCGCGACTTTTATTTGCCAACGACGATCTTCCTGCTCGCCACCGATGTGAATGACCAGCCGGTTGGCTTTCTCGGCGGCGAGGACGGCACGATCGAGGCGCTGTTTGTTGATCCGGACTGGTTCGGCAAAGGCGTTGGCCGCGTGCTGATGGACGAGGCGCTGAAGCGTGCGCCGGTGGTGAAGCTCGACGTCAACGAGCAGAACGCGAAGGCGCGCCGCTTCTATGAGCGGCTTGGCTTTGTTGTCGTCGGACGTTCGGAAACGGATGGCGCCGGGCTGCCCTACCCGTTGCTGCACCTGGAGCGACGGGGCTAGCCGGGCCAGCCGGTGAACATGAGCGCCATCCACCCAGCGTAGGCGGCAAGCCAGAGAGCGGCGAATGTGATTGAGCCTCGCGGAAAACGCCTGCGCCTTTGCATGCGCACATTTACTCACAGGCTCGCCGCGCGCGCACGAACACAAGTTAGCGGCGCTGCACTTTGAAGCGGCAGCTACGCGCGGTGAAAGCGGCCCGCTTGGGGCCGGGCCGCTTTCTGGGTGCTGTGGTGCGAAAGCAAGTGGATGGGAGGGATTTCGCTCTCGCGCCGGAAAAACGTCGCTATGCGGGCGCCGTTCCGGCGTGACGAGAATTTTCTCGCGCTTTCGCGTGACGGCGGTCACCGCGCGCGCATCGCGCCGCGCACTACGCTCAACGCGAGGGCATCCAGCTTGGGAGGAACCCATGTTACGTTCCACATGCGCCGGCGTCATCGCCGCCTTGATCACCATCGCCGGCATCTCTGCTTCCGCGCAAACTCAAACACCGAATCCGACCATCACGGCGCCGACGCCGACCGTGCGTCCCACCGGGCCGGGCCGGCTCACCGCGCGCGCGGCCGATCTCATCCCGATCCCGTCGCGGATCGAGCATGGCGTCGTTTCCGTACGCAATGCCGGCAGCGTCGCCTCCGCGCCTTCGGTGGTGACGGTGAACTGCCACTTGCCGGGCGAGGAAGGCGGCTGTGTCGATGTGCCGGCGGCGCTGATCGCGGCGTACGAGAACCCGGCCTATCCGAACCGTCTCGTCGTCAACGTGCCGGCGATCCAGCCGGGGCACGTCTACAATCACACGCTGACCTTCTGGGACGACATCAGCTGGCCGACCGGCGCCTATCAGTTCGACTACGTCGCCGACGCCGGCTCGGCGGTGGCCGAGACGAATGAAGGCAACAATACCGCCTCGCATACCTGGAACGTCCCTTGAGGCGCTTCAGGCCGTCGCTCGCGTATTGATCGCTACGGATAAATGATGCACGCAAACCCGGGACGCCGCAGCACGCGGCGCTCCCGGGGGATGGTGCTCATGATGCTTCGAGGTTTGCTGATCTCTGCCGCGCTTGCGGCGCTTCCTGCCGTCGCCGCTGCTCAGACCGCAGCGCCGACGGCGCGCGAGCTGTCGCGGGTGGATCGCATCCTCAGGGCGACGCCGCTGATCGACGGCCACAACGATCTGCCGTGGGCGATCCGCGACGATCACAACCACGATCTCGACAGCGTCGATCTCAACAGCGACACACGCCAGCTGACGCCGCCGCTGCATACCGACATGGCGCGCCTGCGGCAGGGACGCGTGGGCGGCCAGTTCTGGTCGGTCTATGTGCCGGCCTCGATGCGCGGCGCGGAAGCGACCGTCGCGGTGATGGAGCAGATCGATCTGACGCGTCGCATCATCGCGCGCTATTCCGACCGGCTCGAATATGCCGAGAGCGCCGACGACATCGTCCGCATCCATCGGCGCGGCAAGATCGCCTCGATGTTCGGCATGGAGGGCGGCGAAGCCATCGCCGGCAATCTCGCTGTGCTGCGCGAGTTCCGCGAAGCTGGCGTGCTCTACATGACGCTGACGCACGGCCTCACCACCGAGTGGGCCGACAGCGCCACCGATGCGCCGCGCCATGGGGGCCTCTCGCCATTCGGCGAAGAGGTGATCCGCGAGATGAACCGGATCGGCATGCTGGTCGATCTTTCACACGTCTCGGCCGAGACCATGCACGATGCGCTGAATGTCAGCACCGCGCCGGTCATCTTCTCGCACTCCTCGGCCTACGCGCTGACGACCCATCCGCGCAACGTTCCGGACGACGTGCTGGCGCGCATGCGCGAGAATGGCGGTGTCGTGATGGTGAACTTCTATCCGGGCTTCACCTCGGAGGAGGTGCGCACGTGGAGTTCGCGGCGCGCGGCGGAAGATGCGCGGCTGAAGGCGCTCAATCCCGGCAATGCGCAAGCGGTGGCCGATGGCCTTGCCGCCTGGGCAAACGCCAACCCGCGGCCGGAAATCGGCATTGGCGTCATCGCCGATCACATCGAACATATCGGCCGCGTCGCCGGGCGCGAGCATGTGGGTCTTGGCTCGGACTATGACGGCGTGCCGTTCCTGCCGGTGGGGCTTGAAGGTGTGGAGACGTACCCTGCTCTGCTCGTGGAGCTGATGCGGCGCGGCTGGAGCGATCGCGAGATCGCTGGCGTCGCGGGCGGCAATGTGCTGCGGGCGTTGCGGCAAGCCGAACGCGTGGCGGCGCGCTCGTAACGCGATGTGACTTGCCTCCGCGCCCTCCGCATGCGGGAGTGGCGCCATGCGGGGGCTTCTTTTCGTCTTAGTGCTTGCGCTCGGCGCTTGCGCCACAGCGCCGGCGGCGCCGATCAACGCACCGCTCGGCGGCCTGCGCGCGGACATCGAAGGGCGCGCGCCTGTGGGCGAAGACCTGATCGTGCTCGCGCTTTCGGGCGGCGGCGCGCGGGCGGCGGCGTTTCATTTGGGCGTGCTGCAGGGATTGCGCGAAACGCAAGGACGTGATGGGCGCCCGCTCAGCGAACACATCGCGCTCATCACTTCGGTCTCAGGCGGCTCGGTGCTGGCGGCCTATTACGCGCTGCACGGCGAGGCGGGGCTCGATACGTTCGACGCCGCTTATCTCGCGCGCGACTGGCGCGTGCGCGGGCCGGCGTCGCCGCTTGGCCTCGCCGCGGCGCTACGCGGCGGCATGAACGGGCCGCGCCGTTTGCGCGATTGGCTCGGCGAAAACGTCTATGGCGACGCCACGCTGGGCGATCTTGGCGCCGGGCCGCGCGTCGTGCTCAACGCGACCGATCTCTACAATTCTTCGCCCTTCGCCTTCACGCAGTTTTTCTTCGACGGGCTGTGCAGCGATGTGCGCCAGGTGCGGGTCGCCGATGCCGTGGCGGCGTCAATGGCCGTGCCGGTGGCGTTCCGGCCGGTGCTGGCGGAAAGCTATGCGCCGCGCTGCGATGGTCCGCCGGCGTGGACGGCGCGTGTGCTGGACAATCGCGCGGCATCCGAGAACGTCCGCCAGACGGCGCGGGCGTTCTTGAATTATCGCGGCGATACCAGCGCCGCGCAGCGTTACGTGCATCTGAGCGATGGCGGCGTTGCCGACAATCTTGGCCTTCTCAGCATGCAGGTGATGCGCGTCGGCCAAGGCGCGCCCTTCCCGCTGACGCACAGCGAGCTGATGCAAGCGCGGCGCGTGCTGTTTCTCGTCGTGAACGCCGAATACGTGCGCCACCGCACGTTTCAGCGCGAGGGCGCCGATGCGATTGGCGTCAGCGAGATGATCTACGCGCCGCTCGATGTCTCGACCGAGGTCGCCAAGCGCGCGGCGATCGATATGTGGCGCGAAACGCTGCCGGAGCTAGAGCGCGATCTGCGCGCCTATCGCTGCGCGCAAGGCGCGAACGCGTGCAACGATTTCGGCCTATCGATGGATGTCGTGAGCTTCCGCGATATGATGCCCGCTGAGTACGAGGGGCTCTACGATACGCCGACCGAACTCTCGCTGCCGCGTGAGACGGTGGATGCGCTGGTAGCGGCGGGGCGCGGTGTAGTGGCGCGGAACGCGGCCGTGGGGGAGCTATCGCGCATTAGCTTCAATCGGAGACGGGCCGATGGATGAATCTCTTGCCCGGGCGCTGCTGTCAGAGCTTCGAAATCTCACCAACAGTCTCAATGTGCTCTCGAAGCTAAGCGAAGGCATCGCTGACGACACTGACCGCAAGGAGCTCAGACGTTCAATCGCAACACTGATGGTAGAGTGCGATCATCAACTGATCCGCCCAATCGAGAGGCGATACCCTCAGCTTGAAGGTATCGCCGTCGACAAGAGCTAACTAACCCCTTAGCGTCCCGCCCGTCGCTTTCATCACGGCGCTGACAACCTTCGCGCTGGCTGCTTCAATCTCGGCATCCGTCAGCGTTTTTTCGCGTGGCTGCAGCGTGACTTCGATGGCGAGGCTCTTCTTGCCGGCCGCCATACGTTCGCCCCGATAGACGTCGAACAGGTTGACGTCGGTGATCAGCTGCTTATCGGCGCCGATGGCGGCGCGGACGACATCTTGCGCCGAGACGCCGTCATCGACCACGAATGCGAAGTCGCGCGTCACCGGCTGCAAATCGAGCTTTTCGAGCGGCGGCTTGGTGCGGCCTTTGGCGCGCGGTGCGGGCAGCGCGTCGAGGAAGATTTCGAACGCGAGCGCAGGCGCTTCAACGCCGATCGCTTTCAGCGCGCGCGGATGGATCTCGCCGTAATAGGCGATCACCTTAGGCCCCAGCTTCAGTGCGCCGGTGCGGCCGGGGCGCCAATGCGTGGGCGCGTCGCTGAAGGTTTGCAGCGAGGCGACCGGCGCGCCGATGGCTTCGAGAATGAAGAGCACGTCGCGCTTCACGTCGAAAATGTCCGGCTGCGGCGCGGCGCGCCAATGACGCGGCGGACGCGCGCGCCACACGGCGGCGAGCGTACGCTGCTGGCCGGCATCCGTCGTGTTCGCGTAGGCCGGCCCGGCTTCGAACAGGCGCGCATCGTCAAAGCCGCGATCGGCGTTGCGCTGCGCCGCAAAGAGGAGCTGCGGCAGCGCGGTGGGGCGCATGCAATCGAGATCGGATGCGATCGGGTTGGCGACGAGCATCTCTTCGCCGCCGCCGCCGAAGGCTTGCGCCTGCGCGCGCGAACAGAAGCTCCAAGTGATGGCTTCGTTATAGCCGAGCGAAGCGGCGGCGCGGCGCGCCAGACGCGCGCGGCTTTCGCC
>JAEYPY010000252.1 GCA_023410295.1 Pseudomonadota bacterium | reverse complement strand
CTTTGATCGACTTCGACGTCTTGCGCGAACCGTCCGGGCTCCAGCCCGGCGGGCCCATCACATAACCCCACACTTCGCGCAGCGATTTGGCGCTACGCACATCGCGCCAGATGCCGGCCCATTCGTGGAAAGCGACGCGGAACGGATTGAAGGTGCCGAGCTGACTGATAATGCCGTAGCGCGGCTTTTCCTTATCGTCCTCCGGCACGAAAGTGCCGAACAGGCGGTCCCAAATGATCAGCACGCCGGCATAGTTGGCATCGAGATACTTCGCGTTGGTCGCGTGATGGACACGGTGATGCGAGGGCGTATTCAGCACCCACTCCAGCGGACCCATGCGCCCGATCATCTCTGTGTGAATCCAGAACTGATAGACAAGGCTGAAGGCCGAGAACATCAACACCATGCCCGGCGGAAAGCCGATCAGCACCAGCGGCAGCCAGAAGATGAAGCCGAGCGCGATGGCGCCGGTCCAGGTTTGCCGGAGCGCCGTCGTCAAATTGTAGTGCTGCGAGGAGTGATGCACGACGTGGCTGGCCCAGAACCAGCGCCGCTCGTGCGCGACACGGTGAAACCAATAATAGGCCAGGTCCTCGGCGAAGAAGCACGCAACCAGCACCGGCCAGGTCCAGCCCAGATCGAACAGGCGGAATTGGTAGAACCAGTAATATGCCGCGATCGCCACGCCGCCGACCAGGATGCCCGCGACCTGATTGCCGAAGCCCATCGACAGCGACGTGGCGCTGTCTGCGATTTCATAGCGGCCGCGCCGCGTGAGGCGCACCGCGGCCATCTCGATCAGGATCAGCAGCACGAAGCCGGGCACGGCAAACGTGATGATGAGATCCTTATCCAGCGCCGCGAGCGCGGCGATGAAGGGATCACTCGAGGCTGCCTGCGCCGTCACCGCGCGTCTCCACATAAGTCCGCCAGCCAGGCTGGCGGCTGGTCGAGCTTCAAGTTTAGCGGCGGATAGCCGAGGTCGGCAAACTGAACGCTGATGCGTCCGCCGTGTTTTCGCACCCGGGCGGCGGAAATCGGACTGACCCGGCTGCTGATGTCCGCGCCCATGACGCGGGCGATCAGCAGCTTGCCGCCGCTGAGGCGGGCGACCGCGGTCTTGCCCTTCTCGTCGATCAAGGCCGCTTCGACCGCCGCGCCCTCGGCCTGCGCCAGGCGCGCCAGGGCCGCTTCGTCCAACTGCGCGGTAGGGCGAAAGCCCAGTGCTGCGGCAACACCCACCATCAACAGGATGACGGCGGCGGATCCCGCCAGCACCGGCAGCTTCTCGATCACCCGGCCAGCCCCAGGATGATGATGACGATAAAGAAGATCGTCAGCGAGATGATGGAGAAGAACATCAGGAAGAACGTGCGCCACAGCGCGGAGAACCAGCCCAGCGCATAGGCGCCTCCCAGATGGAAGAACATGTGCACCGGCAAGCCGACGAGAAGGATGGTCGGCACGATCCAGCGCAGCCATGACTGCCCGCCCACGGTGGCCATCAGCACGAATGCGAGCGAGGCGAACGAGAGCGAATAGAGCGCAAAGACCACGTGGTCATAAAACGTGACGCCCTTCTTCCAAAGAAAGAGCAACGCGATGAAGGGTAGCGAGATCGGGATCAGCAGGAACGAGAATTTGTATGCCGCTTGCTGGACCTTGTAGACCGCAAGATCCGGGTTGCGCATCTTTTCGCGCACTTTGTAATTCAGCGAATCCCAGCCGTGGATGACGACGAAGTCTTCGCTCTCAGCCGCTTCCCGCGCGGCGTCCTGCCACGTCAGCGGGCCTTCTTCGGTATCCGCGGAATCCACGCCGATATCGACGGCGCCTTGCTCACGTTCGACCGGAGGTCCTGCGGCGCGCGCTTCAGCCCGCTCCAACGCGGCTTGGCGGCGCGCCAGCGCGCCTTGCGCCAGACCAACAGCTTGACGCGCTAGCCCTTCATCCAATCCGGCAGGCCGATCTGGATCGGGATTGGCGAGCACGCGCTCAAGTTCGGCCTCGGCCTCCGCGAGCTCGGCGCGGGCTTCGGCGATATCGGCTTGCGCCTCTTCGACGCTCGTTGTCTCGGTGACTGTAACGGGTCCATCGCCAGCACCGCCGCTGAACGCGAACACGGCGAACATGAAGAAGATCGTGAAAAGGAATAGCGCCAGCGGGCTGATGTAGCGCGCGCGTTTTCCATAAACGTAATTGCGCGTCAGCGTGCCGGGCCGGAAGAACAGCATCGGCAGCGTGCGCCAGGCCTTGGTGTCGAAGTGGATGACGCCGTGCAGAAACTCTTCGAACACATGCACCAGCGTGCGGTGCGGGTGCGCCGCCTGTCCGCACTGACCGCAATAGGCGCCCTCGAGCTTGGCGCCGCAATTCAAGCATGCGCCTTCGCCCGCGCCGTGCGCCTCGCGTCCCTCGATCGCACCCGCCGCCAGTCCGGCCGTGGCCATCGCGCCGGCAGCTTCGAATTCCCCGCTCATGATTCAAGCATCCCGCGCCGCGGGTTCCCGATCAAGCCCGTGCGTCGCGCCGGCTATTTCGCGCTTCGTCCTCGGAACGGGTGAGGAAGCCGATCTCATTGCGGGCGACCGCCGCCGGGGTGCGGCGCGGGGCTACGGCGGGGGCGCACTTGATGGCGTCGGCGGTCAGGGCGATGAGCCCTTCCTCCTCCAGCGCCAGCGCCGCCAAGCCTTCCGCTTCCTCGATCGTACGGGCCCAAACGAACACCGCCGTCACCGCCGAGTCGTAGCGCATCGGCCACTGGCGCGCGCGCCGGTCGAGCCGCGCTTCAACCACGACGCGCCAAAACGGCATCTGCGGCCGCGCCAGCTTGTAGCGGTAAAGGAAGCTCCAGAACTTACTCAAACCCCGCTTCAGCTTCACGAATTCCACTCCGGCTTGCGCTTCTCCAGAAACGCGGCAAGGCCCTCTTTGCCTTCCGCGGAAGCGCGGCGCGCAGCAATACGCCGGGCGGTTTCGCGCGAGAGACCGTCGTCGATCTTATGCCCTGTCACGAAACGCACCAGTGCTTTTGCATCTGCGACTGCACCTGGGGCCGCTGCCAGCGCCAGATTGGACAATTGTTCCATCATCGGCCGCAAGCTCGCCTCGTCATCGACCACGAATTGAACCAGACCAATCCGTTCGGCATAGGCCGCATCGAAGCCCTCGCCGCTGGCGAACAGCGCCTTGGCGTGGCGCGGCCCGATCGCTTCGACAACGAACGGCGCAATCGTCGCCGGCGTAAGGCCGAGCCGCACCTCGGAAAAGCGGAATTGCGTATCCTTCACCGCGACCGCGACATCGCAGGCGGCGATCAGTCCCGCGCCGCCGCCCATCGCCGCGCCATGTGCGAGCGCGACCGTGAGTTGCGGCAGCTCGTACAGATGGCGCAGCATGCGCGCCAGGGCCAGCGCGTCGGCTTCGTTGTCGCCCGCGGTGCGCTCGCCGCCGCGCTTCATCCAGTCGATGTCCGCGCCGGCGCAAAACGTCGGCCCCGCGCCGCGCACGAACACGATCCGCACATGCTCGGCGCCCTTGAGCGTCTCGAAATGCTCGGCCAGATTGGCGATCATCAACTCGTTGAACGCATTGCGCTTGTCTGGACGATTGAGCGTCACCACCGCGACGCCCTCGGGCGAGACTTCGAACAGGACAGGATCGGGCGCGAGACTCATGACGTGGCTCCAAGAGCGCGCGTCAAAGCTTGCGCGCGTTCAGTTTCGGGCGTTTCGAACAATTTCAAGCTCTGCACGCCGGCGAAGAAATACTCGAAATCTTCCGGCGGCTCGGCTTCCTCGATGAAGACCGGCACCAGCTGCTTGCGGTAGCGGTCCGCAAGATAGATTTCGCGTTTGACGTGGTCGCTTTCAAATGCGGCTTTCGAGCACATGACGAGGACGCCCTTGGCGGCGCGGATCGCGCGCACAATCTCGCCGGCCCAGCCCTCGCCTGCGCCGATGCCCTGTTGATCGAGCCAGAAGCTCGGTCCGTCTTGCTTGGCCGCTTCGATCACCGGCAGCACCGCTTCGGCATTCGCACGCGCATAGGAAACGAACACCGCGTTCGCCTGCACCGGCGCAGCCGGCGCCTCGTAATCTTCGGCCACCTCCGGATGCGTGCGCGCGTACGCCTTCAGCCGCCGCCGCTCCATTGCATTGACAATGAAGAGTCCGATCGGCGTCAGCAGCGTCAGTGCGATCGCCGCGGCGAACAGCGGAACAGTCACTCCTGCCGGCAGACCACGCTCCACCCCGAACGCTTCAATACCTGCAAGCAGATCGGCGAACGTTCCAGGCGTGGGCCCAATGCGGTTGACCAGCCAGATCGATGCCGCAACCGCGAACGCGCCAATGCCCGGCAAAGTCAGCAACAAACCGATCAGCATCGCCAGCTTCACATCGCGGCGCGCCGACTTGCGCACGGCTTCGGCTTCGTGACGATGCTCTGCGTGCTCGCGCGCCGCATCCGACTTGCGCAAGTGATCGCGCCAAGGCGGCTCTCGGCCAGCGACCGCGGGCGGCGCGGGCGGCGGCGCTTTCAGCCGCTCTGCAACGGCGTTCGCCGCCTCCTGCCATTTGAACTCGCGTTGCGCTTCAAAGCTCGCATCGATGGCCGGGAGGTCACGCAAGCCGACGGGCGCGATGGCGTTGTCCAGCTTCACGGCAATGAGCCGGCCCTCCGCCCAGGCGTCGAGCGCACGCTGCTCCAGGCGCAGCCGGGTCGGTGCGAAGACCAGATTCTGCGAGATCAGCAGCGCAACCACGTCGCTTGCCTGCACGGGCCGCAGCGCTGTTTGCCCATCGTCGAGTTCGACGAACTGGCCGCGCCGCTCGATGAACTTTTCCAGAGCCTCGGCGGCCTCTCGGTCGGCCGGCGCATGGGCGATATAGATGGTCATGGGCCGCCTCTTAGCATGCCGCGCCCAGCGGGAAACCGCAGGGCAGTCGCTCACGCCTCATTGCGCCTTAATAAACCCGCCCTATCCTTTCGCTTACGGGATATCCATGAAGCCGAGCCTCGCCGAATTTCAGTTCTTGGACGCCGCCCCGCGCGACCTCATTCTGGCGATGGATGCCATGGCGGAATGGTTCTCGCTGCCGGGCGGGTGGGCGCTGCTGCACGCCGGCGAGCCGCCTGAGGGTGTGTATTTCCTGGTTTCGGGCTCCTTGGCAGCGTTCCGCCCTGTGGACCGCGGAGGCCACCAGCTGCTTGGCTACATCCGCCCGGGCGAACCCGTTGGCGAAATGGCGATGATCGCGCGCGAGCCGCATTCGGCCAGCGTCTTCGCGATGCGCGACAGCGAGGTCCTTCGCCTGCCGCCAGCCGCGTTCGAACTTCTCGTGCACGCCCACCCGGCCATGATGGAGCACATGGCGCGCCTCATGCTGACGCGTGCGCGCGCCAGCAACAAAGTTAGCCCGCGCGCCGATCCGAAAGTTTATGCCTTCATCTCCACCTCGCCGACCATCGATCTCAAAGTGCGCGCGCGCACGCTGCAGGCCGGCTTAAAGCGGCTCGGCTGCAATTCCGTGATTATCACGGAAGAAGACGAGCGCGCGATCAGCGACAATAGCGCCTGGTTCGATGCGCTTGAGCGCAAGAACGACGCCGTCTTCCTGCTCTCGCCGATCGCTGACACGACCTGGTTCCGCACCTGCATCCGGCAAGCCGACCGGATCTGGTACTTCGCCCGCGCAGACGCGCGGCCCTCGGTGCCGCTTTTGCCCCCGGAAGAACCCTCGCCTGCACGCCAATTCAGGCTCGTCGACGTAATCCTGCTTCATCACGGCATGGACCGCAAAGCCGCGACCACGGACGAATGGCGCGTCGCCTGCGAGGCGGCGCGGCTCTTCCACTGGCGCGGGCTTGAGGACGATGACGCCGCGCGGCTGGCGCGAGTCATCGCCCGCAAATCTATTGGCATCGTGCTTTCGGGCGGTGGTGCGCGCGCCTACGCTCATATCGGCGTCATCCGGGCG
>JAEYPY010000245.1 GCA_023410295.1 Pseudomonadota bacterium | reverse complement strand
GCTTCCGGGGACCTGCGGATGTGCGCTTTCTCGCGGCCATAGGTCGAGCTTAGCGCGTCTGTGGGCGGCGCCCTAGAGCCGAAGCGTGAGGCCCAGCGTCACTGCGTTGACCTCGTAATCGCGCGAGGCCGGCACGCCGTCCGATTCCGTCTCGTCCCGCTCGTAGCGCAGGCTCAAGGCGGCGCGGCGGTTGACCAGCCAGTCGGCGCCGATCTCGGTTTCGACGTACTCGTCGCGACGCGGGTCAGGCAGGCCGGTCTCGTACTCACGCTCGCCGACCCGGGCCGCGGCCGTCAGGATGACGTTGCGCAGCAGCTCGTGATCGATCCGCGCGCCATACTCCTCGCTGACGTACGGCAGGCGGAGGTTGGCGCTGATCTGGTCGTCCGCATCACGCCGCGCCGTGAACGAAAGCGTCGTCAGCTGCGTCACGAACCATTCCACCTGCGCCGCGACCGCAAGACCGTCCAGCGTGCCGATGGCCGGATCGTTGTACTCGCGCTCGAACTGGCCGACCGAAATCTCCCCGCGGACGAGGTCGCCATCGAGCGCGATGCCGGCGAGATAGGTTTGCGATTCCGAGCTGAAGTCCGGCAGCACGTCGTAATCGCGTTCATCGACGGCGGCCGTCACCACCACGCCAAGACGCGGGCTGACTTCCCACGCCGCGCGGCCGCGCAAGCCCGTCTGCTCGTTGTCGCGATCGCTTTGGTTGCCTTCATAATCGTAGCGGCTGCGCGTTGCGTCTGCGCTGACCGTGAGGCGTGCGAAGCGATGCTCGACGCCGACCGAGGTGTCGACGCGGTCGTACTCGACCGGCTCGCCGTCAGTCGGCACGTCAGGGTCGGTCCGCGGCGTCACCTGGTGTGCTGCGCGCGCCGAGCCGCGCACGGCGGTCGACGAACCGATGTCAAAGCGGCCGTTCGTGCGCACATAATAAGTCTCGGCGTCTTCGTTCGAGACCTCGTCGTGCGTGCGCAGGCCCGCGCCGGCTTCGAACGCCAGCATGTGGCGCGACCAATCCGATTCCAGGTGCGCCATCGGGTTCACGCTATAGATGATGTCGTCGATCTCGCCGGGGCAGCTCTCGCCCGGGGGCGGGGGATCGCATTCTTCGAAGCTTTCCGCGGCGAAGAGGTTGTCCGTGCTGGTGACGGCGAACTCGACCGATGCATTCAGCACGAACGAGCCAAGCCGGCGGCCATCGCTTTCGAAATCTGGGCGCTCACGCTCGCGCACGCCCACCGGACCGCGGCGCACCGATTCATCGACCTGCTGCGATGGCGTCGGCTCAACCGGCTGGCCCGGCGCGCCCGGCGAACTTTGCGCCGGCATGGTCTGCGACGGCTGGCTTTGCGCCAGCGCCTGCGTCGGCAGGAGCACGATGAGCGACGCTGCAAACAGCGAAACAAACGGATTGATGCGCAATTGAAATTCCCCAGGGCCTAGCCGCGTACACACGTCCGGGCTCAGCGTTTGCTTTAACGCAGTCTGGACGCAACCTGTTGCGCTTGCGGCGAGAAATGTCTGGGGGCTGCGTTGGCTCGAAGGCTTCATGAGGCTTGTCTCCCGCCGTTTGCCGGGAAAAGTGCCTTGTTTTTATTAATCAAACGGAACCGCGGAGCGGTAAACACGTATCAAATACGGTAGTGGGCGCGGTACCATTCTACGAATTTAGGGATGCCCACGCTGATCGGCGTCGCCGGCTCATAGCCTAGATCGCGCCGCGTCGCCTCGATATCGGCGTAGGTGGCTGGCACATCGCCCGGCTGCATCGGCTCGAACTTCATCTCGGCTTTGCGGCCGGTGGCTTTTTCGATTTCGCCGATAAAATCCATCAGCTTCTCGGAGCGATGGTTACCGAGATTGTAGATTGCGTGCGGCGGCGTTCCCGTCGCTGGGCGGTCGAGCGCGCGGATGACGCCATCGACGATGTCGTCAACGTACGTGAAGTCCCGCGCCATTTCGCCGTTGTTGAAAACCCGGATCGGCTCGCCGGCGAGGATCGCCTTCGTGAACAGCATCGGCGCCATGTCCGGCCGGCCCCATGGCCCATACACGGTGAAGAAGCGCAGGCCCGTTTGCGGAATGCCGTAGAGGTGGCTGTAGGTATGGCTGATCAGCTCATCAGCGCGCTTGGTGGCGGCATAGAGCGAGATCGGCTGGTTCACCGGCTGATCGACCGAGAACGGCATCTCGGTATTGCCGCCGTAGACCGATGACGAGCTTGCATAGACGAAGTGCTTCAGGCCTTTCAGCTGGCGCGCCATCTCCAGCATCACCACCTGCCCCATCACATTCGACTGGACGTAAACGTAAGGGTTGGTCTGCGAGTAGCGCACGCCCGCTTGCGCCGCGAGATGGACGATGCCGGAGATGTCCGGGTATTCCGCCGCCAGCGCGAACATCGCTTCGCGATCGGAGATATCGGCTTTGACGAAGCTGAAATTGCGTTCGCCATCGAGCTCGCCCAGCCGCGCTTCCTTGAGGCTCACCTCGTAATAGTCGTTGACATTATCGACGCCGACCACGCGCTCGCCGCCGGCCCCCCCCCCCCGGGCGGCCGGT
>JAEYPY010000131.1 GCA_023410295.1 Pseudomonadota bacterium | reverse complement strand
ATCGGCGGCGGCTCAGGAATTTCTGGCGGCGGTTCTTGCGGCGCGGGATCGCTCGGCGGCGGAGCGATTGGATCGGGCTCTGCGGGCGGCGTCTGCTCCGGCGGGTCCTTCGGCTCTTCGTCCGGATTCATGCGTCCCACTCCCCGCGTACGTCCGGCTCGGATTCTTCCGCCGCGTGGGTTGATTTGAGGCGCTGGAACGCCTCGGCGTCAAGCAGGCGACGGAGCGCCCACACCGCCATACCACGCACCAACGGTGAGGAATCGCGCAGCCGCGCCGCCGCCGCTGACGCCAGCTGTGGATCGCCGGAATTGCCGATGGCGGTAAGCACGTTGCGGACGAAGCGATCGCGCCCGGTTCGCTTCACAGGCGTGCCGGCAAAGCGCGTGCGAAATTGCGCATCGTCGAGCGCGGCCAATTCATCGAGCGGCGCCAAGCGCAAGTCTTCGCGCAACGCCATGCGCTGCTCCTGCGCGTTGGCCGCGAACTTGTTCCAGGGGCAGATGGCGAGGCAATCGTCGCAACCAAACACGCGGTTGCCGACAGCTTCGCGGAATTCGCGCGGGATCTGCGTTTTGGCTTCGATGGTGAGGTACGCCAAGCATCGCCGCGCATCGAGCTGGAACGGCGCGGGGAAGGCGTTGGTCGGGCACACATCGAGACACGCGCGGCACGAGCCGCAGTGTTCTTCATGCGGCTTGTCGGCTTCGAGTTCGGCGGCCGTGAGGATGGCGCCGAGGAAGAGCCAGGAGCCATGCTCTCGTGAAACGAGGTTGGTGTGCTTGCCCTGCCAGCCGAGCCCGGCGCGCTCGGCCAGCGGCTTTTCCATCAGTGGCGCGGTGTCGACGAATACCTTCACATCTTGGCCACTCTCATGCGCGAGCCATTGCGCCAACTGCTTCAGCTTGCCCTTGATGATGTCGTGATAATCGCGCCGCGCGGCGTACGCGGAGACGAGGCCGTGACTCTTGGCTTCGAGCAGAGCGAGCGAGCTCGTCTCAGGCGCATAGGATTGGCCGACAAGGATCGCGCTTCTGGCGTCGGGCCAAAGCGCGTTGGGATGGCTGCGTCGATTGGGGACCGCCGTCGTCTCGCCGGAGGTCGCCGGCGAGGACGCCGACGCTCCATAAGCCTCCATCCAGCTCATGTCCCCGTGGCGGCCTGCGCGCAGAAATTCCTCCAGCCGCGCGCTCGCCAGCCACGGCTCATGCGCGGAGGCGATGCCCATGGCGTCGAAGCCGAGCGCGTGCGCTTTCGCCTTGACGGCGTCAGCGTTGACTTGCGCGTTCGAAATCTTCGTGTCCATGCGGTTCGGCGCGGCCTTTGGGGTCGGGATGGATGATGATGTCGGCGGTGGGGAATTCCGCGCGGATGCGCTCCTCGGCCGCGACGACGATCCGGTGCGCCTGCTCTAGCGACAAATCGGGGTCGAGTTCAGCATGAAATTGCACGTGCATGTAAGGCCCGCTGGTGCGGGTGCGCAGATCATGGACGCGCAGGATGGCGCTATCGGCTTCCGCCAGCGCGCGGATACGGGCGCGGACATCGTCGGCGACTTCGCGGTCGAGCAAATGATCGGCGGCCTCGCGCGCGACTTTGATCGAGCCATAGCCGAGCCAGGCGGTCACCAGAAGCGCAGCGACGGGGTCGGCCCAGGCGATGCCGAAATAGACCCCGGCGCCAATGCCGATCAGTACGACGACGTTCGAGGCGATGTCGCCGACGTAATGCAACCGGTCTGCCCGCGTCGCCACTGAGCCAGTGCGGCGCACGGCGCGCGTCTGCATCGCGACGAGCCACGCCGTGATGGCGATCGAGAGCAGCATGACAATTATGCTTTCGACGCCATGGCTGAGCGCTTCTGGCTGCATCAGTCTCGGGATCGCCTCAAGAGCGATGACGACGCCGGAGACAGCGACCAGCCCGCCCTGCAACAGCCCCGCGAAGGCTTCGGCCTTGCCGTGGCCGAAGCGGTGTTCGCGATCGGGCGGCGCGGCGGCGTAGCGCACGGCAAAGAAGGTGATGAGCGAGGCCGCGAGATCGAGCGTGGAGTCGGCCAGCGAAGCCAGCATCGCCACCGAGTCGGAGACGAACCACGCCCATGCCTTCAGCGCGATCAGCGTAAGGGCGACGGCGAGCGAGAGCGTCGCCATCTGCGAGGTGAGGCGCGCGTGTTCAGCCGAACTAGTGCGAGTCGTCGTGTCCACGCCGCAGATATGGCGCCGCGGGTGCGCCGGGTCGATGCCGCGGCGCGCTATTGCGAAGCGCTAGCGAAGTGCGGCGACGACGGCTTCCATGCCGGGGTCGCGGCCCCCCATGTAGGCTTCGATCGTCCAGGGCGCGGCGATGTCGGGCTGTAGACTGGCGACGCGGATCGGATTGCGCGCGACGCTGCCATGGCAGTCTGCGAAGCCTTCGCAGCCGGTGGCGTAATCGTGCCGCTCGGTGGCGGCGAGCACCATCAGATGCGAGTTGCGGAGTTCGATCATGCCGCCCTCTGCGAAAAACTCGAGCCGATCGCCGACAGGCTCGCCGACAATGGTGACGCGATCGGGCGCGGCTTGTTCGAGATAACCGACGGTGGAGATGGCGGCCGAGAAGGTCCAGGGGCTCGTCAGCACGAAGATGCGGCCTGGAATCCGCGCTGGCAGCGACTGGACGAACGCGCGCGTCGTGTTGAGATCGCCGCCTGAATTCATGCGCATGTCGAGCACGAGATTGCGCGGCTCGTGTTCGGTGATGGCGTTGAGGAACTGGGTCAGCGCTTGGGCGACGGTGATGGTCTCGGCGTTGTTGTTCTGGCGGAGTTCGATGACGATGCCGTCGACCTCCGGCGCCAAGCGCCAGCGGAAACGCTCCTCCGGATTCTGCAGCGCCCAGGGCGCACGCTCGGGGGCGAGCGCGGTGCGCCAGCCCTGCTCACTCTCGAACGGCGCAGGATAGAGATCGCGGTTCATGTCACCGTCGGCTGATGCGGGCGACGCGGTGATTGCGCGTTCAGACTCGCCGCCGCCGCTCAGCGCGAAGCGATAAGTTGCACCGTTGCTGCTTGTAGCGAGCTCAAGTGCGTGCAGCTGCTCCGGGCTTTCGAGCAAATAGTTGGCGAAGCGATCGCGCCACTGCGGCACGCCGCCCATCAGCGAACGCGCCGCCGTGCGCGCCTCGGCGATCGGGCGCCCATCGATGGCGACCAGGCGCGCGCCGAGCAGATCAGCATGCTCTGGCGCAGCGCGGATGACGTAGAAGTCTTCGCCGAACGCCGCGAGACGGAGCGGGATGCGATTATAGCGCGCGGCGCGCAGCCAGGGGAACGCGGCGGTGTGGCCGTTATCCGCAAGCGCGACGATGCGCGAGAGTTCGAGCTCGAAATAGGCGTGGCTCACCTCGCCTGCGCGGTCCTTCAGCGCATCCAGCCGGCGTTCCGCTTCGGCGCGCGCTTCGTCGCTGTAGGCGATGTCGGCGGCGAGGAAGCGTTCGCGGAAACGGGTGATGTCCTGTAGCCGCGCTTCGGCGGCGTTGGAGGGCGCGTCGGGCGTCATCGCCGCGACCTTGGGATCGGCGCCCTGTGCGTACGCGTCGTTCATCGCAGCGAAGGCGAGGCCGGCGCCGATGATGGCGACGACCCACAGCAGAAGCGCCCGGTTCATCCGTCTCTCCCAAGCAGATGCTGGGAAGATGCGCCGAAGGCGGCGCTTGGATGCGCGACGAGCGACGAAACGCTAGGCGGCCGCGACCGATGACGCGGGTTCGGCGTCCGAGAGCGGATGGGCGAGGCGCGGCAACATTTCTTGCGGGCAAACCTGCCAAAACCGGCCGCGCATCTCGTCCCAGTGCGCCAGCATGTCGGCCGCGCGCGGCGAACCGGTGCGGCGCACGTGCTCCTCGATTAGGCCTTTGAGCACGCCTTCCCAGTGCGCCGACGCCAGACGGCGCCAGACGACGGAGTCCGGATTGGCGCGCTCCGCGAAGCGGCCGTCTGCGTCGTAGACGAACGCCATGCCGCCCGACATGCCGGCGCCGAAATTGTCGCCGGTGGCGCCGAGAATGGCGACGAGCCCGCCCGTCATGTACTCGCACGCATTGGCGCCCGCACCTTCGACGACCGCAGTCGCACCGGAATTGCGCACGGCGAAGCGCTCGCCGGCGAGGCCCGCAGCGAAGAGCTTGCCGCTGGTCGCGCCATAAAGGCAGGTGTTGCCGACGATAGCGCCCGCGCTCTCGCCCGCGGGCGGCTTCAGCGTGATGACGCCGCCGGAGAGGCCTTTGCCGACATAGTCGTTGGCGTCGCCGATGACGTGCAGCGCAATGCCTGGCGCCATGAACGCGCCCAGGCTCTGCCCGCACGAGCCGCTCAGATTCACCGTGAGCTGGCCTTCGGGCAGCCCCTTTGCGCCGACGCGGCGGACGACGTGCGCCGAAGCGCGTGCGCCGATGGCGCGCTGCGTGTTGCGCACGGCGAAATCGAGCCGCTGCTTCTCGCCGCGTTCGAAAAACGACGGCGCCGCGGCGATGAATTCATGATCCAGCGAGGGCGGCGGCTCGTTGCGGCCGAGCTGCGTACAATAGCTCGGATACGGGCTGTCGACGCGCACCAGCAGCGGATTGAGGTCGAGATCGTCCAGATGCTCGGCGCCGCGGCTGATCTGCTCGATCAGGTCGGTGCGGCCGATGATTTCTTCGAGCCGGCGGAAGCCTATCTGCGCCAGGATTTCGCGTACTTCCTCGGCGATGAAGCTCATCAGGTTGACGACCTTCTCCGGCGTGCCGGTGAATTTTGCGCGCAGCGCCTCGTCCTGGGTGCAGACGCCGACCGGGCATGTGTTGGAATGGCACTGTCGCACCATGAGACAGCCCATGGCGACAAGCGACGCTGTGCCGATGCCGAATTCCTCCGCGCCCAGGATGGCGGCGACGACGATGTCACGCCCGGTGCGCAAGCCCCCATCGGTGCGCAGACGCACGCGATGGCGGAGGTTGTTGAGCATCAGCGTCTGGTGCGCTTCAGCGAGACCGATTTCCCACGGAATGCCGGCGTATTTGATCGAGGTCTGCGGGCTCGCACCGGTGCCCCCGACATTGCCGGAGATGAGGATCGTGTCCGCGCCCGCCTTAGCCACGCCCGCCGCGACCGCGCCGATACCCGATTGCGCGACGAGCTTCACACAGACGCGCGCCACCGGATTGATCTGCTTCAGGTCATAGATGAGCTGAGCCAGATCCTCGATCGAGTAGATGTCGTGATGCGGCGGCGGGCTGATCAGCGACACGCCGGGCGTTGCGTGCCGCAGGCGCGCGATCAGCTCGGTGACCTTGAAACCCGGCAGCTGGCCGCCCTCGCCCGGCTTGGCGCCTTGCGCGACCTTGATCTCGATCTCGCGGCACTGGTTGAGATATTCCGCGGTCACCCCGAAGCGGCCGGAGGCGATCTGCTTGATGGCGGAGTTGGCGTCATCGCCGTTCGGCAGTGGCTTGTAGCGTTCGGGTATTTCACCGCCCTCGCCGCTGACGCTGCGCGCGCCGATGCGGTTCATGGCGATATTGAGCGCGCCGTGCGCTTCCGGCGAGAGCGCGCCAAGACTCATGCCGGGCGTAACGAAGCGCTTGCGCAGTTCGGTGATGCTCTCCACCTCGCCCAGCGGCGCCGGCGGATAAAGCCCTTCGCGCACTTCCAGCAGATCGCGCAGCTGGATCGGCTGGCTGAGCCGCCGTTCGCGGATGAAATCAGAATAGGCGCGGTAGGTTTTGTAGTCGCCGGTATCGCAGGCGCGTTGCAGCTGGTGAATCGAGGCCGCTTCAAGCGCGTGGCGTTCGCCGCTGGCGCGATAGCGATACTGGCCGCCGAGCGGCAGCGCGGCGAGCGTTTCATCATGCGCGCGCGCGTGCTGATCGGCAGCCTCCAGCGCGAGCCCGGCAAGGCCAATGCCGGAGATACGGCTGGTGAGGCCGGGAAAAAACTCGTCCACCAGCGCGCGCGACAGGCCGATGGCTTCGAAATTGAGTCCGCCGCGATAAGAGGAGATCACCGAGATGCCCATCTTCGAGATGATCTTGAGCAGGCCCGCTTCCAGCGCCGCGCGATAATTCGCAGCCGCCTGCTCTTGGCTCAGACCGCCCGCGAGTCCGCGCGCGGTGCGGTCGGCGACCGTCTCGAAGGCGATGTATGGGCTCACAGTGGTCGCGCCGCAGCCGATCAGCACGGCGACAGCGTGCGGATCGAGCGTCTCGGCGCTGCGCACGGTGATCGAGCAAAAGCTGCGCAGCCCCTTCTTCACCAGATGCGAATGCACCGCGCTGGCGACGAGGATCATCGGGCAGGAGATGCGGTCCGGCCCTTGGGCTTCATCCGTGAGCACGATGTGCGAGCGCTTGTTGAAGTGCACCGCCTGCTCGGCTTCGCCACGGATGCGGTAGAGCGCGGCGCGCAGGATGGCGCCCGGGTCTTCGCCCTCGCGCGGCGCGGCGAATGTGCAGTCGATACGCGCCACATCATCGCCCAACTCGCGCATCAGCCGCGCGTACATGCCATTGGAGAGGATGGGGCTGGAGAGAACGTAGACATTCGCCTGCGTCTCGTCCTGCGCCAGGATATTGCCGAGGTTCTTGAAGCGCGTCGCGAGGCTCATGACGCGGCCTTCGCGCAGCGGATCGATCGGCGGATTGGTGACCTGGCTGAAGTTCTGCCGGAAATAGTGCGAGAGCGGGCGCGTCTGCTCGCTCAGAACCGCGAGCGGCGCGTCATCGCCCATCGAGCCGATAGCTTCCTTGCCCTCCTCCAGCATGGGCTGCAGCAAGAGCTCAACGTCTTCCATCGTGTAGCCGGCCGCGGCTTGGCGGCGCAGCAGCTCACTGCGATCGGAGAACAGGCGCGGCTCTTCGCCAGCCAGCTGCTTGTCGAGATCGATGACGTTTTCGAGCCAGGTTTCGTAGGGATGCTGCGCCGCGAGCGCGTCGATCAGCTCTTCGTGGTGATAGAGCCGGCCTTCCTTGGTATCGACGGCGACGAGCTGGCCCGCGCCAATGCGGCCGCGCTCGGTAATCTTGCGGTCATCTAGCGGGCACATGCCGGTTTCCGAACCGACCGCAAGCAAGCCGTCCGCCGTCAGCGCATAGCGCAGCGGGCGAAGCCCGTTGCGGTCGAGTCCCGCTACCGCCCAGCGGCCATCGAACATCGCGAGCGCCGCCGGCCCATCCCACGGCTCCATCACGGCGTTGCAGTACGCGTAGAGCGCGCGGTGACTTTCTTTCATCGTGCGCGACTTGGCCCACGCTTCGGGAATAAGCAGCGATTTGGCCATCGGCGCGGCGCGGCCGGCGCGCACCAGCACTTCGAACACGTTGTCGAGCGCTGCCGAATCCGAACCACTCGGCTGCACGATCGGCTTCACGTCGCCATCGGCGTCGCCGAAGGCTTCGGACGCCATGCGCACCTCGTGGCTGCGCATCCAATTGACGTTGCCCTTCAGCGTGTTGATCTCACCGTTATGCGCGAGCATGCGGAAGGGCTGCGCCAAACGCCATTGCGGGAAGGTGTTGGTGGAATAGCGCTGGTGATAGATCGCGACGGATGAGACGAAGCGCTCATCGCGGAGATCGGGATAGAAGGCGTCGATCTGCTGGGCCAGGAACATGCCCTTGTAGACCAGTCGCCGCGCCGAGAGCGAACAGACGTAAAGCTCGGTGATGTTGTCGGCGAGCGCGCGCTTTTCGATGCGCCGGCGGCAAATATAGAGATCGCGATCCACCGTTTCGGCGTCGCGGCCTTGCGGATCGTAGAGCAGCACTTGCTCGATCTCGGGACGGGTGGCGTTGGCCTTGTCACCGATCTGGCTGATGTTCACCGGGACTTGGCGCCAGCCGTAGAGCACGAAGCCGGCGCCGATGATTTCGCTTTCGACGATGACGCGCGCGCGTTCCTGCGCGCCGAGATCGAGACGCGGCAGGAAAATCTGACCGACAAAAATCGGCCCGTCCCTCGGCGTGTGGCCGGTGCGCGTGACCTGCTCGCGGAAAAAATCCTGCGGCGCCTCGACCAGGATGCCGGCGCCATCGCCGGTCTTGCCGTCTGCATCGACAGCGCCACGGTGCCAGACGGCTTTCAGCGCAGCGATGGCGAGGGTCACCACATCGCGCCGCGGCTTGCCATCGAGCGAGACGACCATGCCAACGCCACACGCATCGCGCTCGTGCTCGGCGCGGTAGAGGCCGTTGGATTCAAGCTGCGCGCGCTGTTCAAGGTAGCGCGCGATCTCATGGACCCCCGGCGTCTCGCCGGGAGACTCAGTTGG
>JAEYPY010000106.1 GCA_023410295.1 Pseudomonadota bacterium | reverse complement strand
GGCCCTGGTCAGCAGTGCATCAAATTCACTCATCACGCCGGCTCCAACATTCGGCGAAGTTTTTCCGTTCCCCTAAGTACGTGGGACTTCACGGTGCCAAGGGGAAGCCCCGTGATCTCCGAGATTTCTCCGTGACTGAGCCCTTCTCCGTGGTTCAGCGTCACACACAATCTCTCCGCATCCGACAGTCTGGCAAGCGCCTTCTCCAGGTCGATCTTGGCGCCGGCCTCCGCTTCGGGCGTGGAGCCCTCGGCGGCGATGGGCGAAGCATCGTCAATCTCCTCGAAGATCGCCTTTTGCTTGCGCTTGGCCATCAAAAACGTCGTTACCGCAATCCTCCTGAACCATCCTGCAAACGCCGCCGGCGTCTCCAGATCCGTCAATCTTTCCCACGCTTTGATGAATGCTTCTTGAGCCAGATCATCAGCTTCAGCGTGGCTTCGACACATCTTCCTCAACAAGGCCCGCGCCCAACCTTGCCGGCGCTTGACCAGTTCTCCGAACGCCGCCTGGTCCTTGGCCTGTGCTGCGATAATGAGCGCAGCTTCCGTGGCCTGAGCCAGATTGATAAGCCCCCGCGACGCCACCGATCACCACTCACTGATCCTTCTTCTTAGACGAGTAATCGACCATCGCGAGCAGGATAAAGGCGATGCCAAGGGCGCCCAGGATGGTCGCGGCCGTCATCATGCCGCCGCCGGTGATGTCGCCGTTCATGTAGCTCGCCGCCACGAAGCCCAGCGCCAAGGCCAGGAGGACGACGCCGCTGCCGAGCGTACGGCGCGGGCGGTCCTGCTGTTGCGCTTTGCCTTCGGTCAGCTGGCGCAGAAGCGCCGGATCCAGCGTCTGACCCTTCTCAAGCGCTTGGCCGAGCAGCTGATGCGCAGACTGGCGCGTGCGCTCCTTGAGCCAGATCGGGATCAGGATCACCGCCGCCAGAAAGGCGAAAAAGATAAAAGGAACAAAGACTTCCGCGTCCATCAGGAACTCCATAGCCCAGAGGTCTAGCGCCTCGTTCGTCTTATAGATGCGCCCCGCTCGGCTCTTGGATGCAAGCCTGCGCAGCGCCGCAGATGGGCCATTGCGTTCATGTCATGAGCCGGCCGCCGCGCGCCAGCGTCTTTTGACTTGCCAGATGATACTTAAGTGCCTACTTAAGTATCCATGTTCAGGCAGGACGCCGCCCTCGATCTGGCCTTCCAGGCCCTGGCCGACCCCAGCCGCCGGGCCATGGTCGATCGCCTAGTCCAAGGCCCGGCCACGGTCTCGGAGTTGGCCAAACCTCTGGCGATGTCACTGCCGGGGGTGATGCAGCACCTGGCGGTGCTGGAAGCGTCGGGTCTGGTGATTTCGGAAAAGGTCGGCCGCAGCCGCACCTGCCGGATCGAGCCCAAGGCGCTCTCCCAAGCCGAACAATGGATCGCCGAACGCCGCGCCCTCTGGGAACGCCGCCTCGATCGGCTCGGACAATTTCTCGACGAAACGAAAGACGTTTGATGCTGACGCTCTATGGCCACCCGATCTCTTCCTACACCTGGAAGGTGCTGACCGCCCTCTACGAGAACGCCACGCCGTTCGACTCCATCACAGTGGATGAGAGCACTTACGCGGACTTCATCGCCAAATGGCCGATGGGCAAGTTCCCTATCCTGCTCGACAGCGACCGCGATCGCATGGTGACCGAGACCTCCGTCATCATCGAGTATCTCGACGCCTACTATCCCGGCGCAACGCGCTTCATTCCCGAGGATCTCGATGCCGCGCTTGAGGTGCGTCGCTGGGACCGCGTGTTCGATCATCTCAACACGACGATGAGCAAGATCGTCGTCGACAACATCCGCCCGGAAGATCAGCGCGATCCTTTCGGCGTCGAGGAAGCCAAGCGCATCGTGCGTAGCATCTACACTGTCATCGAAACCCAGCTCGGCGCGCGCGAATACATTGTCGGCGAGAGCTTCACGCTGGCCGATTGCTCGGCCGCGCCCGCGCTCTGGTACGCGACGCGCAACGCGCCGCTGGGCGAGAACCGCCCGCGCATCGCCGCTTACCTCGATCGCCTGAAGACGCGCCCCTCGTTCGCGCGTGCGGTTAAGGAATCGGAGCCGCTCTTTCACATGTACCCCGGAGCCTAGTCCCCATGACCACCATCGCCCACGCCACCATCGTTATGGAGCGCACCTACAACGCCGCGCCCGCGCGTGTCTTCAGCGCCTGGGCTGACGTCGAAGCGCGCAAGCGCTGGTCCGCGCCAGCCGACAATATCCGCATCGAATATGAAGAAGCCGATTTCCGCGAAGGCGGGCGCGATCTCTCGCGCTGCATCGAACCTGACAATGAAGATTATGTCGCGACAGTGGACTACATCGATATCAAGCGCGACCAGCGCATCTTCTTCGTCGAAGACATCGCACACGGAAAGCGGCGCGTCTCGGCCGCGCTGATCACCGTCGAGCTCACGCCCAAAGACGCCGGCACCAACCTCCGGCTCACCATGCAGATCGCCAGCTTCGACGGCTCAAACATGGAGCAAGGCTACCAGTTCGGCTGGTCCGCCGCGCTCGACAATCTCGACAAGGAGTTCGCGCAGTGAAACGTTCTACCACGCATGCAACGTTCGTGATCGAACGCGACTTCAAGCACGCGCCAGCTAAAGTGTTCGACGCGTTCGCCAACCCGAAGTCGAAATCCCAATGGTTCGGCGGCCCCGAGGAATGGGCTAAATCCAACGAGGCGTTCGACTTCCGCGTCGGCGGCAAGGAAAGCGTCAGCGGTGGGCCAGTCGGGGGCGCCGTGCACCATTACAACGCGACGTATTGGGATATCGTCCCGAACGAACGGATCGTATCGTCCTACGAAATGCACATAAACGACCGGCGCATCTCCGTGTCGCTCGCCAGCATGGAGTTCAATGCCAATGGTTCGGGGACGAGGTTCGTGCTGACTGAACAGGGCATCTTCCTCGATGGCTACGACGACGCCGGCGAACGTGAACGCGGCACGCTCGAACTGCTCAGCCAACTCGAAGCCTTTTTGAACAGGTGAGGCAGTTATGACGACCACACATGGCAGCTTCGTCATCGAACGCCGCTACAACGCCGCGCCACAAAAGGTGTTCGCCGCCTGGGCCGATCTCGTCGCCAAGCGCGCGTGGTTTGCCGAAGGCGAAGGCTGGGAAATCAAAAGCTACGAACTCGATTTCCGCGAAGGCGGCGCCGAGCGCAGCACCTTCCGCCACCTCAAAGGCGTCGAAACCTTCGGCGAAGAGACATGGTTCGGCAACGACACCGTCTTCAACGAAATTGTCCCAAACCAGCGCATCATCTTCACCTATTCGATGGACCGCAACGGCGCGCGCTTCTCGGTCTCACTCGCCAGCGTCGAACTGACGCCCGCCGACAAAGGCACGCGCATGGTCTTCACCGAACATGGCGCCTTCTTCGACGGCGCCGACGGGGTAAAGATGCGCGAAGCCGGCTGGCAGGAGCTTTTCGGCAAACTCGACAACTATCTCAGCGTCACCGCCTAGGGAGCAGAGCGATGAAGAAGTTCATGGCTGTTTATATCGGCACAGACGACGCGCATCGCCGCTCCGGCTGGGACAATCTCAGCGACAATGAACGCAACGCCCGCACCAAAGCCGCGTTCGATGCTTGGATGGCTTGGGGCGAGAGGCATAAAGCTGCGATCCTCGATCACGGCGGCCCGCTCGGCAAAACCAAGCGCACCTGCCCTGACGGCGTCCGCGACATCAAGAATGCGCTCACCGGCTACGTTATCGTGCAAGCGGAATCGCACGAAGCCGCGGCAAGGATGTTCGAAGGCCACCCGCACTTCACGCTGTTTCCGGGAGACAGCGTGGAAGTGATGGAATGTCTGCCGATCCCGGCGCCCTGATGACGCCGACGCAGATTACGATCCCGATTGATGGCGAAACCAGCGTCTCCGGCCTTTGGCTCTCAACGCCGGGCGCGAAAGCGGTTTATGTATTCGCGCATGGGGCCGGCGCCGGCATGGCGCACAAGGCGATGACGGCGGCTGCGAACGGTTTGGCTGAACGCGGAATCGCAACGCTGCGCTACAACTTTCTCTACATGGAGCGCGGCTCGAAGCGACCGGACCCGCCGCCACTCGCCCACGCGGCGGTGCGCGCCGCTGTCGCTAAGGCGAAGGAGCTTGCCTCTGACACGCCGCTCTTTGCAGGCGGCCGTTCGTTTGGCGGACGGATGACGAGCCAGGCGCAAGCGCTCGATGCGTTGCCGAACGTGCGTGGGCTTATCTTCTTCGCCTTCCCGCTGCATCCCGCCGGCAAGCCCAGCGACGAGCGCGCGGCGCATCTGAACGACATCAATATCCCGATGCTGTTCCTGCAGGGCGATAATGATGCGCTGGCCGAGCTGGATCTGCTACGGCCCGTGATTAAGCGCCTCCGCCAGCGCGCAACGTTGAAATTGCTTGCGCATGCCGATCATAGCTTTCATGCGCCGGCGAAGAGCGGGCGCAAAGATGCTGAGGTGTTGGCCGAAGCCCTCGATTCAGCGGCAGCCTGGATGCGTTAGATCAGCGCCTTTTCGTACGCCTCAGGCTTGAAGCCCACGATCAGCTTGCCGCCGACATCCAGCACCGGGCGCTTGATCATGCTTGGCTGCGCAAGCATGAGCGCGACCGCTTTCTTCTCCGTCACGTTCTCGCGGTCGGCATCGGGCAGTTTTCGAAAGGTCGTGCCGGCGCGATTGAGCAGCGTTTCCCAGCCGACCTCCTTCGTCCAGCGCTCGAGCGCGGCCTTGTCGATGCCTTCGGTTTTATAGTCGTGAAACACATAATCCACGTCATGCGCATCGAGCCATGTGCGCGCCTTTTTCATCGTGTCGCAGTTCTTGATGCCGTAGATCGTAATCTGCTTGCTCTTGGCCATGGGCGCCTTATGCCAAAGCCCTTCCATTTGCCCAAGAGGGAGAAGCCAAATGGCGCACGATCTCACCTTCTACACAAACCCGATGTCGCGTGGCCGCATCATCCGCTGGATGCTGGAGGAAGTGGGCCAGCCTTACGATACGGTCGTCTTGGGCTACGGCACGTCGATGAAGTCGCCGGAATATCTGGCGATCAACCCGATGGGAAAAGTGCCGGCGATCAAGCACGGCGATACGGTCGTCACCGAAGCGGCGGCGATTTGCGCTTACCTCGCCGACGTTTTTCCCGAAGCCAGCCTCGCGCCGCCGCACGGCAGTAAGGAACGCGGACCTTATTATCGCTGGCTCTTCTACGGCGCCGGCTGCGTCGAAGCGATGGCGAGCAATCATGGGCTTGGCGTCGTCGTGCCGGAAGAAAAGCGCGGCATGGTTGGCTATGGGTCGCGCGAACAGGTGATGGATGCGCTCGAATTTGCGGTGAAAGATAAGGAATATCTCGCCGCCGATCACTTCACCGCCGCCGATCTTTATCTCGGTTCGCAAATCGGCTGGGCGCTGCAGTTCGGCACGATCGAAAAGCGTCCGGCGTTCGAAGTCTATTGGAGTCGGCTTGCCGCGCGGCCAGCCGCGATCCGGGCCAATGAGATCGACGACGCACTGATTGCCGAGCAACAGAAGTCGGCCTAGGCGCAGCTAGCGCTTCAGACCCAAGGCGCGGCCGGCGGCTTCCACGGCGGCGCGCGAGCCGTCGAGCCGGAAATCGACTTTGCTCGCCTGGTTCCAGGAAATCACCACGTCGAGGTTCTCGCTCTCCGGCACGGCGCCTTCGAGCTTCTTGCGCAGATCGGCCTCCATGGCGCGGACGTTGTTGGCGACCTCGGGCGTGCGGGCGGTTTCCGCCGTCACGGACTCGCCCATGACGTTGAAGTGAAATCGGATCATGACTCAGCCCTGCTTCAAGACTTCATGCGCGGCTTCGACCACGCCCTTGGCGCCGACGAGGTTGAAATCGAGGTGCTTGTCGCGATTCCACACCACCTGCACTTCGAGCGTATCGCCCGCGGGGACGACCGCCTCTAGCTTTGGCCGAAGATTGGCTTCCAGCGTGCGCAGGCTATCGGCGACCAGCTGCGTCGGCGCCGTTTCCGGGGTCGTCACCTTGCCCATGAATGCGAACTTGAAGAGGACCTTGCCGCTCACTTCTTGGCGCCCTTCTTCTCGTCCTTGTCCTTCTTGGGTTTGCGCTTCTCTTTGTTGGAGCGCATCTGACCTTTGGCCATGGTTTCCTCCGTTGGCGGCTTGGGGGAAGAATAAGGGAATACGGGCTTAAGGGAATAGGGGCGCAAGCGCTAGGCATGGGTTCGCGCGCCCGCGAGCGACCCTCGCGAACGTTACGTACGCCCAATTTCCGGTACTGCCCTACTCGCCTACGAGG
>JAEYPY010000264.1 GCA_023410295.1 Pseudomonadota bacterium | reverse complement strand
AGCGTGCGGGTGTGGGAAGTCACCGATCGCGACGGCTCATTCCGCGGCCTCTTCTACGGCGACAATTTCGCCCGTGCCGGCAAGCGCTCGGGCGCGTGGATGAACACCTATCGCGGCCACGAAAACTTCATGGGCGAAGAGATCACCACCATCGCCTCCAACAACAACAACTTCGTTGCTGGGGCGCCGGGTGAACCGGTGCTGATTTCGCTGGATGATGCCGAGACGCTCTTCCACGAGTTCGGCCACGCCATCCATTACTTGGTCTCGGAAGTGAACTATCCGGGCCTTTCGACCACGCCGCGCGATTACGTCGAATTCCCGAGCCAGGTGCACGAGCATTGGGTGCTGTCTCGCCCGATCCTTGATCAGTTCGCGCGCCACTACCAAACCGGCCGGCCAATGCCGCAGGAACTGGTGCAGCGCGTGCACAACGCCTCTACCTTCAACCAAGGCTACGCCACGGTGGAGTATCTCTCCTCCGCGCTGGTCGACATGGCGCTGCACCACCGCGCCGAGCCGATCACCGATCCGGACGCGTTCGAACGCGAGACACTCGCCGCCATCGGCATGCCGCGTGAGATCGCGATGCGTCACCGCTTGCCGCAGTTCGGCCACCTCTTCTCGAGCGACGCCTACTCGGCCGGCTATTACTCCTACCTCTGGTCGGAAGTGATGGACGCCGACACCTGGGAAATGTTCGAAGCCAGCGGCAACGTGTTCGATCCGACCGCCGCCGCGGGCATGCGCAACATCATCCTGGCGCCCGGCAACTCAACGGATCGCGCGGAAGCCTATCGCCAATTCCGCGGTCGCGATCCGGACGTCAACGCACTGTTGCGCGTGCGCGGCTTCCCGACCGACGAAACGACTGAAGGAAGCGGCGATTAAGCCGACGTCAAGCTAAGCTACCGACGGGCGCGCGTTTTTAAGACGCGCGCCCATTCTTTTTGCAGCTTCGTGATCGTTCGCGGCGTGCGGCTTCAGCCATTCTTAGCCATGCGGCTTGATAAATGACGCGCTAGGAGCCCCGCGCGTGACCGCCGAGACCGCAGACGCCAAGACCAAAGCGCGTGACGCCCTGCTGGAATCGCTCGCGATTTCCGGCAGCGGCGCACGCCTGCGCGCCGCCGTCATGATGATCGCCGCAGCGCCTGTGGTCTGGCTGTTGGGCCAGCCGATGCTGCTGGTGTGGCTCACCGTCTTGATCTTCTGGAATAGCGCCCTCGTCGGACCGCTGGAGCGCCGCTTTGTCGTGCCGCTGGTGGAGACCGACATAAACCGCGCCCGCTTCCGCCGCGCGGCCATGGTTTTTCTCGGCCTCTCGCTGACGCAAATGCTACCGCTACTCGCGTGGATGGAAGGGACCACCTTCAGCGGCGTCATCGCCACGTGCTGGATTCTCTCCGCCGCAACGCAGATCTTCGTCTATTACTCGCGCGATCGCATGCTGCTGCTCGCCGGCGCCATTCCGATCATGGTAGTTTCTTTGGCTGGCCCAGCCATCGCCTTCGGCCTCAGCTGGGAAGCCGCCACCATTTCGCTCTTCCTGTTTTTGGCGCTGGGTGCGGGCGCCGCCTTCGTCGGCCGTTCGGACCGCCTGATCGCGAGCGCCGCCGCCGAAGCCGAAGCGCGCCGCTCGGCGGAAGCCGCAAGCTTCGCCAAGTCGCGCTTCATCGCCAACATGCACCACGAACTGCGCACGCCGCTCAACGCCATCATCGGCTACAGCGAAATGTTGCGCGAGAGCGCCGCGGAAGAAGGCCGCGACGCCGACGTCGCCGATCTCGACCGCGTGCTCGCCGCTGCGCATCTGCAGCTGATGATGATGGGCGACCTGCTCGCCTTCTCCGATCTGCAGGACGGCCGCTCCGAACTCAAAGTCCGCAGCTTCGATGCGTCCGCCGCAGCGCGAGAGACCGCCGAAGCCTTGCGCGCTGAGATCGAAGCCAATGGCAATACGCTCGTGCTCAACGTCAGCGAAAGCCTCCTCGTGCGCAATGACGACGGCAAATTCCGCCACTGCCTCGATCACTTGCTCTCCAATGCCGCCAAGTTCACACGCAACGGCCAAGTGCGCCTCGCCCTCCGCCGCGAGCGTAACGAGCGCGGCGAGTGGCTGGTCGCCGACATTGAGGACACTGGCGTCGGCATCCCGAAGGAGCGCATCGCCGCCATCTTCGAGCCGTTCACGCAAGCCGATGAATCGACCACGCGCGAGTACGAAGGCGCCGGCGTCGGTCTTGCCATCACTTCGCGCCTCGCGCGCGTCATGGGCGGCGCCGCAACCGTGCAGAGCGCGCCGGGTCGCGGCTCGGTCTTCACGCTGCGCATCCGCGCCGACCTTGAAGCCAATGTCGCCGAGCCGCGCCTGGAAGCGCTGGCCTAAGCGCTTCAGCGTTCGATGAAGGCTTCGAAGCCGCCCCAGAACATGCGCTTGCCGTCGAACACGTCTTTCATGTCCTCCTGCTCCTTCATGCGCGGGTCGGCCATTACCTTCTTCATCACCTCGTCGCGGCTAGCGCGGTCCTTGTACGTTGCCCAGGAGAAGATCACGAGTTCGTCGTCCTTGGCCTGCACGGCGCGCGGGAACGAGGTCACCTCGCCATAGGGCACATCATCGGCGACGCTTTCGACATAGGAGAGCGCACCGTGCTCCAGCCACGCCTCGCTCGCCACGCGCGCCATCGCCTTGTAGCGCTCCAGATTCTGCTTCGGCACCGCCAGCACGAAACCATCCACATAAGTCATTGACGTCTCCTCGTTGGTCCTGACCCAAGGACGCGTGAACGACGTTCGTCCCGACATCGCCATATGACAAAACACCGACGCGGCCGGCGCAACTCAACACCCGGACATAAAACGGGCGGCGCCGGAGATTCCGGGCCGCCCGTGAAGGTCGCTTCAGAGGTTAGTTAGAAGTTCCGCCGCAGCGTGAGGCCGATCGTGCGCGGCTGGTTGACGTGCCAGCCGAGCCGCGCCCGCCCGCCGCGTTCGCGGTCGAACGACAGTTGCGCATTCTCGTCGAAGGCATTGTTGACGAAGAGGATGAGACCCCAGGTGTCGTTCTGGATGCCGGCGTTGAAGTTCACGACCGTGAACGGATCCATCTCAAGGTCGATCTCCGTCACTTCCGTGCCAAGCGCGCCGCCGTAGGCCAGGCCCGAAACGAACGTGCCGGCGCCAGGCTCTTGGTCGCCCGGTTGCGTGTAGCGGCTGCCCATATGCTGCACCGACGCCGCGACGAAGCTTTCCATGCCCGCATTGAACGGATCGAACGGGAAGTAATAGGCGGCGGTCGCCGCGATCTGATACTCGGGCACAGACGGCAGGCGATTGCCTTCGCGCATGCCAGCGATTGGATCGCCGAAGGCATCGACGACGGAGGAGTCGAACTCGGCTTCGAGCCAGCTGGCCGCGACGCTCAGTTCCAAGCCCGCGAACGGCACATAGGAGAACTCGGCTTCGAGCCCCAACGTGTGCGCTTCCGGCACGTTGAACACCACGCGCGAAGAGCACGAGCCGGCGTCAGCGGTCACCTGCAAGTCCTGGATGTCCGAATAGAACACCGCGGCGTTGAAGGTGGTACGCCCGTTCGAGAATTTGAGGCCGGTCTCATAATTCCAGAGTGTTTCGTCTTCGAAGGTCGGATTGTTGCCGAAGGTTTGCGCATCCGGCCCGTTAGGAACGCCGCCATCGCAAAGTGGCAGGTTGAGCGGATCGTTGGCACCGCCAAGGCGGAAGCCTTGCGAGGCTTGGGCATTGATCGACAGATCATCGTTCACGTCGTAATTGATGAGAACGCGCGGCGTGAAGCCATCCGACGCTGTTGTGTCGCTTTCATCATCGCCGTTCGAGAAGAAGCCGCCCGAGGTGAACCGGCGCTCTTCCTCGAAATCGTACCAGCGGCCGCCGGCTGTCACCGTCAGCCGCTCGGTGAGGTCGTAACTGGCTTCACCGAAGATCGCGAACTGCGTGATGTCGTAGGGCAGGTCCGCGTTGTACGGGGAGTCAGCCGGGAAGCCGTTCGCGGCGCCGGCCGCCGTACCTGGCGCGGTCGCGGCATCGAGAAACGCGTCATAGCCCGGCGTAGGCAGGCGTTGCGAATATTCGCGATCGATGTCGGTGTAGAAGGCGCCAATCAGCCATTGGAACGGGCTGTCGTAATCCGACGCCAGACGAATTTCCTGCGTGACCTGCTGAAGATCGGTGACGTCGCGAAGATTGGACGGCAGCTCGATGCCTGGAATCGCCAAGCCGACATCGATCGATACGCTGCCGGTCAGCGCGCTTGCGTCGCGGCTCACCAGGATGTCGCGATTGATGTAGCTCGTGATGGACGTGAGGTTCAGCGCGCCGAGATCCCAATCCACAGTCAAATCGGCGATCAGCGTTTCGTCGTCGAACGCTTCGCGCAGGCGCAGAAATTGCTCGCGCTCGCCGAGCCCGTTCGGCGGGACCATGTAATCGTTGGCAAAGACGTTGTAGACCTCTTCGCGATTGAAGCCGTTCACCTCGACGTTCTGATAAACGACGCGCGGCGTCACGACCAAGTTCGGCGTGAACTGCATGGCGAGCGCGGCGCGGAAGCCCGTGCGCGTGCCGTCGTTCACATCCTCGTCGACGCTACCGTCCGGACGCAGCGCGTCGATGAAGCCGGCGTACTCCGTGTGATAGCCGGTGACGCGCAGCGCCAATTCGCCCGGCACCAGCGCATAATTGACCATGCCTTTGAGGTGGCCGCCTTCGCCGCCATCCGTCACGGTCTGGACGCTGACTTCGGCTGAAGCCTCGTCATCATCGAGATTCGGCTGGTTGGTGATGTAACGCACCGTGCCGCCGACCGAGCCCGAACCGAACAGCGTGCCTTGCGGGCCGCGCAGCGTTTCGACGCGATTCAAGTCGTAAAGATCGAGATCCGGCGTGAACAGCGAAAGCGAGATCACCGATTCATCGAGATAGATGCCGACCTGTTCTTTGACGCCCGGCTGGTCGCGCACGATCTGACCGGCCGAGACGCCGCGCAGCGCCACCTGGCTCTGCCCGGGCCCAAGGTTCTGCACCGACATGCCGGCGACGTTGCGGCTGATGTCCTCGAGGTTGGTCGAGCCGGTGCGCTCGATGTCTTCCTGGGTCTGCGCGTTCACCGAAAACGGCACGTCTTGAATCGAGCTCGCTCGTTTCGTAGCGGTAACAACGATCTCCTCGTTTTCCACCGCTTGTTGGGCGAACGATGCGCCTGGCGCCATAGCAATGGTAAGCGCAATCACCGCAGCGGCTGCCAGTAGAATATTCTTCCTCCGAGCCATGTCCCTGCTCCCCTTCATGGGCAAAAGACGCCCAAAAACTGGTCGTTAACCATGACCCCAGGTTGCGGAGGAAGCCAGCCGTGAACCCCTTGCGGGGGATCACAGCGCCCCGCGGTTCGCGGAATTGGCGAGAGCGCGGCGCAACTGCAACGTTCCGAGCCCGATTCAGCCATGGTTCAGCCCGCGCGGCGCAGCGTGCCGGCCCAGGGAGCATTCACATGTTGCGCAAAGCCGCGGCGCTTATGGCCGCCGTTCTTTTTACCGCCGTCACGCTGGCGCCGGCCGCCGAGGCGCGCGATCACCGGCGCGACGGCTATTACTCGGGCCGTCACTACCGCGATTACGATCGCCGCCGTCACCATGACCATCGGCGCGATAACAACGACGCGCTGGCCGCCGGCGCTGTCGGGCTCGTGCTTGGCCTCGCCATCGGCGCGCTCGCTAGCCAGCCCAGCCAACCGCAAGCGCGCTGCAGCGACAATTACCAGCGCTGCGCCCCGCCGCCGCGTTACGAGGACGACCGCTATTATGAAGGCGGCGGGGCTTATGAGCGCGACTATGGCTACGCGCCGGACGAGCCTTACTACGACGAGCCGCGCCAGATGTGCAGCGAGCGCCAGTGGGACCGCTACGCCAATCGCTACGTCACTGTGGACGTGCCCTGCTAACGCAGCGTGCTCCATAATTTGAACCGCATGGCGCGCTATAGTCGTGTCCATGCGGTACGTATGTGACGCGCCGGGCGGCGCCACTTGGTTCAGACTTGAGACGGAAGCGGAGGCCGAGGCGGAAACGGCGCTGATGCGCCACGCCGTCGATAAATACTTCCGCCGTGCCGAAGCGGCTGCGCGTGAGAGCTATCGGGCGCCGGCGGGCGCGCCGGTGTTCGAGCAGGCGATCGGCCTCAAAGACTATATCGCGCGCACCATGCCCCTCTTCCTCACGCTCCGCGCCGACGATGGCGCTGGCCTGGCGACGGCGATGCTGCCGCCGGAGGGACGCAACCAAGCCAACTTCCGCACCATCATCGTCGGCCCCGAGAATGCCGATCCTTACGTTGCGCACGCGTCCGCGATCCAGGCGCTCGCGCGGTACTACAAAGTCAGCCTCCCGCGCGAGCTCTGCTTTCCTTACGCCTGACTACTTCGTCCCACCCGCCGGGGCGGCGGCGACGGTGAGGACGCGCGCGCCGGCATAACAAGGCGCAACGCTGCAGGCCTGCATCAGCGAGCGGATCATGTATTGGCCGGTGGCGGGCGGGGTGAAGTTCACCACCGGAAAATCGTCCGGCAACATATCGCTGGCGACGACGCCGCCGGTACGCATGTCGATGAGCTCGATGTCGTAATTGGTGCAATCGCCATCGCAAGCGCCGACGACCATGTAGCCAACGCCGCCGTCGAGCGAGACGACCTGGCGATGATCGGTGCCCGGCTGCATCGGCGTGATCTCATCAGCGAAGCCCTGCATCGGCGCACCGCCGCTCTGTTGCTGCATTTGATCGAGCATCGAATCGATGTTGGCGATGAGTTGCTGACGCGTGGCGTCGTCGATCTGCGCCTGCTGCGCGGCAGGATCGGGGCGTTGCGTGGAGGGCGCCTGCGCGCCTTCCTGCACGGGCGGCAACGCAGGACCGCTGCCTTGATTGCACGCGGCCAAAGCCAGAGCCGCCGCGGCGGCCAACATTATGCGACGCATGTCTTCTCTCCCCTCAAAGGACGCGCCGCTTGTCGCGTTCGTCCGAACTCTTCGCTGTGCCCGCAGTCACGGCGAGCCGCCGCACCACATACCTCACACCAAAGATGCGCCGGTTTCATCGCAAATCCGTGAAGTCTGTCCAGTGCAAATCGTGCGGAACGGCGACGCGTGCTGATGGTTCAAAAGGCGACTACGAACACGAGAGGAAACACAAGGCGAAGCCAAAGCCCAAGCGCACTAACCGCCCCCGCAACGTGCGCTCCAGCAAAGCACGACCCTCGAACGGCTTCGCCTCAAGAACGCCGCCGCGCCCCTCCCCCC
>JAEYPY010000248.1 GCA_023410295.1 Pseudomonadota bacterium | reverse complement strand
GCTTCGACATTGACGGCTTTGAGATCGCCGTGCGCGCGCTGGTGCGCGCGCTCGATGCAGCGCATGGCGCGCACGGCGCGAGCGCGCGGCGGCCGATCGCGTTGCGGCTTGAAGGCTTGGCGGCGCTGCTGCTGCGCTCAGGACTGAGCTACGACAGCGATGAAGGGCGCGCACTGGCCGCTTCGGTGGCGGCGCTGGCGCACGCCGGGGCAATTTCCGAAAGCGCCGCGCGCGCGCAGTCGAACGGTGCATACCCGGGCTGGAGCAAGCACAAGCGCGCCGAGGAAGCCGCGGTGAAAGCGGCGCGCGATGCGGCGGCGGCGCTGACCGGCTCGATCGCGGCACGGGCGCAAGCGACGTACAGCGCCCTGCCCGGCGCGAAGAATGCGGGGCTGCGGGTCTCGGTCACCATTGCGTTCGCCAACGATGCGGCGAGCGCGCGCCGTCTGGGCTTGAGCGCACCGGGATTGGCGCCGATTTTGGGCGTCGTCGCTTTTGGCGCGCGCGCGGACGGCGGCTTCGGTCGCATGCTCATCGAGGATGCGCGTGTTGGCCTCGCGGCGCTGGGTTATGGCGCGGAAGCAATCGGCGCGCTGGCGACACACATCGAGGGCCGTCGCACATTGCGCGGCGCACCGGGTGTCAGCCTCGATGCGCTGGCGCAGCGCGGCCTCACTGAGCCCGCGCTCGATGCGATCGAAGAAGCATGCGCCGACGCGTTTACGTTGCGCGCCGCGGTGCATCCGCTGGTGATCGGGCCGGAGCTTTGCGAAGATGTGCTGAAGCTGCCGCCGGATGTCGCTGCCGGAAAGCGCGGCGATCTCCTGATGACGCTGGGCTTCAGCGAAGACGACATTGCCGCCGCTGAGGCTTATTGCATGGGCGCGAGCGATTTGACCGGGGCGGCGGGACTCGCGGCAGAGCACGCAGCGATGTTCGCCGGCGCGGCCGAGATTGCGCCGGATGCGCCGATTGCGATGGCCGCGGCGGTGCGTCCGTTCGCGCGCAGCGCTGTCGAGCTGACGCTGACGACTGCTGACATTGGCCGCCGCGCCACGCTGATTGAAGCGGCGCAAGCGGCGGGGATTGGCTTACTTGCGGTACGCGCGGTGGCGCCGCCGATTACGCTGACGCTGCCCGCATTTGACGAAGAGATCGAAGCTGAACCCGCCTCCGCGCCGGTCGCGGCAAGCGTCGAGCTGCCCAACGAGACGCCGGCCGTCCATACCGGCCAAGGGCGCCGGCGTTTGCCGGAGCGGCGCAAGGGCTACATCCAGAAATCCGTTGTCGGCGGACACAAAGTCTATCTGCACACCGGCGAATATGACGACGGTGAACTCGGCGAAATTTTTATCGACCTGCACAAGGAAGGCGCCGCATTCCGCTCACTGATGAACAATTTCGCCATCTCGATCTCGATCGGGCTGCAGTACGGCGTGCCGCTGGAAGAGTACGTGGATGCGTTCTTGTTCACGCGTTTCGAGCCGGCCGGCGAAGTGAAAGGCAACGAGACCATTCGGCACGCCACCTCGATCCTGGATTACATCTTCCGCGAACTCGCCGTGTCCTATCTGGGGCGCGCAGATCTTGCACAGGTGGATCCCTTCGACGCACGCAGTGATGGACTCAGCAAGAAGGCCAATGACGCGGAGAGCGCGGCGCGGCTCATCTCGCGCGGCTTCTCGCGCGGGGCTTCGCCGGACAACCTGGTGATGCTGCGGCCACGGCCGGTGGTGGAGAACCTGCGCGAGCGGCGCGACGCGAAGGCCGCGCCAGCGGCGATGGCCCCTGCTCCGGCGAAGCCTGCGAGCACCGGCTATCGCGGCGAACCCTGCACGGCGTGTGGCCACTTTACGGTCGAGCAAGACGGCAAGTGCGCGGCCTGCGGCGCCAAGGGCGAAGCCAGCGGCGGCTAGGTTTGAAACCAGTGCGGCGCGTGCGGCGTTCCTTGCTCAGGAACAACTCATGGCCGCACGAAAATCGAAGCAGAGCGCCTCTAGCGGCGCCGACGGCAAGCTCAAACAGTATCGCTCGATGCGGGACTTCAAGGTCACCGCCGAACCGAGCGGCGAGCGCAAGATCGAGCCGGCCAAGCACCTGCGTTTTGTAATCCAAAAACACGCCGCAACGCGGCTGCACTACGATTTCCGGCTTGAGCTGGACGGGGTCTTCAAATCATGGGCGGTGACGAAGGGCCCCTCGCTCAATCCGAAGGCTAAGCGCCTTGCGGTGCAGACAGAGGATCATCCGCTCGATTACGGCGACTTCGAAGGCACGATCCCGAAGGGCGAGTATGGCGGCGGCACGGTGATGCTGTGGGACCGCGGCTTCTGGGCGCCGCAGGATAAGGATCCGGCCAAGGCGCTGGTCAAGGGCGAGCTGAAGTTCGTGGTGAGCGGCGAGAAGCTGCAAGGCAGCTTCGTGCTGGTGAGGATGAAGCGGCGCGAAGGCGAGAAGCGGGACAACTGGCTCTTGATCAAGCATCGCGATGAGTTCGCGCAAGAGGATGGCGAGGCGCTTCTGGAAGACGCCGTGTCGGTCGCCTCCGCGCGCAGCATGGAGGAGATCGCCGCCGGCAGGGGCCGAAAACCGAAACCCTTCATGCTCAAGGAGGGCGGCGCGGCGGACGCGGTCTGGCGGTCCAACCGCAGCACTAGCGCTAAGGCGGCGAAGATGAAGACGACGAAGAAGACAGCAAAAGCGCAGCCGCGGGCGCGCACCAAGCGTGCGCCGAAAGCTGCTGCTGCGAGCACCGAGCGGCGTGGCGTCGTCATCTCGAAGGCCGATAAAGAGCTCTGGCCAGAGGCCGCGGGTGAGCCCGCCGTTACCAAGGCCGATCTCGCGTCGTATTACGAAGCAGTGTGCCAGTGGATGCTCCCGCACGTGCGCGGTCGCCCCTGCTCGATCATCCGCGCGCCGGACGGCATCGGCGGCGAGCGCTTCTTCCAGCGCCACCCGATGCGCGGCGCCTCCGAGCTGATCACGCGCGTCAAGGTGAAGGGCATCACGGAGCCTTATGTGCAGTTCGATAGCGTCGAAGCGCTGATCTCGGCGGCGCAGATCGCGGTGGTCGAGATGCACCCCTGGAATAACCAGCCGGGCGATCCAGAGACGCCGGGACGCGTGATCTTCGATCTCGATCCGGGCGAGGATGTCGCGTTCGATGAGGTGGTGACCGCTGCGAAGGAATTGCGCGAGCGGCTTGAGGCGCTGGGGCTTGAGAGCTTCTGCAAGACCACCGGTGGCAAAGGCCTCCACGTCGTGACGCCGTTCAAGCCAACGCGGTCGGCGGAGGTGACATGGGAGCTGGCGAAGGCGTTTGCCCTGGAAGTTTGTCAGCAGATGGCGGCGGATTCGCCGGAGAAATATCTGATCAACATGTCGAAGCAGAAGCGCGTCGGCAAAATATTCCTCGATTATCTGCGCAATGACCGCATGGCGACGGCGGTTGCGCCGCTCTCTCCGCGGGCGCGCGATGGCGCGCCGGTGTCGATGCCGCTGAATTGGTCGCAAGTGCGCGCCGGGCTCGATCCGATGCGCTACACACTGCGGACAGTGCCGTCTTTGATCAAGAAGAGCACGGCCTGGGAAGAGTATTGCGAGAGCGAGCGGCCGTTCCTGGGGGCGGCGAAGAGGCTGGTGGGCGGGCGTGAGCTTAAATATGTGCCGCCGTCGCGCGCGCGGCGCGATGAGCACGCCGGCGCATGAGCGCGTTTCCGCTGCCGGTCGAAACGACGCGGCCGATGGAAGCGCGGCTGGTCGAAGAATTGCCGACGGATGAAGGCTGGCAGTTCGAGCCCAAATGGGATGGCTTTCGCTGTCTCGCCTTCAAGTCAGGCAAGGACGTCGATCTACGCGCCAAGTCCGGCAAGCCGCTCGCGCGCTATTTCCCGGATGTGGTGGAGAAAGTGCGGGCGATGAAGGCG
>JAEYPY010000244.1 GCA_023410295.1 Pseudomonadota bacterium | reverse complement strand
GGTTCGGCCCGCGCCAGCGCTTCGTACTTCTTGTAGAGTTCCTGGTTCTCGGCCCGTGGGATCGGATAGTAGGGATCTCCCTCGTCGGCGGGATATTCGTAAGTGATCGTCGTCATCGGGTGCGATTGGCCGGTGAGATGCTTGTATTCAGTCACGCGCGTGTGCGGCACATCGGGTGCGGGATAGTTGACGACCGCGACGTCTTGGAAGCGCTCCTGGTTCAGCGTCTCATGCTTGAAGTGGAGGCTGCGGTAGGGAAGGCGTCCGTAGGCGTACTTGAAGTAGCTGTCGATCGGGCCGGAATAGATCAGCCGGTCGTAGCGCGTCTTGTTGCGCAGCTTCTCGAAATCGACGCCGAGTTCGATATCGATGTTCGGGTGGTCGAGCATGCGCTCGAACATGGCCGTGTAGCCGTCCTGGGGCATGAACTGGAAGCGGTCGGTGAAGTAGCGGTCGTCCACGTTGGTGCGCGTGGGTACGCGTGCCGTGACGGCCTTGTCGAGTTCGCTCGGGTCCAAGCCCCATTGCTTGCGCGTATAGCCCTGGAAGAACTTCTCATAGAGCTCACGGCCTACGACAGAGATGACCACGTCTTCCGAGGTGCGGATCACCGGACGGTCTTCGGCTCGCGACGCGAGGAAGGCTGCTGCTTCTTCTTCGGTCTGCAGATTGAGCCCGTAAAGCGTGTTGATTGTCGTGCGGTTGATCGGGATCGGCACCTCATGGCCATCGACCGCGGCGCGCACGCGGTGCTCGTAGGCGCGCCATGACGTGAACTGGCTCAAATAGGCGAAGATATCTTCGCTATTGGTATGGAAGATGTGCGGGCCGTAGAGGTGCGTCAGCACGCCAGCTTCGTTGTAGTAATCGTACGCGTTGCCGCCGATATGCGGCCGCTTGTCGATCAGCAGAACGCGCTTGTCCGCCTGCGTCGCGAGCCGCTCGGCCAAAACTGAGCCCGCAAAACCCGCGCCAACGATGAGATAATCGTAGCGGGAGGCTAGCCGCTTGGCGCGGTCGCGCGGTGCGGCCGCCTTCTCGGCGCGGCGCAAATGCGTCTCGATGTGACCTTCCATCTGCTGCGCGGTGGACCTCCAAGACTGCGAGGAGAGAAGCTCGTCCACCTCCGCGCGCCAAGCCTGGGTGCGCGACAGCGCCAGCGCTTCTTCGCACGCGGCGATGAATGTCTCCGGCGTGCCTGCGATCTTCACGCCCTCAAGTGCCCCGTAATGGCGTTCGACATCTTTGATCGGCGTCGACACGACAGGCCGGCCGCCTGAGAGATATTCCGGCGTTTTGGTCGGGCTGATGAAGCGCGTCGATTCATTGATCGCGAACGGCATCAGCGCGACGTCCCAACCAGACAGGTAGTCCGGCAGCTGCGCGTAATCCTTCTGGCCGAGATAATGGATGTTCGGCAGGCGCGGCAGCTCGTCTTCGGAGATCTTCACGACGGGACCGACCATCACCAGCGACCAATCCGGTCGCGCCTCGGCGACGCGCGCCAGAAGCTCGATGTCCATGCGCTCGTCGATGACCCCATAGAAGCCGAGCCGCGGTCGCGGCAGCTCGCGCTGATCGTCCGGGTCCTTGCGCGAGGCGTTTGGGGCGAAGTGCTGGCGATCGATGCTGGAGGGGAAGGGGTGGATGTTTGCGTGGCGGTGCTGCTTGGCTTCGAAGAGCGAATAGCCGCCGGTGAAGACGACGTCCGCCAGTTTCAAGAGTTCGTCTTCGAGCGGGATGAGTTCCGGTGGCGCGAAGCGGAAATTCGCCAGTTCGTCCATGCAATCGTAAACCGTGCACGCCGCCTTCAGCTGACGCGAGAAGGGCAGCATCATCGGCGTGTAATACCAGCGGATCCAGGCGCGCTTTTCGCCGGCGACATAATCGTCGAGCAACGTACGTAAGGCTTCGCGATCTGCATCAGCACCCCGGCCCGGCGGCAGGATCGGCATCGCCACCATGACGCCTGTGCGCCCGCAGCGGATCAGCTGCAGCGTCGGCTCGCTCTTGGCCGCGTCGTAGATCGGCTCTTCCCAGAAAGTCACGTCACGGCGTTGCGCAAACTCACGCATGAGATGCTGCGGGCGTTGCAGTACAAAATTCCACCGCAAGTGTGAGAAGCAAATGAGCGGCAGGTTGCTGGCGCCGGCGTTGCCGGTCGTGACTGCTTGTTGTGTCAATGGAAGTCCTCTGAGCTAGAGCACACCCATCAAAGACTTGTGATCCCGTTTTGGTTCCACGCGGGATCATCGCCGCGTCAGCGCCGCAACAAAGGTTATTCTTTGCAACCCTTCACGCGGTAACTCGTTGGACCGCGCGAGGGTCCAATCGTGCAGACACTGGAATTATGGGGCGGCCACGAGTGCACGGTGAACCGTGTCGGTAACGCGTTCCGCGATCAGACCGTCTTGAGCGGACATCACGAACGCGACGGTGATCTCGACGCGTTCGCAAGTCTTGGCCTTAAGACGCTGCGCTATCCGATTCTGTGGGAACGCATCGCGCCGGAGCGACCAGGCGTTTGCGATTGGAGCTGGACGGATCGGCGCTTGCAGCGCCTGCGCGAACTGAACGTCAGCGTCATCGGTGGGCTTTGCCATCATGGCTCGGGCCCTGCTTACGTCGATCTGCTTTCGCCGGACTTCGCGCCTGGCCTCGCCGCGCACGCGCGCGCATCAGCCGAACGTTATCCATGGGTCGAAGCCTGGACGCCGGTCAACGAACCGCTGACCACCGCGCGTTTTTCCGCGCTCTACGGCCACTGGTATCCACATCAGCGCGACGAGCGCAGCTTCTGGCTCGCACTGCTCAACCAGATCGATGCGATCCGGCTCTCGATGAAGGCGATCGGCGAGGTCATACCTGGCGCGCGACTGGTGCAAACCGAGGATCTGGGCCGCACCTACGCAACCAGGCCGCTCGCCGAACAAGCCGCGCACGATAACGCACGCCGCTGGATGAGCTGGGACTTATTGTTCGGCCGGGTGACGCCCGAGCATCCGTTCTGGCCGCGCCTTGCTGACTTCGGTTTTGCCGATCGTCTTCGCGCCATCGCCGACGACCCATGCCCGCCCGACATCGTCGGTATCAATCACTACCTCACCAGCGATCGGTTCCTCGATCATCGCTGCGAGCGTTATCCGGACCTCACTCCAGGCGGCAACGGCCGGCAGACTTATGTCGACATGGAAGCGGTGCGGGTGGCGTCGCCGCCTCCGGCCGGGATGGGCGGTGCGATGCGCGAGGCCTGGGCCCGCTATCGGGCGCCCATAGCCATTACCGAGGCGCACAACGCCTGCACGCGCGACGAACAAGTGCGCTGGCTCGCGCGTGCATGGAGTGGCGCGCTGGCGGCGCGCGCAGAGGGTGTCGATGTGCGCGCGGTGACGGCCTGGTCGCTGCTCGGCGCGTTCGATTGGGATAGCTTGCTCACCCACGGGCGCGGCCATTACGAACCGGGCGCCTTTGACATCTCGTCTGGCGAGCGTCGGCCGACGGCGTTGGCGTACTATCTGAAGAGTCTCGCTGAAGATCAGCGCGCGGCGCCGCCATTTAACGGCCGTGGCTGGTGGGAGCGCGATATTCGCTTCGTACATCCGCCGGTGCGCGTCCCAGAATGCCGGGTTGAGCGCAAGACGCATCCCCGCCGCCGCAAATCGGCGCGCCCTCTATTGATCATCGGCGCCACGGGTACGCTCGGTCAGGCTCTCGCGCGCGCCTGCCACTGGCGCGATCTCGATTACGTGCTGACCAGCCGCAAGGAATTGTCGCTCGATGATCCAGGCTCGATCGACGCGGCGCTGAGATGCTACACCCCGAGTGCGGCAATCAACGCCGCGGGCTGGGTGCGTGTCGATGACGCCGAACGCGATCCCGACGGCTGCCGCCGCGCCAACACCTATGGCGCGGTGCAACTCGCGGAAATGTGCGCCGAGGCGGGCGTGCCGTCGGTGACCTTCTCCACCGATCTCGTCTTCGACGGCGCCTTGAGCGCGCCCTATCACGAGGAGGCGACAACCAATCCGCTCAATGTCTACGGCATGAGCAAGGCCGAGGCGGAGCGCGCCATCCTGGCAAGTTGCGACAAGGCGCTCATCATCCGCACCGCCGCTTTTTTCTCGCCGCACGATCCCTACAATTTCGCCGCCTGGATCGTGCGCGAACTCAAAGCCGGGCGCCGTGTGCACTGCGCCGGCGATTCGGTTGTTTCGCCGACCTACGTGCCATCGCTCGCGGATGGGACGCTCGATCTCGTGCTCGATGGCGAAAGAGGAGTCTGGCACCTAGCCAACAAGGGCGCCGTATCGTGGGCCGAATTCGGCCGGCGCATCGCCCGCGCCGTGAAGCTGGAAGAAAGCCGCATTGAAGCGCGCACGATGGCCGAGCTGGCATGGCCCGCGCCGCGTCCTGCCAATTCCGCGCTCACGTCGACCCGCGGCGCGCTGCTGCCCGACCTCGATGAGGCGATATGGCGCTTCAGCCGTAAGGCCGGCGACCTGCCAACGCTGCCGCTCTGATCAGGCCGACATCTTGCAGGCCTTGACCGCCATGCGCGCGCGGTCGGCGGTGTCTTTCACAGACTGCCCCGGCTTGTAGAGCTCGGCGCCGAGACCCAGTGCATAAGCGCCCGCGGCGCGCCACGCGTAAAACTCCGATGGCTTCACGCCGCCTACGGCATAGACCTGAATCTCCGCCGGGATCGTTGCGCGCAGCGCCGAAAGATGCTGTGGGCCGGCCGTGTTCGCTGGGAAGAGCTTCAGCCGCGTCGCGCCCGCATTGATGGCAACATAAGCTTCGCTCGGTGAGAAGAAGCCGGGGATTGGGACCAGACCGAGCGAGAGCGCGCGAGAGATAATGTTTGCGTCCGCATTCGGCGCCACCACGATCTGGCCGCCTGCGCCGGCGACGCGCTGCACGTCTTCGGCCAGCACCACAGTGCCCGCGCCAATCACCGCGTCTCGGTGGAACTCTTGCGCCAGTTCTGCGATCGAAGACAGCGGATCGGGCGAATTCAGCGGCACCTCGATGACGCGAATGCCAGCGTCCACCAATTCGCTGGCGATATCAAAAATCTCCTCGGGCCGGACGCCGCGCAGAATGGCGATAATCGGGGTTTCGCGGAGAGCGTCATCCAGGCGCTTCGTCAGGGATTCCGGCTCTCTTAGGGCGAAGCGTGTCACGTGCGGCCTCCGTCTATGACTATGTTCTGGCCCGTGATGAGGGCCGCGGCGTCTGATGCGAGAAATAGGGCGAGATCGGCGATGTCGACAGGCATGATGCGGCGCTGCAGCGCGACCTGCTGCATCCACGCCGCCTCGGCCTCCGGCGTCAGCCACAATTCAAGCTGGCGTTCGGTGACCACCCAGCCCGGCGAGATCGCGTTGACGCGAATGTTTGCCGCGCCCCATTCGCGCGCGAGCGACTTTGTCAGCGCGTTGATCGCCGCTTTCGCGGCGACGTACGCGGCCATGTTCGCTGGAGCGAGCAGGGCGTTGATCGAGGATAGGTTGATGATCGCGCCGCGCTGCACCGGCTGCATGATGCGATAGGCCGCGCGCGAGGCGATAACGACGGGGTCGAGATTGACGGCAAGGTTTGCGCGCCAAGCCGCTGGCGTCAGATCGGCGGCCTCGTGCCGCGTATCATTGGCGACGTTGTTGATCAGCACATCAAGCGCGCCGAAGTGCGCCGCGGCGTCATCGACCGCGTACTCAAGATCTGCCGCGCGCGTCACATCGCAGAGCGTAATCCTAGCGCCTGTCTCTCGCGCCAGCGCTTCGCCTTCGGCGGCGGCGATATCGACGAACGCCACGCGCGCACCTTGCGCCGTAAAGGCTTCGACGAAAGCCGCGCCGATGCCGCTGGCGCCGCCGGTGATGAACACGACCCGGCCTTCGAGATCGGGATAGCGCGCGCTCAATGCGACTCCCTGTTCACTTCATCGCCGCTCGAGCCGACGAGGAAATCGAGATCGCAGCCTTGATCGGCCTGCTGCACGGTATCGACATAGAGCTTGGCCCAGCCACGCGTTGCATACGCTTGCGTCGGCCGCCACGCCGCGCGCCGCCGTTCCAGTTCGCGTTCATCGACCAGAAGATCGAGCCGCCGCTCCGGACCGTCGAAGCGGATCACATCGCCGGTCTGCACCAAGCCAAGCGGCCCGCCCGCCTCCGACTCCGGCGACACGTGCAGGATCACCGTCCCGTACGCCGTCCCGCTCATGCGCGCGTCTGAGATGCGCACCAGATCGCGCACGCCGCGCGCCAACAGCTTGCCTGGCAACGCCATGTTGCCGACTTCCGGCATGCCCGGATAGCCGCGCGGCCCACACGCTTTCAGCACCATGATCGAATTTTCGTCGACCGGCAGAGCGGGATCGTCGAGCCGCGTTTTGTAATCCTCGATGTCCTCGAACACGACCGCGCGGCCTTCGTGGCGCAGCAGCGCCGGCGTCGCCGCGCTCGGTTTGATGATCGCGCCCAGCGGCGCAAGATTGCCGCGCAGCACCCAAACACCCGATGATGGACCGAACGGGCGATCGAGATCGGAGATGATCTCCGGATCATAGCATTCGGCCTCGTCAGCGATTGCGCCAACCGTTTGTCCGCTCACCGTCATCGCATCGCGATTGAGCGATGGTCGCAGTGCACGCAGGACCGCAGGCACACCGCCGGCGTAGCAGAACTCCTCCATCAGGTAGCGGCCGGACGGCATTAGGTTCACCAGCAGCGGCGTCTCGCGGCCAATGCGGTCGAAATCATCCAGCTTTAGCGGCACGCCGAGCCGTCCCGCGAGCGCGAGTAAATGCACCACCGCATTGGTCGAGCCGCCGACAGCGGCGTGCGCGAGAATGCCATTCTCGAACGCCGCGCGCGTGGCGATCTGTGAGAGCCGGACGTCGTCCTTCACCATCTGCACGATGCGCCTGCCGGTCAGATGCGCCAGCGTGCGCCGCCGCGCGTCCACGGCCGGCAGCGCCGCATTGTTCGGCAAGCAGAGTCCCATGGCTTCGACAATGCTGGCCATGGTCGAGGCGGTGCCCATGGTCATGCAGGTGCCGGCCGAGCGCGACATGCCGGATTCCGCCTCGAGGAAATCCTTCATCGGCATCACACCGGCGCGCACGTCTTCCGAGAAGCGCCACACGTCCGTGCCCGAGCCGATCGCCTTGCCCTTGAAGCGGCCGTTCAGCATCGGCCCGGCGGAGACCACCATGGTCGGCAGATCGACGCTGGCGGCGCCCATGAGCTGGCCGGGCGTGGTCTTATCGCAGCCGCCGAGGAGCACGACGCCGTCGATCGGGTTGGCGCGGATGCTCTCTTCCACCTCCATGGCGAGCAGATTGCGGAACAGCATGGCGGTAGGCCGTACCTGCGTTTCGCCCAGCGCCATCGCCGGGAACTCGAGCGGCAGCCCGCCCGCTTCCCAGACGCCCCGCTTCACGTGCTCGGCAAGTTCCCGCAAATGAACATGGCACGGCGCCAGCTCTGACCAGGTGTTGCAGATGCCAATGATCGGCCGGCCATCGAACACATCGTCCGGCAACCCCTGATTTCTCATCCATGAGCGATGGATGAATCCGTCGCGATCGAGCTTGCCATAGGCTTTCGAACTACGACGTTTGGGCTTGTTGTCGGCCAACGATTACCGCCCCTGTGGCATCAAGGTTCCATGATGCAAGAGACGACAACGCTTCTGCACGAAACCCGTTCCATCGCTTCGAAGACTCCGCATATGTTATTTTAGCGAAGGGCGGAGGAGCCGTTATGGGCGCCATTAGTTATGCGGACGTGTTCCAGATAGAACACGATCACGACAGCGCAGACGAGATTCATGTAGGCGACATCATTCAGATGGGCGCCAACAAGTCTCCACAGTACAGCGTCATCGCCATCAGCGGCGATAAAGTGTGGGTGCGCAACCTACAAAATGGTCAGGATACGCTGGCGCCGCTAAAGCGCTGCCGCCGCGTCGCCGAATAAGGCGGATTGACCTCGGCTCTCCGCGAACCAAATCGGGCTTTGCTCGTTGGCCTAGCGGAGGTGCCCCATTACTCCCTTTATGTTCGCGACGGGGATCGAGAACTCGATCCCGAAGATCGATAATGGCCGTTTGCGCGTCGACCAGATGGAGTCGTGCGGGCATTACAAATATTTCCGCGAAGATTTCGACTGCGTCGAAGAACTCGGCCTGCGCTTCCTGCGTTACGGGCCGCCGCTGCACACGACTCTCGTCGGGCCGGGCGAATACAATTGGGAGTTCGCTGACCTGACCTTCGCCGAATTGAAGCGGCGGCGCATCATTCCGATCGTCGATCTCTGCCATTTCGGCGTGCCGGATTGGATCGGCGATTTCCAGAACCCGGACTTCCCAAATCACTTCGCGACCTACGCACGTGCATTCGCCGAGCGCTTCCCATGGGTGCAGATGTACACCCCGGTCAACGAGATGTTCATCTGCGCACAATTCTCCGGCATGTTCGGCTGGTGGAATGAGCAGGGGACGACGGACCGCACCTTCGTCACAGCGCTGAAGCACATCGTCAAAGCCAACGTGCTCGCCATGCGCGCCATCATAGCCGTGCGCAAGGACGCGATCTTCATCCAGAGTGAATCGTCGGAATACTTCCACGCCGAATGTCCGGCCGCGATCAAGCCGGCGGAGATCGAGAACTCAAAGCGCTTCTTGTCGCTCGATCTCAATTACGGCCACCGCGTCGACTCCACCATGTACGAGTACCTGATGGACAATGGCCTGACGCGCGATGAGTACCATTTCTTCCTGCAGAACTCGATGCGCCACCACTGCATCCTCGGCAACGATTACTACTGGACCAATGAGCACCGCGTTTCAGCCGATGGCCGGCACAGCGCCTCTGGCGAGATTTTCGGCTACAGCGAAATCACGCGCCAGTATCATAGCCGCTATCACCTGCCGGTGATGCACACCGAGACCAACCTCGTCGAAGGTCCAAACGGCGACGAGGCGGTGAACTGGCTCTGGAAGCAATGGGCCAACGTCCTGCGCGTGCGCAATGATGGCGTGCCGACGGTCGGTTTCACCTGGTACTCGCTGACCGCCCAGACCGATTGGGACACCGCGCTGCGCGAAAAGAACGACCGCATCCACCCCGTCGGCCTCTTCGATCTCGACCGGAAAATCCGCCCCGTGGGGAAGTCCTACAAGCGCCTCATCGCCGATTGGCGTGACGTTCTGCCGACGCAAAGCGTCTGCCTCAGCGTCCCCTTAAAAGACATTGATGGGCAGACTTCCTTCGAGTCCCTGGCCGCCAGTGAAGAGATTCATTAGCTCGCCAGCGCGTCCCTGATCGGGACAGAGGGCAGACGCTAGCCCGCGACCCGCCCTCCATATCGCAGTGCAGCATAAACGTGCCCTTTCGGAGCACCGGCGCGGTAATGTCATGCCCGCTTTCCGGCTTATCTTGCAGAAAAGCCGCGCCTGAGTATTTTGCCGCGCAAAACAGGCATCCGGCCACCGGGGCCTTGGGAGCGAAGCGTCCTCATGACCACAACGCGCCGCCGGGTCGTCCTCGCACTCGGGTCAACTGCGCTCGTCCCGCTCATGAGCGGGTGCGCGTCCACGCCGGCGACGACGAGCGCCGATCTTGCCTTCGAAACGCTCGCCGCGCGTTACCTCGACCGCTCGATGGAACTCTCGCCGATTTCGGCGACCACGATTGGCGATCACCGCTTCGACATGCGCATCGATGATGTCAGCGCCGCCGGCCGTGCGGCGAGCCTCGCGTTTGCGCGCGAAACCCTGGGCGCGCTGGAACGCATCGACCGCGCCGCGCTCTCGCGCCCCAATCAAGTCGATGCCGCGATGCTGGAGAACGCGCTGCGCGGCGAGATCTGGCGCACCGAGACGCTGCAGAGCTGGGCCTGGAATCCGCTCGGGTATCAATCGCTCGCGGGCGGGGCGATCTACGGTTTGATGGCGCGCGAGTTCGCGCCGCTGCCGCAGCGCCTGGAAGCAGCCACCGCGCGTATGGAACAGCTGCCGCAATTGCTTGCCCAGGCACGCACCGAACTGCAGCTCGCGCGCATCCCAGCGCCCCATGCCGAGACCTACGCTCAGCAAAACCCCGGCCTTAAAAGCATCGTCACCGATATGATCGAGCCGCACAAAAACGCGCTCGACGCCGACAAGCGCGCGCGCCTTGAAGCAGCCATCGCCACCTTCAACGACGCTGTCGACGAACACCAAGCGTGGATTGAATCAACGCTCGTCCCCGCCGCCCAAGCCGATTTCCGCGTCGGCGCGGAGGTGTTCGACACCCAGCTGCGCTACACGCTGCAAAGCGATCTTACCCGCGCCGATATCCGCCGCCGCGCCGATGCAGCGGTCGAGAGCGTGCGCGCGGAAATGTATCGCGTCGCGAAGCAGGCGCTTGCCGGCCGCGCCGGCGCGCCTGAGGCGCCGGACAATCCAACGCCGGCGCAGCAACAAGCCGTTATCCGCGCCGCGATGGATCTTGCCGCCGCTGATCGGCCCGCGCGCGATCAACTGGTCGAAACCGCAACCAACGCCACCGAGGAGGCGCGCCAGTTCGTCATCGCCCGCGATCTCATCACGCTACCGGAAGGCCCGGTGCGCGTGATCCTGATGCCGGAATTCCAGCGCGGCTTCGCCGTCGCTTATTGCGATAGTCCCGGACCGCTCGAGCGCAATCTCGAAACCTTCTATGCGGTCTCGCCGATCCCGGACGATTGGACAGAAGAGCAGACAGCCTCGTTCCTGCGCGAGTATAACAATCGCGGCACGCTCGACATCGCCGTGCACGAAGCCATGCCCGGCCACTACGTGCAGATATGGCACTCCAACCGCTATCCCTCGACGCTGCGCGCGGTGCTGGGCTCGGGTTCGTTCGTCGAAGGCTGGGCCGTCTACGCCGAAGAGATGATGGTCGAGGAAGGCTTCCGCGCCGACGATCCGCTCTACCGTTTGACCCAGCTCAAGGTGCAGCTCCGTACCATCACCAACTCGATCATCGATCAGGCCATCCACGTCGATGGCATGAGCCGTGACGAGATGATGCGTCTCCTCACCGAAACAGCCTTCCAGGAAGAGCGCGAAGCGGCCGGCAAATGGCGGCGTGCGCAGCTCTCCTTCACCCAGCTTTCCACCTATTTCGTGGGCTTCCAGGAACACCTGGAGACCCGTGCTGCAGCAGAGCTGGCTTGGGGGCCGGCGTTCAATCTGAAGCGTTACCACGACGGCGTGCTCTCGTTCGGCTCGCCGCCAGCGCGCCTTGCCCGTCAACTCCTGTTGGAAGAACCGATTCAATGATGATGGACTGGACAAACCACCCGGCGTTCGACGGGCACGAGGATGTCGTATTCCTCAGCGATGAGGCGCTCGGCCTTGCCGGCATTATCGCCGTGCACTCGACTGCACTCGGCCCCGCCGCCGGCGGCTGCCGCATCTGGACCTATCCCGATCCCAAGGATGCGCTGACCGACGCACTGCGCCTCTCGCGCGGCATGACCTACAAGAACGCCATGGCCGACCTGCCGCTCGGCGGCGGCAAGGCCGTGCTCTACAAAATGGGCGCTGACCGCGCTGCCTGCTTCGCGAAATTCGGCGAGCAGGTGGAAGCCATGGGCGGGCGTTACATCACCGCTGAAGACGTCGGCGCCAGCGTCGCCGATATGCGCAATATCGCCCGCCGCACCTCGTTCGTCGCTGGGCTCCCGAAAGAAGAAGGCCAAGCCGGCGGCGATCCTTCGCCGGTGACCGCGATGGGCGTTTTCGTCTCGATCAAGGCGTTGCTCGGCGGCTCGGTGCAGGGGCGCACGGTCGCGGTGCAAGGCGTCGGCTCGGTCGGCTTCAACCTTTGCCGCTTGTTGGCGGAAGAGGGCGCCAAACTGATCGTCGCCGATGTCAACGAGGCCAACCTCGCTCGCGCCACCGCGCTCGGCGCGCAGGCGGCGGACGTCAACACCATCGATACGCTAAAAGCCGACCTCTTCTCGCCCTGCGCGCTTGGCGCTGGGCTGAACGAGCGAACCATCCCCGAACTCGGCGCGCCGATCGTCTGCGGTGCAGCCAATAACCAACTTGCCACCGAAGCTGACGGCGCTCGCCTCGTCGCGCGAGGCATCACTTATGCCCCCGACTATGTTGTCAACGCCGGCGGCATCATCAACGTATCGGCCGAATATCTGGGCGAACCGGCTGACGTGGTCGAAGGCCGCGTCAAGGCGATCGCGACTCGCTTGATGAATGTGCTCGAAGCCGCAAAGCGTGACGGCGTGCCGCCGCACGAAGCGGCCGACCGCATGGTGCGCGAGAAGATCAAGGCTGTCGGCCCGCATGCGGCGAGGAAGGACTGATGGACGATATGAGCAGCCGCAAGCCGAACGCGCTCGATCTGCACATCCCAGCGCCGCGCGCCCGGCCAGGCGATAAGCCCGATTTCAGCGGCTGGAGTTTCCCCGAGCCCGGCGAAACGCCCAAGCCCGATATCGACGAAAGCGCGTTCGCGATGCGCGACTACGCGTATGGGCTCGTCCGTGTCCTCGACATGGAAGGCAACGCGCTCGGCCCCTGGACGCCGCACATTTCGCCGGACGATCTCCGGCGCGGCCTCAAATACATGTTGCTGACGCGCGCTTATGACGAGCGCATGCATCGCGCCCAGCGTCAGGGCAAAACCTCGTTTTACATGCAGTGTCTCGGTGAGGAGGCGATCGCCATCGCCCAGACGATGGCGCTCAATCCCGACGACATGTGTTTTCCGTCCTATCGCCAGCAGGGCATCCTGATCGCGCGCGAGTATCCGCTGCTCGACATGATGAACCAGATCTACTCGAACGCGGCCGACCCAATGAAGGGCCGCCAGCTGCCGGTGATGTATTCCTCGAAGAAGGACGGCTTCTTCACGATCTCCGGCAACCTCGCCACGCAAGTGCCGCAAGCGGTGGGCTGGGCCATGGCGTCGGCTTATTCCGGCGATGGCCGCATTGCCGCGACGTGGCTGGGCGAAGGCTCAACCGCGGAAGGCGATTTCCACGCCGCGATGACGTTCGCTGCGGTCTATCGCGCACCGGTGATCATCAACGTGGTCAACAATCAGTGGGCGATCAGCTCGTTCCAGGGCATCGCCGGCGGCGAGAACACGACTTTCGCCGCGCGCGCCGTAGGCTACGGCATGGCTCCGCTGCGCATCGATGGCAACGACTTCCTCGCGGTCTACGCCGCCACGCAATGGGCCGCCGCGCGCGCTCGCGCCAATCTTGGCCCGACGCTCATCGAGCACTTCACCTATCGCGGAGGCCCGCACTCCACCAGTGACGATCCCAGCCGTTATCGTCCCGGCGATGAAGCGCGCGCCTGGCCGCTGGGCGACCCGATCGAACGCTTGAAGACGCACCTCATCTCGCTCGGCGAATGGAACGAAGATGAGCACAAGGCGGCGCATGAAGAGGCGGTCGACACCGTGCGCGCCACCGGCCGGGAAGCGGAAAAGATCGGCGTGTTGGGCGCGGACGCGCCGCATACGCGCGAAAGCATGTTCGAGGATGTCTATGCGGAAGTGCCATGGCACTTGAAGCAGCAGCGCGACGAGATGGGGACGTAACACTCATGGCCAGCATGACCATGATCCAAGCGCTGAACTCAGCGCTCGATACAATGATGTCGCGCGATCAAAGCGTCGTCACGTTCGGTGAGGACGTCGGCTATTTCGGCGGCGTGTTCAAAGTCACCGAGCACCTGCAACAGAAGTACGGGCCGAAGCGCTGCTTCGATGCGCCGATCAACGAAAACGGCATCACTGCCGTCGCCATCGGCATGGCGACCTACGGGCTCCGCCCGGTGATCGAGGTCCAGTTCGCCGACTACATGTACCCCGCATACGATCAACTCGTCAGTGAAGCCGCGCGCATCCGCTATCGCTCCGCCAGCGACTTCACCGTGCCGATGACGGTGCGCATGCCATATGGCGGCGGCATCCGCGGCGGCCAAACCCATAGCCAGAGCCCGGAATCACTGTTCACACACGTCGCTGGCCTGAAGACGGTGATCCCGTCCACGCCCTACGACGCCAAAGGACTGCTCATCGCCTGTATCGAAGAGGACGATCCGGTCATCTTCATGGAGCCGAAGCGGATATATAACGGCCCGTTCGATGGCTTCCATGATCGCCAGGTGCAGCCGTGGTCGAAGCACCCGGCCAGCGACGTGCCGGACGGCTATTACAAAATCCCGCTCGGCAAGGCGAACATCGTGCGTGCGGGCGAGGCCGTCACCGTGCTCGCGTACGGCACGATGGTGCACGTTGCCCTCGCCGCCGCCAACGAGAGCGGCATCGATGCTGAAGTCATTGATCTGCGCACGCTGCTGCCGGTCGATATCGAGACCATCGTCGCTTCGGTCGAGAAAACCGGCCGCTGCGTCATCGTGCACGAAGCCACGCGCACCTCCGGCTATGGTGCAGAACTCAGCGCCCTGGTGCAGGAGCATTGCTTCTACAAGCTGGAAGCGCCGATCCAGCGCGTCACCGGTTACGACACCCCATATCCGCACTCGCTGGAATGGGAGTATTTTCCAACCCCGCCGCGCATCATCAAAGCAATGCGCCGTGTGATGGAGTCCTAAAGCCACATGGGCCAATTCACGTTCAAGCTGCCGGATGTCGGCGAAGGCACGGCCGAGGCCGAGATCGTCGCCTGGCACGTCAAGGTCGGCGACGTCGTCAAGGAAGACGATCCGCTCGTCGACGTGATGACCGACAAGGCGACGGTGGAGATGACCGCGCCAGTCGCCGGCAAGGTCATCTCGATCCATGGCGAACCTGGCGACATGGCGCCCGTCGGCGGTCCGATCGCCGTGTTCGAAACCGAAGCCGAAGGCGATGCGCCGGCGTCATCGAGCGGCAACGGCGCAGCCAAGCCTACGGAAGCGAAAACCCCGGAAGGCGATGGCCTGACCGCAACGCCCGCCAAGTCCGAACCCGCACAAGCCGCGCCTGCGCAGCAAGCAGAGCCGGCGCAACCCAAGCCCCGCATCAAAGCGCCCGCCGGCGCGGTGTGGAGCGAAGACGCGGTGCAAGCGGCGATGCAGGGCGGCGGCTCGTCGGTGCCGATCGCAGCGATGCCGTCCGGCGCTGCGCCTAAGCTGCAAGCCAAAGCGCCGGCGCCGCAAACTTCGCAAGCCGTCGCCAAGTCCGCCGCGCGCGACGCCAGCGTTCGCGAATGGAGCCAGGCGCAAGCCTCGCCGGCCGTACGCGCGCGTGCGCAAAAGCTTGGGCTAGATCTCGGCCAAGTGCGCGGCACCGGCCCCGATGGCCGCGTCACGCATGAAGATCTCGACGCCGTGCTTGTCCCCGCCGGCGGCGCGCGCCGCGGCGGCTCGGCGCTTGCTGAGCGGAACGGCGTTGAGCCCGTGAAAGTGATCGGTCTCCGCCGCAAGATCGCCGAGAAGATGCAGGACGCCAAGCGCCGCATCCCGCACTTTGCGTATGTCGAAGAAGCCGATCTCACCGAACTCGAAGAACTCCGCGCGCACTTGAACGCCACCAAGCGCAACGATCAGCCTAAGCTCACGCTGCTGCCGTTCCTCATGCGCGCTTTGGTTTTGGCGCTGCCAGACTTCCCGCAGATCAACGCCCGCTACGATGACGAGCAGGGCGTCGTCTATCGCCACGACAATGTCGATATCGGCATCGCCACGCAGACCGATAACGGCCTCATCGTTCCGGTCGTGCGCCACGTCGAGGCGCGCGATGTGTGGGATTGCGCCATCGAAGTCACGCGTCTCGCCAACGCCGTGCGCAACAACACAGCTGGCAAGGACGAGCTCTCCGGTTCAACCATCACCATCACCTCGCTCGGCGCGCTCGGCGGCATCGTCACGACGCCCGTGATCAATCACCCGGAAGTGGCGATCATTGGTGTCAACAAGCTGGTCGAGCGCCCGGTGGTGAAGAACGGCCAGATCGTTGTGCGCAAGATGATGAACCTCTCGAGTTCGTTCGATCACCGCGTCGTCGACGGCTATGACGCCGCCGCCTTCATCCAGCGCGTCAAAGGCCTGCTCGAACACCCCGCAGCGCTCTTCATCGAGAGGTAGCAGATCATGCGCCGGGTCTTCGTCACGGTTCTGGTCGTCGCGGCAAGCATTGCTGGCGCCGGCATCGCACAAATTGCGCGTACGCCTGACCCATTCTCTGGCGCGTGGTTTGATATGCAGCCCGGCGTCCCAGACTATCGGAGAAACTATCCACGAGAAGCCTTCGCGCAGCGCATCGAAGGTGCGGCGCTCTTGTGTTGCGATGCACGTGAAGATCGTTGGCTGGACTGTCGCTCCGCGTTCGAGTGGCCGCAAGGCCATGGCTTCGGTGAGGCAAGCGTCGTCGTAAGTCGCGAGTTTCGCATGAGCGAGGAATCATACGAACTTTATCGCCAGGATCCCGGCAATTGGCTGCGTCGGATCATTGTCTGGCGCCTCGGCCGTGAGCCGACGCCCGAGTTCGAAAACGCCCTGGAGATGGTGCGCACCGCGGCGCCCGACGCATGCAATCCAGCTGAAGACGCGGTCCAATGAGCGGATTTATGATGCCGCGCCTGAACACGCTGATGGTTAGGAGCAAGCGCTGACCTTCATGGCCGACTGGAAGCCTGAGGACCGTTTTCCCGACTCCCCGTACATGCGCGGGCTGCCGCCGCTGCGCATCCCGAGCGGCTGGATGATCAACATCAACGATCTCGATCTCAATGCGAAGGTGGAGGGCGGCGATGTCGTCGGCACGATGTTGTTCTTGGCCACAAACGAGAGCCGCCGCTTCACTATCGAGGTGAATTTCCGGCCCGAATTCGATCCCAACGGCGCCTACATCATGGACGTGGACTACTGGCCGTGGCCGCGCACAGAGAAGGGCCGGCGGCGCAATAATGTGGCGTTCGCGAGCCTCACTGAAGCGAAGCGCGTGCACACGTTCGAGACGCGCTCGGTCACCAAGTTGGCCGAGCTACTCCAACACTGGATTGCGCGCTGCAGCGTCTGGACGATCGAGGGGCATTGAGATGAGCGAATTCAATGCGCCGCGCACGACGCGTCTCACCGCGCTGATGGCCGGACACGGCCTCACCTTCATGCAGGTCTACAACTTCTACATGGAGGTCGCGCGCGCGCCGCTTTATCCGCATCTGCGTGCGCAAGTCGTGGTCTTCATGGCCGCGATGGTGATCGGCATCGCCACCGCCTATCTCGCGCTCGCCATTCCAGATTCCCGCCCCAAGCTCCGCCGCAGCCTCGAAATCCTATCCGCCGCCATCCTGCTCACCGAATGGCTCGTCCTCGGCAACGCCTTCCTGAACCTGCATTAAGAGGCGAGATGCGCCAGGCGCTTTTGCTCGCGCAGATTGCAGGCTAACGTGGCGGCCGCATCGGGGGAGCGGCCATGCGAAGACTTGCGAGCAAAACAGCGGCCTTCGTCGTCGGCGTTATGGCATGCGCCTTCTGCGCCGTCACGCATGCTGAGCCCCCCTCGATCGCCGACTTTCTCGTGCGTTCGCCCGCGGTTGATTTCGGCATGTCGCCGAATGGTCAGTCATTGGCGATGCTGTTTGACGACGATGAGCATCGCCGCATCATCGTGCTCGACGCGCACACGCGCCAGCCGCAGCACGTGATCCCGTTGCCGGACAGCGTCAAACCCACGTGGGTTGAGTGGGCCAACGATGAACGCCTGTTGGTTGCCGTCCTCGTTGGCGAAGTCGATCGCGGCGAGTACGGCACGTATTGGCGGGCGGCGCGCGTTCTCGCCATGGACGACGACGGCGCAAATGCCGTCGCTCTTTTCGAGAACCAGCGCAGCGTCTTGCGCAGCAGCTATAATTTGGCCGTCGTCACCGACATGCTGCCCAACGACTCACAGCACGTGCTGATGCCCGGCGTGCGTGGCGGGGCTTTGGATCTCTGGCGTGTCAACGTCTACAGCGGCGCCGCCGAACGCGTCGCCACCGGCAGTTCGTCGACCTTCGCTTGGCGGACAGATGCAAGCGGCGCGCCCGCATTTCGCTATGACATCAACCGCCGCGGCACTGTGATCCAGATTCACGCGCCCGACGCCAGCGGCGCATGGCGCCGCATCGCCGCCGTCCGCGAAGACGATTTGCCGGAGTTTCAGCCGGTCGCCATTGGGCCTGAGCCTGGCCAAAGCTATGTGCTTGCTCGTCCAGACGGCGCCGACCGTGTCGGTGTCTATCTCTATGACGTCCATCGGGCGGAGTTCATTGAAACGATCGCCACCCATCCGCGCGTCGACATTGCCGGCGTTTTCGTCAACCCACGGACTTCACAATACCTCGGCCACTTCACGTTCGACGATGTGTACGAGGTACACTTCACCGATCCGGCGATGCAGGCGCACGTTAATGCGCTGCGCCGGCACTTCGGCGCGGACGCGAGCTACTCCATTATCGACATGAGCGACGATCATCGTATGTGGATACTCGCGGCTGCCGGCCCCAGCGATCCGGGCGCGATCTATGTTTACGATCGCGAGCAGACCCAGATCGAACCGCTGGCGGCGTTGCATCCGCGTCTCGTGCGTCAGGAGCTGGGGCGCTCCAGCGTGGTCCGCTATCAAACCCGCGACGGCGCCCAGATCACCGGCTATCTGACTCTGCCGCCTGGATCTGACGACGGGCCCCACGCCTTGGTGCTCTTGCCGCATGGCGGCCCTGAGTCACGCGACTACTTCATGTATGATCGCAATGCTCAATTCCTGGCGACGCGCGGCTATGCCGTATTCCGCCCCAACTTCAGAGGCTCATCGGGGTATGGCCGCGCCTTCGCGGAAGCTGGGTACGGCGAATGGGGTGGGCGGATGCAGGACGATTTGACCGACGCCGTCGCCCACCTCGTCGCGACCGGCATCGCCGATCCTGAGCGCGTCTGCATCATGGGCGCAAGCTATGGCGGGTACGCCGCTCTGGCGGGCGCGGCGTTCACCCCGGACACCTATCGTTGCGCGATCAGCGTTGCGGGCGTTTCCGACCTCTCCGATCAAGCGCAGTACGTCATGCGAGTCGGCCATGAGGAGGAGCAGGACTACATTCGCCGCAGCATAGGCGATCCTTACGACCAGTATTCCCGCGAACGCCTGCGCACACGTTCGCCTGAACACCGCGTCGCGCGCGTTCGCGTGCCGGTGCTTTTGCTCCACGGCGATTTGGACGGCATCGTTCCCGTCGCCCAATCCAGGGATATGCACCACGCCTTGCGCCGCGTGAATGCAGATGTGCGATACGTCGAAGTCGAAGGCGAGGGCCATTCGTATTGGTCCGACGAGAATGAAACGCTTCTGTACACGGAGGTAGAGGCGTTTCTGTCGCGTTATTTGCCTGCTCGCGGCGCGGAGTCACCCGTGAGTGGGCAGGAGTAGTCGTGATGCGTACGCTGACTGTCGGCTGTATTGTCGTTGCCTGCATTGCGGGTGCGGCTTTGGCGCAAGAGGCGGCGCGCGACTTAGTTCCGGCGGAGCCCTTCGAGGGGGAGTTTGAGGAGCGAGCCACTGGGCGCGATTTTGCGGCGCGGTATCCTCAGGAAGCGCTTCGTCGCAACATGGATGGTCTGGCGGTCGTTTGCTGCCGGCCTGGAGCGGACCGCTACCTGCAATGCGTTGCCGCCTTCGAATGGCCGCAAGGCCAAGATTTCGGCGACGCCAGCGTCGATATCGCCCGCAAGTACAAATTGACTGAAGCCTCCTTCAACGCATTCTACGCCAGTCCGCACAACTGGCTGCGCCGAACAATTGTTTGGCGATTGTCGGGTAATCACTCGCACGAGGTCGAGCGCGTGAGGCGGATGGTCACCGAGGAGGGCGTCGGCATTTGTCGCCCCGACCCGGTGTACCCGGATGGCTTGGTGGAACCGCCCGCGGAGGAGGAATGACCTGACGACTGCGGGCGGAAGCGACAGCGTGACAGAAACCCACAGGCCCGGCTATGTGTTGAAACCCCCATGATCGATCACACCGGCATTGTCGTCACCGATCTTGAGAAGGCGCGGCGATTCTATGACGCGATCGCCAAGCCGCTTGGCCTCGCCACTGCGGACAATTTCGAAGGCTCGTTCATTCTCGGCAAGAGTGCTGAGGAGCCCATTCCCTTTCTTTGGATCGGGACTCTGATTCCGTCCTACTGGGTTGAAGGCTCGCAAGCGGGCCGCAACCAGATGCACGTCGCTTTCCGCGCGCCGAGCAAGCAAGCCGTGGATGAATTCTACAAAGCCGCGCTCGCCGCGGGCGGACGCGACAACGGCGCGCCGGGCCCGCGCGAAGGGGCTGGCGAGTACTATGGCGCTTTCGTTTTGGATCCCGACGGCAACAATATCGAAGCCTGCGTGCGCGGCGCCGAAGCGCGCTAGCTCCGCAGAATCTTCTCCATCGCTTTGCCCTTGGCGAGCTCGTCGATCAGCTTGTCGAGATAGCGGATCTCTTTCATCAGCGGGTCTTCGATGTTCTCGATCCGCACGCCACAGATGACGCCCGTGATCGCCGCGCGCGCCGGATTGAGCTTGGGCGCCTTGGCGAAGAAAGTCTCGAAATCGGTCCTCTTTTCGATCTGCGCCTCGAGCCCCTTCTGGCTGTAGCCCGTCAGCCAGCGGATGATCTTGTCCACCTCGGCTTTGCTGCGGCCCTTCTTCTCCGCCTTGGCGATGTAGTGCGGATAGACGCTGGCGAAGCTGATGGAATAGATGCGGTGCTTGGTCTTGGCGTCAGCTTTCATGGCCACGGCTCCGTCAGGGCACTTTATTCCACGGTCGCCATCGCAAAAACCACCCACAATCAACGCCCCACCGGGCCGCGGGAGGCCTCCTGGTCCCTAATCTGTGACCTTCGTCATCTTCCCGCCGCCGATTGAAGGGCCTATTGAGGGGGCAGGGACGAAATGAACATCGGCGCGGGGATGCGCCGCTGCGGCTAAGGGGTGCGGGATGGCTGACGTCTTCATTTCCTACGCAAGCGAGGATCGCGCGCGTGTGCGCCCGCTCGCCGATGCGCTGAAGCAGCGCGGTTTCAATGTCTGGTGGGACCGTTCGCTTGCCGCCGGCCAGGACTACACCGCGATCATCGAGCGCGAATTGCGCGCCGCGCGCGCTGTCATTGTCGTCTGGACGCAAAGCTCCGCGAACTCGACCTTTGTGCGCGACGAAGCCGGCCGCGCCCGCGACGAAGGCCGTCTCGTCCCCGTGCTGCTTGACCGCGTGGACATCCCGCTCGGCTTCGGCGCCTTCCAGGCCGAAGACTTCACGCGCTGGAACGGCGGCGCCAACGCGCCGCAAATGCAGCTCTTGGAAGAGGTGCTGAAAGCCAAGCTCTCTGGCCGCGACGTCGATGGGGCGGCCATCGAACGCCGCCGCCGCAAGCTCGGCGCGCGCATTCGTCTCGTCTCCGTGCTCACCGTGCTTGCGCTCGTGATCGGCATTGCCGCGGGCGGGCGTTACCTGATCGCGCCGCCCGACACCGAAGTGACGCAGGAAGATCTGCGCGCCGAACTGCTGCGCCTGCTTGCCGAAGGGCGGTTGACGCCCGAGCAGGCGATCCAGCTCGCAGGCATTCTGGAATCCGGCGCGCTCGGCGATAGCGATTCTGCGCTCCGCAGCGAAGGCGCGCCCGCGCCTGGCGCATCCAGAATGGCTGAAGCCGAGACAGCGATCATCACCGAAGCCTCGTTCGACGCCACCGCCCGCGAGACGTACCTGCAGGCGTTCCGCGCCGTGGCGATGCACCCGGATGCCCAAATACGCTTGGCAGCCGCACAAATGGCTCAGCCGGAAGCGCGCGCCGCAGCGATGCAAACGCTATGGACACACGCGCAGAACAATCCGGACGACCCACTCCGCGACGAAATCTATCTGCTCTGCGGCTCGGTCGGCGAATCCAACAACGATCCCCTCGGCCAGCGCGCGCTGGAGCAGGCCGCCAACCTGGCCCCACGTGATCCAGCGGTTTGGCGCATGTTGGCGCGTTCTTATGCGCGTGTGGACCGCACTGCCGAAGCTGAGGCTGCGGCCACGGTCTCTGAAGCCGTCGTGGCCGGCAATGCCGGTCAGCTCGAAGCGGCTGAGTCCAGCTTGCAGCAGGCGCTGCCAAATCTTGCGCCGCAAGTGGCGGCGCCTGTGGCATCCGAACTCGGCGACATTGCCGTGCAGCGCCAAGATTGGACCGGCGCTTCCGCCCGCTACGAGCGCGCCTATCGCCTGCGCGAGCAAACCGCCGCCGCCGCGCCTAACTCCGCCGCCGCGCAGGTGCTCGACGGCGACGCCCAGCAACTTGTCATCGCGCTCGACCGCTCGGGCCGCACGCGCGAAGCGTGCGAGCGCCTGCGTCAGGCGCAAGAAGAGCACGATGTGGCCGCGCCCGACCAAGAGCTGCTTGATCGATGCCGGACACTCTATCGCACGCAGTTGCAGCCGCGCGTCGAGCTCGCCCCGGCGTTACGCGAGCAGCGATTGGCCCCGCGGGTCGTCACGCCTGCGCCGACGACGCCCTGAGCTAGATGGGCTTGAGGAAAAGGATCTTCGCGGCGCCGTAATCGCGCTGATCCAAGGTGTCGAAGTGTGGCGTCGACGGCGTCTCGTCGGCGCCGACTTCGAGCACGATGAGCGCATCGGGCGTGATCCAACCGCCCTGGCCGAGCCGCGCCAGCGCCGCCTCGCCAAGCCCTTTGCCGTAGGGCGGATCGAGAAACACCAGATCGAACGGATCGCCGAGGCCGGCGGGTTTCACGCCAAGATCGGTCGCGTCACGCCGATGGATCCGCGTTGCGCCGAAGAGGCCGAGCGCCTCGATATTGTCGCGGATGGCTCCGCGCGCCGCCGAGTCGGTTTCCACGAACAGCGCAAACGCCGCCCCGCGCGAGATCGCTTCGAGCCCCAGCGCCCCGGAGCCGGCGAAGAGATCGAGCACGCGCCGCCCTTCGATGCCCGGTGACCACGGCGCGTGCGCCAGGATGTTGAACAGCGCCTCGCGCGCGCGATCCCCAGTCGGGCGCGTATCGCGTCCTACCGGCGCGGCGATTGCCCGGCCCTTGAATTGTCCCCCGACGATGCGCATCGCCGCTCCATGGCGCGCCCGCGCGGTCAGCGCAACACCTCTATCCCAGTCGCTCGGGGCGCGCCGGGATAGGGCGTAAGCGCCCCGCGCGCCATATGTCGCGCGCCGTGCATCGGCCACGACGCTTGACCACGGCGGCGTGTTTCGGAACAACCGCGCCTTTCGAGATAAACTTGGAGCGGAGTTGCCGGATATGATCGTCGCCGACCTCGCAGCATTGTTCCAAGTCATCCTGATCGACTTGGCGCTCGCCGGCGACAACGCAGTTGCTGTCGGGCTCGCGGCCTCCGCACTGCCCCAGGCGCAACAGCGCCGCGCCATCTTCTGGGGCATCGTCATGGCCCTGGTGCTGCGCATCGTGTTCGCCGGCATCACCATCCAGCTCTTGGAGATCGAGGGGCTCCTGCTGGCCGGCGGCTTGCTGCTATTCTGGGTGGCGTGGCGGATGTGGGACGACCTCTCGCATCATCGCCCCGTGACGGTCGGCGAACCGGAATCCGTCGAGCACGCGATTGAGGGCGTCACCGCCGGCGGCAAGAAGCCGAAGACGTTCATGAGCGCGCTCTTCACGATCATCCTCGCGGACGTGTCGATGTCGCTCGACAACGTGCTCGCGGTCGCCGCCGTCTCGCGCCACAACGAAGTGATCATGGCCTTTGGCCTCGTCCTCTCAGTCGTGCTCATGGGCGTCGCCGCGACGTTCATCGCGCGCATCATCGAGAAGCACCGCTGGATCGCCATCGTCGGCATTGTCATCATTCTGTTCGCCGGCGTGCGCATGGTCTGGGAAGACGCGCACAACTTCTTCCCGGCCTACATCCCCGGCATTCCAAGCTTCCTCGGCGGGCACTAGCCGTCGAGCTTCTCGCGATTGCCTTCGTGCAGAGCGCGCGTTTCCGGCGTTAGCACGGGCGCGAAGGTCTCCTCGAATTCGATCACCGGACGAATTTCGATCTCGCTTTTGGTCGGCATCGGATTGGGGCAGCGCTTCACCCACGCGAGCGCCTCGTCCATGTCCTTGACCTCCCAGAGCCAATAGCCGGCGACGATTTCCTTAGTTTCGGCGAAAGGCCCATCGGTGACTACGCGGCTTTCGCCGTTGAACAGCACGCGCTTGCCGAACGATGAAGGCTGAAGCCCGTCGCCGCCTTTCATGATGCCGTTAGCGATCAGCAGTTCGTTGTATTTGCCCATCGCTTCGAGCAGTTCGACGCTCGGCATCGCGCCCGCTTCGCTATCGGCAGTGGCTTTGACAAAAACGACAACGCGCATGGATGGGCTCCTCGAAGTTCAAGTATAGGACGATTGGCCAGCCGCGATTCCGACAGGGGCGGCGAAATTATTCGCTGCGCTTCATCCCGAGCTGTTCCCGCAGCACTTTGCCTGGAATTTCATCCACCTCGCCCGGCGCGAGCGTGCCAAGCTGGAACGGGCCGTAGGAGGTCCGGATCAGCCGGTTCACCTTGAGGCCGAGCGCATCGAGCACGCGCCGCACCTCACGGTTCTTGCCTTCGCTGATGGCGACAGTGATCCACGCATTGGCGCCTTGGCCGCGTTCGAGCTTGGCTTCGATCGGCCCGTAGCGCACGCCATCCACGGTGATGCCGCCCTTCAGCTGATCCAGCTCCTCCTGCGTCACGCGCCCGAACGCCCGTGCGCGATAACGGCGCAACCAGCCGTTCGCCGGCAGCTCCAGCCGCCGCGCCAGCTCGCCGTCATTCGTCAACAGCAGCAAGCCTTCGCTATTGAGGTCGAGCCGCCCGACCGAGACAACGCGCGGCAAGGCCGCCGGCAGGTTCTCAAACACCGTCGCCCGGCCCGCAGGATCGCGGTGCGTCGTCACCAAGCCCGCTGGCTTGTGATAGCGCCAGAGCCGCGTTGGCTCGGCAGCGGCGATCGGCTTGCCATCGACCTGCACCTTGTCCGCAGCCGTCACTTTCACCGCCGGCGTGTCCAGCACGCGGCCATTGAGTTTCACCCGCCCGTCGGCGATCAGCCGCTCGGCGTCGCGGCGCGAGCAAACGCCGGCGCGGGCCAGGAATTTGGCGATGCGTTCGCCATCCTGGGCGTTAGAAGGGGAGGAAGAGGAGCCGGTCATGTTCGCCGTGATTTATCGCTGGGAGGTCGTACCAGGGCTCGAGGCGCAATTCGAGACGGGCTGGCGACGCGGCACTGAACGCATCGCCGCCGAGTTCGGCGGCTGGGGTTCGCGTCTCCACCGTGGCGAGAGGCAAACTTATTTCGCCTACGCCCAGTGGCCCGACCGCGCCACCTGGGAGAAAGCGCTGGAAACGCGCATGCGCCATTCGGACGACGACGCACGCCGCATGTACCGCGAAGCCATCGTCGAAGGCACGTTCGAGACGGTCTTCGCGGGCGAAGTCGCGGCGGACTTGCTGGAGCTGCGGCGCGCATGAGCGATGCGCTCTACATGGGTATGGCGCTTTCGCTGGCGGAGACGGCGGCTGGGCTAGGGGAAACCCCGGTCGGCTGCGTCATCGCCAATGAAGCGACGGGCGAGGTCATCGCCGGCGCCGCGAATGGCCCCATTGGCATGACAGACCCCACTGCGCACGCGGAAATCCTTGCGCTGCGTCGAGCGGCTGAAGCGGTCGGCAATTATCGCATGCCTCAAGGGCTGACGCTCTACGTAACACTGGAGCCATGCGCCATGTGTGCCGGCGCAATCAGCCACGCTCGCGTCTCCCGTCTTGTCTACGGCGCGAGCGACGCAAAGGGCGGCGCGGTCGAACATGGCGCACGCTTCTTCGAACAGCCGACCTGCCACTGGCGCCCGAGCGTCACCGGCGGCGTGCGCGCCGAGGAAGCCGCCAAGCTGCTCAAAGACTTCTTCAAAGCCAGACGTTAACAGAGGCGCGATGACACTCCCCCAAACGCAAACGCTCTATTTCGAAGACATTTCAATCGGCATGCGCGAGAGCTACCGCAAGGAGGTGAAGGCCTCCGACGTGGTCGGCTTCGCCGAAATCAGCGGCGACCGCAATCCGATCCACCTTTCCGAACACTTCGCCGCGCAAACACCGTTCGGCGGCCGCATCGCGCATGGGCTCTACACCGCGAGCCTCATCTCCGCCGTCATCGGCACGCGGTTGCCGGGGCCCGGCGCAATCTACATTTCGCAAACACTTCGCTTCCTGGCTCCGGTGCGCATCGGCGATGTGGTCGAGGCGAGCGTCGAAGTGGTGGAGTTGGCCGAAAAAGGCCGGCGCGGAAAGCTTAAGTGCGAGTGCCGTGTCGGCGAGACCCTGGTGCTCGAAGGCGAGGCGGAAGTGAAGATTCCGGCGCGACCCGTCATTCAGGGATGAGGGCCCGCCGCGCATCGATCACGTCCTGCGTCATCTGCCGCTTCAGCGCTGCCGTATCCTCGAACTTGGCCTCATCGCGTAGGAAGTCGATCAGCTCGACTTCAATGGTGCGGCCATAGAGATCGCCGCTGAAATCGAACAGGTGCGCTTCAAGCAGCGGCTCGGGCAGCGCGCCGACGGTCGGATTGACGCCGACGCTGGCGGCGCCAGGCAACAGCACACCGTCGCCCAGATCCACGCGCACGGCGTAAATTCCAAGCCGCGGCCGAACGTAATCGCCGAGCGCCACGTTCGCTGTCGGAAAGCCGAAATCCGCGCCGCGCTGAAACCCGCGTACAACTTCCCCTTCGATCGCCCAAGGCCGGCCCAACATTGATGCTGCGGCTTTCATCTCGCCCGCGGCGATAGCGGTGCGGATGCTGGTGGAGGAAATCTTCTCGCCGTCACCGACCGGCGCGACAGCCTCGACACTGAAACCGAACTCGCGCCCGAGCCGCGTCAGGCTGGCCGCATCGCCGCTGCGGCCTTTGCCGAAGCGGAAGTCCGCGCCGATGCTGACGTGCGAAGCGCCCAGCGTCTGCGCCAGCACGCGCTCCGCAAAGATCCGATCGCTCGACTGCGCCATGGCTGCGTCGAATCCAATCTCGAACACCTCGCGCACGCCGCAGACAGCCAACGCTCGCGCCCGCTGCGCATTGGTTTGCAGGCGAAAGGGCGGGGCGTCGGGAGCGAAGAAGCGGCGCGGATGCGGCTCGAACACTGCAGCGCCCAACGCCACGCCGCGCGCTTCAGCCACCGCACGCGCTGATGCGATCACCGCCTGGTGCCCTAAATGCACGCCATCGAAATTGCCAAGCGCGATCGCCGCGCCGCGCGCGTCGTTCGGGATAGTGGCGTTGTCGTCAGCGTCCATTCGTTCACAAACTCTTGCCAAATCGGCTCGAAACCGCCGCATGCGTTGTCAAAGCGTGAGCGCCGGCAGCTTCGCGCGCCGTTCGTTCACGCATGCTTAAGCGCTGTTTTACCGAAAATTCTCGACCCTTTGCTATGTGTGATCGCAACAACGGCGCAAAAACCAGCCGGTAACGTCGCGCCGCCGGGCCTCGCACCCAGGA
>JAEYPY010000214.1 GCA_023410295.1 Pseudomonadota bacterium | reverse complement strand
ACGCACGGGATGTCGAGCGCGAACTGGGCGAAGTAGGCCGTGGGCGAGAGCGCAAGGCCGATGTCGTTGACCTCCATGCCCGCCTGGAGAAGGCCGAGCGTCAGCGCCTGCTTGATCGACTGGGAATAGAAGCGGAAGTCGTGGCCGACGACGATGCGCGGGGCGACGCCGTATTCATGAATCAGCGTGCCCAGTCCGAGGCCCAGCGCCTGCACGCCCAGAAGGTTAAGCTCGGGCGCTTTCTCCGATGTCGGGATGCCGAACCACCAGCGCGCGTCGTATTCGCGAAAGCCGGTGGGCTTCACGAGCGGGATGGATTCAAAGTCTGCGGAATTCGCAGGCAGGCTTGCGCGGGGCGCAGGCAGCATGGGGAACATCCAGGATAGGCGGGTGTGGCGGCTCTAGTGCTGTAAAAGCGCGGCGGTTGCAATTGCTCGCGCTGCCTCAGGGAAGCGGCATGAAACGAATTCGCGTAATTTCAACGCCGAGCGCGCCGCCGTTAACCGCGATGGCCGGCCGGACGCGGGGCTTGACGGCCCGCGCCCAGCCTGAAAGTCATCCGCCATGACGTATCTTGCATTGCTTCGCCACGGCCAGAGCCAATGGAATCTGGAAAATCGTTTCACGGGCTGGGTCGATGTCGACCTGACGCCGCAGGGTGAGGCCGAGGCTGTGAATGCCGGCACGCTCTTGGCCGCAAGCGGCGCGCCCTTCGACAAGCTCTATACCTCGGTGCAGACGCGGGCGATCCGCACCGGCAACCTCGCGCTCGATGCGGCCAAGCTCTCGTGGCTGCCGGTGGAGCGCGACTGGCGGCTGAACGAACGCCATTACGGCGCGCTGACCGGGCTCAACAAGGCAGAGACGGCCGCCAAACACGGCGACGAACAGGTGAAGGTCTGGCGCCGCTCCTACGATACGCCCCCGCCGCCGCTCGAAGCCGGCGGTGAGTTCGATCTTTCCAGGGACCGGCGCTATGCGGGCGTCAACGTGCCGGCGACGGAATCGTTGAAGCTGACGCTGGAGCGCGTGCTGCCCTACTGGAACGAGGTGATCGCGCCGGATTTGAAGGCCGGCAAGAACCTCATCATCGCCGCGCACGGCAATTCGCTGCGCGCGATCGTTAAGCATCTCTTCGCCGTGCCGGATAGCGAGATTGTCGGCGTCGAGATTCCAACGGGCAATCCATTGCTGATCGAACTGGATGGCGCACTGAAGCCGAAAGCCGCGCGCTATCTGGATGAAACGCGCGCGGCGAAGTTGCCGGCTTTGCCGGGGTGACGAAATGAGATTCATGCGCCGCGCGCTGGATCTGGCCACGCCGAACCTTGGGCGGACCGGGGACAATCCTTCTGTCGGCTGCGTGATCGTCAAGGACGGCGTCGTCATCGGCGAGGGCGCGACAGCGGAAACGGGCCGGCCGCACGCGGAGGAAGTGGCGCTGGCGCAGGCGGGCGAGCGGGGGCGCGGCGCGACGGTCTACGTTACGCTGGAGCCGTGCGCCAAACGGAGTACAGGCGGCGTGTCCTGCGCCGATCGCTTGATCGAAGCGGGCGTGGGCCGCGTGGTGATCGCCGCGGGCGATCCTCATCCGTTTGCCGCGGGCGCCGGTATCGAGCGTTTGCAAGCGGCGGGGGTGCAGGTCGAGACCGGCGTGATGGAGGCCGAGGCGCGGGCGCAGAACGCGGCCTTCTTCGCCAAATGGGTCGGGTAGCCTATAAAGGAACCATGGAAATCATCGCGGCGGGGCGGCTTGCGTTCTGGCACGGCGGCAGTCTCTGGGTGTTCGACGTGCCGCGCGCGCAAGCAACGACGCGCAACGCCATGCACGCGCATCATGCCTATCAGCTGACCTTCGCACTCGGCGGCGCTTTCAATCTGCATTTGGAAGATCGGGTTGTGCCCGGCCCGACTGCTCTCGTCGCACCGGATACGCCGCATGCGTTCGAAGCGGAGGGGCTCGTCGCCTTGCTGTTCGTGGCGCCGGAGAGCAGGGCGGGGCGTTCGCTGCAGCGCATCACCGAGAGGCAGCCCGCGATGGCGATCAGCGCCGCGCAAGCGCGCGATGCCCCCGACCTGATCCGCGAGGCTTATGAACGCGCCGAGAGCAAGGACGCGTTGCGCGATGTTGGCATGCTCATTTGCGAGCGCATCGCCGGGCATGTGCGCACGACCGAACCCGATAGGCGCGTACGGCAGATGATGACATGGGCTGAAGGCCATCTCGACCGCGCTCTTAGCATCAGCGAGGTCGCGGAGGCTGTTGGTTTGTCGCCGAGCCGGGCGAGCCATCTTTTTGTCGAAGAGACCGGTCTGCCGTTCCGCACCTATCTCCTCTGGCAGCGGCTGGTGCGCGCCGTCGATGCGCATACGCGCGGGCTCAGCTTGACCGATGCGGCGCAGGAGGCCGGCTTTGCCGATTCCGCGCATCTGAGCCAAGCGCATGTTCGGGCTACCGGCGGCGTCGCTCGAAATGTCGTAGCCGTTTCGTTCAAGCGGCGGTCGCGCCTTGGGCTGTATCACTCGCCTTGTCCTCACCGGACGCGATGAAACGCCAACCCACGGAGTAAACCCATGACCACTACCGAACAAACCTTCCTCGCCAACGAGAGCAACGGCGGCTGCGGCTGCGGCCCGTCTTGCAGCTGCGGCGACAACTGCCGCTGCAAGAGCGAGAGCAAGTGCGGCGACGCTTGCGGCTGCGCTGAGTAACCCCAGGCGGCCCAAGGCTTTAACCGAGCCTTGGGCCCGCTTTCCTTAGCTTCCCACGATTAGTGG
>JAEYPY010000076.1 GCA_023410295.1 Pseudomonadota bacterium | reverse complement strand
AGAAAGGCCGCGCACGCATCAAGCAGATGATCGACAATGCCGAAGGCGCGCTCAAAGCCGGCGAGGTACGACAGGCTCACCAGCAACGGCAGCGTCACCATAACCAATGCCGCAAGCCGCAACTTGTCCGCGGTGAAGCCGAGCCACCACATCTCCATCGTCATGAACAGCGGCAGCGCAAACAACAGCGCGCCGACGAACGCACGCGCCAAGCCGCGCGCGTATGCGGTATTTCCTTGCATCAAAACGATAACCACGCGCTGGCGCGTCAAGTTCCAGCGCTAGCGCCGCCATACCCGCCGAAGCGTCGCGTCGCGCCCGCATGCGGCGCGATAGGCGGCGTAGCGCGCCGGATTTCGGCGCGCATAGTCGCGGTGATATTCCTCGGCCAGCGTGAAAGGCCCAAGATCGAGCACAGGCGTCAGCACCCGCCCGTTCACGCGCCCGCTGGCAATGATGTCCGCCTTGCTCGCCTCCGCGATCGGCCGCTGCGCGGGCGTCACGAAAATCGCTGTGCGATAGCTTGGCCCGCGATCGCAGAACTGGCCGCCATCGTCGGTCGGATCGACTAGGCGCCAGTATCGATCCAGCAGCTGGCGATAGCTGATGACGCCGCTGTCGTAGCGCACACGCACCGCTTCGTAATGGCCGGGGTGATTTTCGTAGGTGGGATTGGCGTTACGCCCGCCGGTGTAGCCGCTCTCGACCGAGACGATTCCGGGGATCGCTCCCATGTCGTGCTCCATGCACCAGAAGCAACCGCCGGCGAACACGGCCTCCTCCACCGCGCCCGTCGGCGCCGGCGCGCGCTCGGCCTGGGCTGTGGCCGGTTCGCTGGGCGAGCAGGCGATCAGCGCCAAAAGCGCGGCGAGGAATGTGCGTCGGATCATGCTTGAGAGATACGTAGCACGCCGCCGCACGGTTTCACCGCAACCGCACGCGGCGCTCGTGCGTAAGCGTCACAAAACCCAGGAGCGATCCCATGTCCCGCGCCCTCCTTCTCAGTTTCGCGCTCTTCGCCGCCGGCGGCGCCGGCTATTACGCCTATGCGCAGACCCGCGCCGCGCCCGAACGCGCCGAGCGTTCGCAGAACGCGTTCGAGCGCCTGCGCGACTGGGTCATGACCCAGGGCGGCACCGAGCGCGCGTTCGACAACGAGTACTGGGATCACCACGAAACCGGTATCTATGTCGAAGCGCGCACAGGCGAAGCGCTGTTCGCCTCAACCAGCAAGTATGACAGCGGCTCCGGCTGGCCGAGCTTTACGCGTCCAATCGATCCCGGCGCCATCACGCTCCGCGAAGACTACACGCTCGGCATGCGCCGCATCGAAGTGCGCTCAACCCGCGGCAACCACCATCTGGGTCACGTGTTCGACGACGGCCCGCGCAATTCCGGCGGCCAACGCTTCTGCATCAATAGTTGCGCCATCCGCTTCATCCCGCGCGACCGCATGGAAGCTGAAGGCTACGGCCGATACTTGGCGCTGGTGGATGGGGAGTGAGCTTAGACCGCCGACGGTCCAAGAAAGTCACCGCCGCGCTTCCTTCCCCTGCTCGATCAGCACGCCGAGCCGATCCTGGATGCGCAAATTCGTCAGCCAGATCTCGCCCAGGATGCGCAAAATCAAAATCACTGCCGCGCCAGCGCCGAGCACGCCAATCGCAGTCAGAAGCGCCGTGAAAAATCCAGCCGTGTTGATGGCGGTCAAAATCGCCACCGCGCCGATGATGGCGAACAGCGCGATGAACGCCGAGACGATCTGAAACACAGCCGTCAGTACGGCGGGCGTCAACGCCTCGTCGAAAGAAAACAACGCACGCATACGCGCTCCGTCACACCAGCGCGGAACGCTAGCGCGCGCCGAGCGTGCGCTCAATCGCACGCGCCGCAGGGGTGAGCTTTTCGCGCCTCACGCGGGGGCGCGAACGCCCACCGTCAATGATGTTCGCCGCTCTGTCGGAGCGTTTCGATTTCTTCTTTGAGTCTGAGCTTCTGCTTCTTCATCGCGGTAAGCCGGGTCATATCCACGGCGGGCCGCTGGGCCTCGGTTTTGATGATCAGATCGAGATCCCGATGCCGGGCGTCGAGTTCGCGTAAACGCTGCTCGATAGCCATCGAAGGCGCCTCCTTATAGCTAGGGCAATGACAAGCATGCGCCTCTTCTGCGGTGTTGTCTCGTTACATCATCAACAAAATTAATCTTTTCTCCAGCTGCCACCTTTTCGCCCCCGGAACCGGCGAATCGGCCGCCTTTACACCGCCGTTTGGGCGTGTCTTAGCTCAGCGTTTGCGGGCCGGAGGGGCCGCCCGCGACCAGCCGGAACCAGGCTTATGGACGCCGACGACCCGGAAGCTTTCGACATCAATGATACGCCCGAAAAGCGCGCGCTTAAGGCGCGGCTGATGGAGCTGCGCGAAGAACATCGCGCGCTCGACAGCGCGATTGCAGCATTGCAGGAAAAAAGCGGTGGGGATTCGCTGCAGGTAGCGCGCCTGAAGCGATCCAAGCTGGTGTTGAAGGACCAGATTCAATGGATCGAAGACAGGTTGACGCCCGACATCATCGCCTGATGCGCTGGCTCGCGGGTGCAGCGTTACTCACAGCTCTGCCGGGCGCTGCATGGGCGCAGGAACAGCCTGAGAGCAAAGGCGTCTTTTCGCTCACCGTGGAGAACGACAGCCTCTCCTCGGACGCGGACCGCAATTACACGTCCGGCATCCGCCTCGGCTACGTCTCCGAAGCCGAGCGCGTGCCCGATTGGCTGCAAGGCGCGGGCGGCTTCACGCGCGTCTTGTCCGATTCAGAGCCAGACTTCTGGGGCATCGCCGTCGGCCAATCGATCTTCACGCCGGAAGACATCAGCGCCAATCCAGCGCCGCCCGATCAACACCCTTACGCCGGTTGGCTCTATCTGCAGGTTTCCGTCGGCGCTGAAGAGGATCGCCGCGATGGCCGTACGCCGCGCTTCCTCGACACCTACGAACTCGAGATCGGTATGGTCGGCCCCTCCGCGCAAGGCGAAGAGGCGCAGCGCGGCATCCACCAATGGCTGGGCGCACCAGATCCGCAGGGCTGGGACAGCCAGCTTGAAGACGAGTTCGCTTTCGCCGTTTCGTACGACCGCCGCTGGCGCGCGCTGCGCGTGTTCGGCGACTTTCTCGGCGGCCTCGAAGCCGACCTGACGCCCAGCGCCGGCGCTTCGCTCGGCACGCTGCGCACCGAAGCGCGCGTTGGTCTCGCCGCCCGCATCGGCCAGCGCATCGACAGCGATTACGGCCCGCCGCGCGTGCGCCCCTCGCTTGCGGGTGTTGAACACTTCCGCGGCGGCCCGCTTTCATGGTCCGTGTTTGCCGGCGTCCAAGGCCGCGCTGTCGGGCGCAACCTCTTCCTCGATGGCAACACCTTCGAAGACAGCGCCTCGGTCGATCGCAATCCGCTCGTGCTCGACATGCAGACCGGCATCTCGATCAGCGCCGGCGCTGTCCGCCTCGCCTACACCTATGTCTGGCGCACAGAAGAATTCGAAACCCAACCCACGCGCCAAGACTTCGGCGCGCTTGCGCTCAGCGTGCGGCTGTAGCGAGGCGCTGCGTTTCAGAACGCCGCGAAGGCTTGCGCTTCGCTGCGGCGCGCGAACTTGTCGGCGTACATCGCCTCGTCCGCGCGCGCGACGGCAGTCTCCGGATCTTCCAGCGCCGCGATCGCATGCACGCCAAGCGACACGGAAATTCGATGCGCGACGCCGGCATGGAGAATGGCGCTCGCGTTGATGCGCTCCACCAGCGTCGCCGCCTTGGCGCGCGCCTCCTCAGGCGCAACCCGGTTCAAGATCACGCCAAACTCGTCGCCGCCAAGGCGCCCGACCACGTCCGACTCGCGCACACTGTCGAGCAGCAGCAGTGCAACATGCCGAAGCACCGCATCGCCAGCGGCGTGGCCGTAGCCATCGTTCAACGCCTTGAAGCCGTCGAGGTCGAGATAGATCACCGCCGCCGGGCTCTTATAGCGCTCCACCTCGGACATGGTCCGGTGCAGCTCGCGCATGAAAGCGCGCCGGTTGAGCACTGGGGCGAGCGGATCGCGGTCAGCCAATTCCTCAGCCGCCGCCAGCTTGGCCACCAGCGCATCTCGCTCGGCGCTGAGTCGCTCAAGCGCCGCCAGACCCGCCGGCGAGAGATCGCGGCGAGTAAGCCCTAGCTCTTGCAAGAGCCGGCTCGTTGCGGATGCGGTCTTGGCGAACAGGGCCATTCCGGGGTCTCGCCTCTCCGCCAAGGGATGCGCTGGCGAGGTAAAGGCGGTCTTAACTACGCGCCGCGCCCCCGGACTGGACGGACAGCGCGGCTTCATTTACTGGCGCGTTTTTTAGGAGCAGCCGCATATGGCGACGCCCGCCCCATTGGTCGGCCTGATCATGGGCTCGAAATCCGACTGGGAAACCATGGCCGCCGCAGCCGAGACGCTGAAGGCGCTCGGCGTGCCGCATGAGGCTAAGGTGGTATCAGCTCACCGTACACCGCAGCGGCTCTATGACTACGCCGCCGCCGCTAAGGGCCGCGGGCTCAAGGTCATCATTGCCGGCGCCGGCGGCGCGGCCCACCTCCCCGGAATGACCGCAGCCATGACCCCGCTTCCCGTCCTGGGCGTGCCAATCAAGAGCCGCGACTTGAAGGGCCTCGATAGCCTGCTCTCAATCGTCCAGATGCCCCGCGGCGTGCCTGTCGGCACGCGGGCGATCGGCGAAGCCGGCGCCGTCAACGCCGCGCTGATGGCGGCTGCGATCCTGGCGCTCTCGGATGACGCGCTGGCGGCGCGGCTCGACGCCTACCGCGCCGCACAAACCGATGCGGTGACTGAAAGCCCGACATGAGTCCGCTGCAGCCGGGTTCGACAATCGGCATCCTGGGCGGCGGCCAGTTGGGCCGCATGCTCGCCATCGCCGCGGCGCAACTCGGCTTCGACGTCGCCATCTTCACCGACGAACCCGACAGCCCCGCCTCGCGCGTCGCCGCGAAGACCATGGTCGGCAATTATCTCGATCGCAGTGCGCTCGCAGATTTCGCACGCCGCGTATCCGTGGTGACCACCGAGTTCGAGAACGTGCCGGCCGAAACCGCCGAAGCGCTGATCGAAGCAGGCGCCAACGTCGCGCCCTCGCCGCGTGCGCTCGCCATCGCCCAGGACCGTTTCGACGAGAAGAGCTTCTTCCGCTCGCTCAATATCGCCACCCCGCCCTTCGCCGCGATTTCCTCGCAAGCCGATCTCGACGCCGCGATCGCCGAAATCGGCGCGCCGGCGATCCTGAAAACGCGCCGGCTGGGCTATGACGGCCGCGGCCAAATCCGCATCATGAGCGCCGCGGACGCAGCCGGCGCTTACGAGAAACTCGGCGCCCCGGGCGTTCTGGAAGGCTTCTGCGCCTTCGAAAGCGAAGCCTCGATCATCGCCGCCCGCGGCGGCGACGGCGCCATCGCCTTCTACGATCTCTGCGAAAACGAGCACGCCGGCGGCATTCTCTCACGCACCGTCGTGCCGGCGCATGCGAGCGACATCATCGTCGAGCACGCGCAAAGCGCCGCGCGCGAAGTGCTGGAGGCTTTCGATTATGTCGGCGTGCTGACGATCGAATTCTTCGTCATGGCCGATGGCTCGCTCGTCGCCAACGAGATGGCGCCGCGCGTGCACAATTCCGGTCACTGGACCATCGAGGGCGCGCTGACCTCGCAATTCGAGCAGCATATCCGCGCTGTCGCCGGCTGGCCGCTGGGGCCGACAACGCGCACGGCGCGCATCGAAATGCTGAACCTGATCGGCGAAGACGCCGCGCAATGGACCGCGCTCGCGGCCGCTCCCGAAGCACGGCTCCACCTCTACGGCAAGCGCGACACCCGCGCCGGCCGCAAGATGGGCCACGTCACGAAAATCTATCCCCGCTAGTGGCACATCGCGTCAGCGTGGGAACGCTGCATCGCGCGTGGTGAAGAGCCAGAACCCGATCACGTAGAGCACGGGCAGGAAAAACCAGAGCACGTCTGCCACCACGCCGGGCGCTCGGCTGACCGTGGCGGCGGTTTGTTCGCCGGAATCGAGCGCCGCGCTCACCATGTGCACGCTGGGCGTTGCGAAGATCAGCACGGCCGCGACGCAGAGCCAGAACGCGATCGCCGTCGCCACAATGGGGCTGGTGCGCTCGACGTAATCGTCAGCGGGATGTTCTTCGAGATGCGTGAGGCTGGTCCAAATGGACAACGGCCAAAGCGCTGCGGTGAAGAACCGGACCGGAGCAGCTTGCATGAGCGCCTCCATTCGCGAGTTCGTACAGGAGGCAAAGTATAACCGAAGTTCCTTCGGTCCAGGGTTGCAAAGCGTTTAGCGTCCGTACCGGAACCGCGCGGCCACGCCGACCGCGCTCTCGACGCCCTTCGACAGCGGCTTGAAACGCGCTTTGAATTTCTCGAACTGCATCACGTTCTCAATGCGCGCATCGAGAAAAGACCAAGTGTCGGCGTGATCGGCGCTGTCGTCGCCGAACCAGCGCGCATAGGTGGAGGCGAGCACGCCGGAGAGGATGGCGCGCTTGGAGTAGAAATTGCCGTCGGTCGAGGTGTCGCCCAGCGCGCGCCAGATACGGTCGGCGGTGCGCCAGAGGATACGCGCCGCGAGCGGGCCACGATCCGGCCGTGATAAGGCGCGGGTCATCGCCCGTGCGGCATCCTTGTAAGGCGCCTGAGCTTCGAGCCGCAGCTGAACCGCGGCGCGGACCTTGTCGCGGATGCGCATGGCCGGAAGGTCGAGATCAGCCAGCGCCTCGAGCATCGCCTGATCGGCCCGATCGGCGAAGGCTTCGATGAGGGCCGAGGCCCCGTGGGGGCAGGCCAACGCCGTCTCCCCTTCGGAGAGCTGCACCTCGGCCGCGGCGGCCTTAAGGGCCTCGTTAGTCCAGCCCAGGCGGGCGGCATGAGCCGGGAAAGCCTCCAGGAGGCGGGCGCGGAACCGGGCGGAGGGAGCGTCGTTCATGAGCCCAAGCTACGCCCAGGCGAGAGCAGCGTCGACCTCGCCAGCCATGGACAGAGGCGCGGCCTTTTGCTATGGCCCCGCCTTCACTTTCTGACCACGGCGCGGCCCGCGCCGGGGCATTCACGTGTTCGGATTAAAGGGAGAGACCCCTGGTACAGATTTTCGTTCGCGACAACAACGTCGACCAGGCGTTGAAGGCGCTCAAAAAGAAGATGCAGCGGGAAGGCACTTTCCGCGAGATGAAGCGCCGCAACCATTACGAGAAGCCCTCGGAAAAGCGTGCGCGTGAACGCGCCGAAGCTGTGCGCCGGGCCCGCAAGCTCGCCCGCAAGCGCGCCCAGCGCGAAGGCCTGCTGCCGCGTCCTGCGCCGAAGCCGCGGTAAGAGCGCATCTCTCTCAGTTTTCGAAACGCCGTCCGGGAAACCGGGCGGCGTTTTCGTTGCGCTCAGCCCTTCGCTTTACGCCCCCGCCAGCTGGACATGGAGGCTTGGTCGACGACGCCGGCTTTGAAGACGCGCGATGCGAGGGCAAGAATGATGATGACGGTGACGATCATCAACGCCGCCATGCCGGCGATCTCCACCCAATCGAGCCCTGAGGGCGCGCGCACCAAGAGCAGGAACGGCGTGAAGATCGGCACCCAGCTCGCCGCCTCGACAATGGGCGCGTTGGGATTATCGAGCGCCGGCGTGATCAGCATCATCGGCACCGCAAGCACGAGCGCGACTGGCCCAAGCAGCGTCTGCGCTTCCTGGATCGACTCGCAGAGCGAACCCAGCGCCAGGAAGATCGTCCCGTACATCAAATAGCCGGCGACGAAGCCCACGGCGAACGCGACAAGCAAGCGCGGCTCAAGGAACGCCGCCGCGACTTGTCCGAAAATGGATTCGGCGCTGCGTTCAGCCGCCATCGTCAATAGCCAGCCGCCCAGCGCGCCCCAGAACAGGAAGAGCGTCAGGCTCACCATGGCCACGCCCAGGAGCTTGCCGGTGAGCAGCTGCACGGGGCTGACGCTGGTCAGCAGCGTATCGAGGATCTTGTTCGAGCGCTCCTCGATCACGCTGGACAGCAGCATGTTGGCGACGGAGAACACGACGCTCCACAGAATGAAGGCAAGCGCCAGCGCCGCATAAAACGGCGCGCGGTCGCGGATCGTCACCTGCGCTTCGCCCGCGCTTGGGCGCGGATCGAATTGCGCGACTGTGGGCTCCAGCGTCTCGAGCCGATCGGCTTCCGTCGGCGCCAAGCCTTGCGCCGCGAGCGCCTCGCGCTGCATGGCGAGACGCATGGCGCGGCGGGCGATATTGGACGGCTCGTCGTGGCTGAGATTGACACTCCAATATTCAATGGCCGGCTCGGCCCCGACACGGCGAATATTGAGCGCGCCGAATAGCGAACCCCCATCCGGCAGCGCTTGTGCGCCGGAAAGATAGGGCCGCAGTGCCTCGATCGTCTCTGCCGGCGGCTCGACCAAGTGGTAGCGCGATGTCGGCGAGGGAAAGGCGCGCAGCGCACGCGGCGCTTGCTGCGCCACGACATTTCGCGCAGCGGCGACGGCGGCCGCACGATCGGGCGCATCATCGAACGCTTGCGTCGCGGCGACCGAGACAGCCGGCGCGGCGGCGTCGAGATAGGCCCGCACCTCGCCGCGCACTTCGCGCCGCGCATTGGCTTCGAACGCCGCGCGCACGGTCTCGGCGTCGCCGGCCTGCTCGGCGATCACGGTGAGCACACGCGGCGGCTCGGCGCGCGCCAGGAGGATCGGCGCGAAGATCAAAAGCGCGATGATCAATGGCGCGGTGATCAGCGAGAGCAAAAAGCCCCAGGCGCCGACGTAAGCGAAATAGTCGCGCCGGGCGACGAGCAGAGTGGGTGAGAGACTCATTCGGCAGCGCTCGGCATGGCTTTGTCGCCGACCAATGCGACGAAGGCTTCATGAAGGCTGGCGCGCGTCGGCTCGAACAGCGACAGCGGCGCGCCGGCTTCAACGCACGCCTGCAATAGCTGGCGCGAGCCCCGACCGTTATCGAGCGTAGCACGCCATCGCCGGTTGCCATGCTCCTCCCCCTCGCAGGCAACGGCAAAGCCGCGCGGGCGAAGCGCGGCGGCAAGATCGAACTCGCCTTCGGTCTCAAGCACTGCCGCGCTTGGCGCAAGCGCGAGCGCCTCCTGCACACTGCCCTCGAACGCCTTGCGCCCCTGCGCGATCAGGAGGATGCGGTCGCACAAGCGCTCGGCGTGCTCCATCACGTGCGTGGAGAATAGGATGGTGTGACCGGCTGCGGCTTGCGTGCGAATCGTGTCTTCGAGGACGCGCTGATTCACCGGATCGAGACCGGCGAACGGTTCGTCGAAAATAATGAGATCGGGATCGTGCGCGATCGAGGCCAGTACCTGCACCTTCTGCGCCATGCCCTTGGAGAGCGTTTTGATCTTCTTATGCTTGACCTTACCGAGGCCGTGATCATTCAACAACTTGTCGGCGCGTTTGTAAGCCTTGCCGGATGGGACGCCCTTGAGACGGGCGAGGTAGGCGATTGCGGCCCGCGCGCTCATTGAACGATAGAGGCCGCGTTCTTCCGGGAGATAACCTACGCGGCGCATGGTATCGCGCGTCGGCGGCCCACCTAGAATGGAGACGCTGCCGGCGCTCGGGCGCAGCACGCCGACGAGCATGCGCAGCGTGCTCGACTTGCCCGCGCCGTTCGGCCCGAGCACGCCGTAGATCGATCCTTGCGGGACCTTGAAACTCAAGTCGTCGACAGCCGTCCGCGCGCCGTAGCGCTTCACGAGGCCTTCTGCTTCCAGCGCTGCGTTCATGCTGGCGGCAAACTGGACGGACGCCGCGCAGAGATCAAGCGCCGCCGCCTGTCGCGCGATTGACGCACCCCTGACCCTGCGCTCAATCCCAAGGCGGCACTGGGGTATGGGGCGTGATCGCAGCGGCGTGTTGATTTGGCGTGTGGCTTGGCAGCCGATGGGGCGCGCTGGTCTGCGGTTGAAACTAAATTTTATCGCGTCGTACTTGCAGCAACCAAGACAAGAGCGCTTAGCTGAGCTTTCCACTCAGGAGGTTGGCTATGCATGCTCCCGATCCTGACAAGCTGGACGCATTTCTCGGAAAACTGGTCGGCGATCTCGGCGCTTCCGCAAGCGCGGCGCTGGTGCTGCTGGGCGATCGGCTCGGCATCTACAAGGCCATGGCCGACGGCGAGATGGTGACAGCCGAAGAACTTGCCGGAGAACTCGGCCTGAACCCCCGCTACATGCGCGAATGGCTCTCGGCGCAAGCGGCCGCCGGCTACATTGACTACATTCCGGAGGAGAACGCGTTTCGGCTCAATCCCGAACAGGCCGCTGCCTTCGCGGACGAGGGCGGCCCGGCCTTCTTCGCCGGCGCCTTCGAAGTAGCGCAAGCGATGTGGCTTGATGAGCCCAAGGTCGCCGAGGCGTTCAAAACCGGCAAGGGCGTGGGTTGGCACGAACATTCGACGTGCCTGTTTCGCGGCACCGAGCGGTTCTTCCGCCCCGGCTACAACGCCCATCTGGTCTCTGAATGGTTGCCAGCGCTTGATGGCGTGACGGCGAAGCTTCAACGCGGCGCCAAGGTCGCCGATGTCGGTTGCGGCCACGGCGCATCGACGGTGTTGATGGCGCTCGCGTTCCCAAACTCAGAATTCTACGGCTACGATTATCACGCCCCATCCATCGAGCGCGCCCAGCGCGCGGCCGAAGAAGCCGGCGTCGCTGATCGCATCACCTTCGAGCAGGCGCGCGCCAAAGATTATA
>JAEYPY010000063.1 GCA_023410295.1 Pseudomonadota bacterium | reverse complement strand
CCATCAGCCCTTCGTCGGCGGTAATGGCGGCGAAATCGGCGGCGGGCGTGAATGCGGCTCGTACGCCCATCGCTCGTAAATCCGCGACCAGCGAATACTCCGCCTCCATTTCAACTTTCGGCAGCGTCAGATCGAGGCGCGGGCGTTCGGCGCTGGCGAGCTGGCTCATATATTGATCGAGCCGAGCGCCGGTGAGATCGCGCTCGAACGCGGCAAGCCCGGTGCGCTCGCGCGGGAGGAAGACGGCCAGCGCGAACGCGCCTTGGTCGTAATCGAAATCCGCGGCTTGGAACCTTGGCGTCTCGAAATAGCGCGCACTGGTGAGCTGACGCATGAGACGCGCCGGCACGTGCGTGCTGGCGCCGGTATAAAACCGGCCGTCCTGCGTGGCGTTGGCGGCGAATTGATCGCTCCACTTGCCTTTGAAATAGACTGCATTGGTGAGCACCAGGCGCCGGTCTGGGTCACGCGTGGTGAGGATTTGCGGAATCCGGTTGCGAGTCTCGCGTGCGGCCCAGGCGTTGATTTGGCGGAGCGCCTCGCCCTGGTTGCGGATGAAATCCACCGGCTCGATCATCCCGCCGATCTCATCGCGGATGGTGCGCGCGTATTCAGGCCGGAGCGACATGGTGCGCTCAACCCAGGCGGCGTTGGCGATGTTGAGTTCGCTGCCGCCCGTCTCCGCGCGCAAAGCGTCGGCGCTCGCGCGGGTGCGCTGCGCCTCAGTTTGCGGCGACGCGTCGAAGCCGAACACGCGCGCGATCTCCGCGCCGGTCTCTCCGCCGGCGCCGGGATAGAGCAGCGCGAAGGCGGCGGCGACGCTATAGGGCGAGACGAATTGATTGCCCGGTTCGGCCGCAACAGCGCGATAAAGCGCGGTATCGAACCCGGCGTCGTTCGGATCGGCCGGCGGCGGTGTGACGGGCTCCGACGGCATCGGCGCAATCGGGCCAGGCGCAGCGCAAGCGCCGATGGCAAGCGCGGTGGCTGACAGAAGCAAAGCGCGGCGATTCATGGGCGTCCTCCCTGGGCGTACCGATAGCATAGAAGCGCTGCGCGTGACGCAATTACGGCTCGAAGGGCTAGCCATGCCCTTAGCCCTTCCGCCGCCAGGTGCTGCCGCTCGGATTGTCCATCACTTCGACGCCGCGGGCGCTGAGTTCGTCGCGGATGCGGTCGGCGGCGGCAAAGTCTTTAGCGGCGCGCGCGGCGACGCGGTCGGCGACAAGCGCGTCGATCTCGCGCGCGGCTTCTTCGCCGAGCGAGGCTCTGAACCAGCGCTCCGGATCATCGGCGAGCACGCCGAGCAGACGCCCCGCCGCTTGCAGCTGGGCCTTGGCTTTCGCTTGCTCGGCGGGCTTCCTGGCGGTGTTCGCCGCCGTCGCGAGCGCTGACAACTCGGCGATGGCGGCTGGTGTGTTGATATCGTCGGCAAGTGCGGCGACGAAGGCTTCCGGCGCTTCGCTCCCATCGCCCGCGACGTCCTTCAGCCGCAGCAGCGCGCCATAGAGCCGATCAAGCGAGGCCTGCGCTTGGCGCATCAAATCCTCGCTCCAATCGAGCGGCGCGCGATAGTGCGCCGAGAGCAGCGCCCAGCGCAGCACTTCGCCTTGCCAGCCCTGCTCCAGCAACTCGTGGGGCGTGATGATGTTACCAAGAGACTTCGACATCTTAGTCGAGTCCATGGTGAGAAAGCCGTTGTGCATCCACACGCGCGCGAGCGGATGGCCGTGGGCGCTTTCACTCTGCGCGATCTCGTTCTCGTGGTGCGGGAAGATGAGATCGATGCCGCCACCGTGAATGTCGATCGGCGACCCGAGCTCGGCTTCAATCATGGCCGAGCACTCGATGTGCCAACCCGGGCGACCCGCGCCGAAGGGCGCGTCCCAGCTCGGCTCGCCGGGCTTCGCCATTTTCCAAAGCGCGAAGTCCGAGGGCGAGCGTTTATCGTCTTCGCCCTCGACGCGCGCGCCGGCCAGGAGTTCGTCCTGGCTGCGGCCGGAGAGCTTGCCATAATCGGCGTCGCTGCCGACGATGAAATAGACCCCGCTATTGGCGACGTAGGCGCTGCCGTTTGCGAGCAGCTTTTCGATGATCGCCACCATGCCGGGAACGTTTTCGGTCGCGCGCGGGGTCAGCGTCGGCGTCAGCACGCCGAGCGCGCCGGTATCTTCCTCGTAGATCTTGGCGAACTTCTCGGTGATCTCGTGCATCGGCACGCCTTCGCGCGCCGCGGCAGCGATGATCTTGTCATCGATATCGGTGTAGTTGCGCGCATACACGACGGCGCTTTCGCCATAGACGTGGCGCAGCAGCCGAAACAGCACGTCGAACACCACGGGCGGGCGCATATTGCCGATGTGCGCGTAACTATAGACCGTGGGCCCGCAGACATAGAGCGTCACCCGCTTGGGATCGCCCGGCTCGAAGCGCTCCTTGCGCCGCGTCAACGTGTTCGTGAGGTGGATATCCATCGTGGGGTGGGTTCTAGCGGCAGGGCGTGCTACACTCCATATGTGTTGCGGCCTCGCGTTCGGGGCCCTGGCTGCCTGAGGGTAAACCCGCGGGCGGGCGTTAAGTCCGGGTGTCGTGCTGGCGCGTATAAGCTCAGTCGAACCCTCCCGGCTCGACCTCCGCCCCTCAGACGTAAAGGACGATCCTCCCCTATGAGTGAGATTCTGAAGTGGCGCTCGCCCAGTGAGGCGCAAGCGAAGCGGCCGTCGCGCGAAGAAGCCATGGAAGCCGTCAAGACGCTGATCGCCTGGGCCGGCGACGATCCGGACCGCGAGGGCCTTAAGGATACGCCCAAGCGCGTGGTGGAAGCCTACCGCGAGTGGTTTCGCGGTTACGACGAGTGCCCGGCGGAAGAACTCTCACGCGTGTTCGAGGATATCGGCGGCTATGACGATCTCGTCATGCTGAAGAAGATCGATGTGGAGAGCCATTGCGAGCACCACATCGCGCCGTTTCTGGGCAAGGCCTACGTCGCTTATTTGCCGTCCGATGCGGTGGTCGGCATTTCCAAGATCGCGCGCGTGGTCGAGATTTTCGCCAAGCGGCTGCAGACGCAGGAAACGATGACCTCGCAGATCGCCGAAGCGATCGAGCAGACGCTGAAGCCGCGCGGCGTGGCCGTGCTGATCGACGCCGAACACCAGTGCATGTCTACGCGCGGCGTCCACCACAAGGACGTGACGACGGTGACGACGCAATTCACCGGCGCGTTCAAGGAAAGCGAAGAGCTGCGCAATCGCTTCCTGAAGCTGGCGGGTTACGGCTGAGTTGGCGCGGACCCCCGGAGGTCCGTACTGACATGCGCCAAGCTTTCCATACGCTGAGCGTCGCGACCCGCGGCAAGGCGCTTTATCCGATCACTGACGACGTGCGTGCGTGGCTGAAGCGAGAAGCTTTCAGCCACGGCCTGCTCTCGCTCTTTTGCCGGCACACGTCCGCATCGCTGTTGATCAACGAAAACGCCGATCCGGACGTGCGCACGGATCTGGAGGCGTATTTCGAACGCATCGCGCCCGAGGATGGCCCCTACGTGCACGCTGCGGAAGGGCCGGACGACATGCCCGCGCATCTCCGCACCGCGCTGACACAAACGCATCTCTCCCTTCCGGTGCAGAACGGCGCGCCGCTGCTCGGGACATGGCAGGGCGTCTATTTGTTCGAACACCGCCGCGCGCCGCAACGGCGCGAGGTCGTGCTGCACTTTATCGGAGCCTAACGCTGCGGCGTGACGGTCATGTCGTACGGGATGAAGAGAGTCAGCTGCAGATCTCCCGTGCGCAGCCAGGCGACCTGATTTTCAAGACCCGTCACCTCGATCGCGTAGCCGCTACCGAAGAGTTCGGCGGTGCGGCGCCCGTCCTGCGCGATCGCCGTGAGCAGCGGCTCGCGGTAACGATCGACATTGACCATCGTCAACTGAAGATCGCCCACCTCCATTTCCGTGCGGCCCGGTTTGGGCGCAGCTTCGACGAACGCGGCGAAGCGCGCCAGCACGCCTTCCAGCGTGTCGTCCTCGTCGATCGCCGTGCGCAGGCGGATGGTGATGCTGCTGGTGTCGGCGCGGCGGCCAGCGCGGATCAAGTCTTCGGCCGCGGCCAGTGAAAACGGGCGGACGACGCCGACGTCGTCATCGACAATGGCGAGCGTGATGGCGCCGGAGCGCGTGCGCGCAAGCAAGCCGCGCAGCGCCTCGCGCACCTCGCCCATGCGCTGGCTCATGTCGCGCGTATCGTTGTTGATCTCGAGCGAGGCGATGGCGAAGTCGGCGCGCTGCTTGATCGAAACGGTGGGCGGGACAAGCGATTCATAGGAGGACGCCCGCCGGCTCGCGGTGACGACGATTTCCTCGTCCTGCGCGGCGGCCGTGGCGGGCCATGCGACCGCGACCAGGGCTGCTAATGCGAAAAAGAGTCTGGCAATCATGCGTGTCCCTCCCCTGAGCGGCGAGGTTATCGCGCCGCCGGAAAGGCGCAACACAATGCGCACGCTCCCACCCATGACGATCCGTTTACGGGTCCCGGACCGCGCTTCGCGCATCGGGGAACGGGTGTTGATGTGCGCCCGGAAACTCAGCCACCCTTGGTTTGTGCACGAGCGTCACCAACACAAAGCTCAGCAGCATCAAGAGATACCAGGCGCCCATCTTCTCTATCGAGACCAGATGCCAACCGTCACGCTGGCTGGCGTAGACCCAGGCCGCGGCGAAGGTGCCCAGGTTCTCCGCGAACCAGATGAAGAGCGAAACCAGGAGCAGCCCGACCAGCATCGGCATGTGGCGCGGCTTTTGGTCCGGCGTGAACACGAAGAAGGTGCGCCAGAAGATGAGCGCCGAGAAGGCGAAGAGACCGAGCCGGATGTCGATCGTGTAGTGGTGCGTGAAGAAGTTGATGTAAGCGAGCAACGCCAGAGCCCACGTGGTCCAGAGCGGCGGATAGTTGAGGAACTTGATCTCGAACAGCCGCATGGCCCGGGCGATGTAGGAGCCGACGCAGGCGTACATGAAGCCTGAGAAAAGCGGCACGCCGGCGATGCGTAAGAGGCTCGGCTCCGGATAAATCCAGGAGCCCTGCGTCGTCTTGAAGATCTCCATCACCGTGCCGACGGCGTGGAAGATGAAGATCACCACCGCCTCGTCCCAGCGCTCGAGCCTGGTGGCGAGCAAGAGCGCTTGGATCGCAACCGAAGCGATGACGAGGAAATCGTAGCGCGCGATCGGCGCCTCGTCCGGCCACAGCAAATGCGTGCTCACCAGCAGCACGAGCATCAGCCCACCGAACAGGCACGCCCATGCCTGCTTCACCCCGAACAGCAGGAACTCATAGCCCCAAGCCCGCCACTTGCCGCGCGCCGCCCACGGCCGCGCCATGGCGTCGAACGCGGCGAATTTGCTCTCGATACTGTCCCGGAAACTCATGGGCGCGACGACATCACAAGCCCTGTGAGGCCGTCATGAGGCAAACCTGAGCTTGTTCTGTTGGCGTCGGTGGGGCGCCTCGTTAAAGCTCGGGTCCATGAAGGTCGCCCCATGAAGGTCGCCGTCGTCGGACTGGGGATTGCCGGGCTGAGCGTCGCCGCGCGCTTGGCGCTGGCCGGCCATCAGGTGTCCGGATTCGAGCAGTTCGAGCCGATGCACACGGCCGGCTCCTCGCACGGCGATACGCGCATTATGCGGCTGACGCCTGGCGAGGGTGAAGTCTATCTCCGCCTGGCGCGGCGCGCGGCGCCGATCTGGCGGACCTGGGAGGGTCTCGCCGGCCAGCCGCTGATCGAATGGACCGGCGGGCTGATGGCCGGCCCGCGCGGTTCGCCCTTCGTCGCCAGCGCGGCGCGGCTCAGCGACAAGCCGGCGGCGATCATGCGCGGCGATGCGGTCCATGCGCTGACGCGCGGCTACATTGCCCTGCCCTACGAGTGGGACGTCTATCGCCAGGACGACGCGGGCGTCATCGCTGCAGACGTGACGCGCAAGTTCCTGCTCCGCCAAGCGCAGCGCTGGGGCGCGCGGCTCATGCACGGCGTCAAGGTGGAAGCGCCGATCGAGGCGCTTCAGCTCATGATCGAAGGCGAGGGGCGTACGTTCGACGCTGTGATCGTTACCGCCGGCGGCTGGGCGAGCAAGCTGCTGCCGGAATTCGAAGGCCGGCTCGAAGTGAAGCGGCGCGTACTCGCGTGGTTCGCAACCGAAACGCCGCGCATGCTGCCCGTCATCTGCGCCGACAATGAACTCGGCGTCTACGGCATGCCGGCGCCGCGCGGACTTTATAAACTGGGGCTCCATTCCGTAGGTGGCGCCACCGATCCCGATGATGTGCGCGCGGCGGATGATGATGACGAAGATCTGCTGTCACAGCAGGCAGCGCTTCTATTGCCAAAACATAATCCGCGCCCGGTGCGCATGGCGCGGTGTCTCTACACCGTGACTCCGGATGAAAACTTTCTCATCACGCCGAGCGCCGTGCACGAACGCGTGCTCTTGTTCTCCGCGTGTTCAGGCCACGGCTTCAAGTACGCGCCGGTTTTCGGCGAATTCGCCGAAGAATGGCTGAAGGGCGACCCTTCCGCGGAGCTCACAGGCTTCATGCGCGGCGGACAAAATACGACCACGAGACTTGGCGGCGCGAAAACCTGACACCACATTTGCGCCGCTTCGGAGTCACGAAGCTGTCTCCGAGTCAGAGCAGTCACGATGTCCATGAACGCAGATCAAGTTCTCTCTTTTGCGGATTCGCTGCGCGCACATGCGCGGCGCTCCGGCTTCGACACCAACGAGTCGAACCTGTTCGTGCATTCCATGCTGATGCAGGCGGTGCAGAAAGAGCGCGGCAAAGATCGCATCCGCGATGAGCGCGGAAGCCCGCGCGATCCGCGTCTTTCTTAGCCGCTAAGCCGGCGTCAACGCGCCGATGCCCGCACCTTCAGCCGGTGCGACCGTGAAGGCCGCGGCGGTTCGCGTTTCATATTGGGCGGCAAGGATGGTCGAGACAGCGATGAACTCGGCGCGCGCCGCCTCCGGCGTCAGCGTCAGCACCATGAAGCCGCGATGCGCGTCGCTTAGCTTCACGTGCGGATTGCGCGCGCGCACGCCGGCGCCGAAATCGATGCCGAAGGGCGCGAAATAGTCCGCATCCGCCGGCGACGTGATCGAGGTCGCGCCGAACTCCACGGCGACGCGCCCCTGTCCGTCATCGATCTCGTTGGCCCAGGCCGTGTGCGTATCGCCGGTGAGCACGATAGCGTTGCCTTCGGCGGCGCGCACGGAAGCCAGCACACGCGTGCGCGCTTGCGGGTAGCCATCCCACGCATCGGTGTTGAGCGGCAGTGGAAAGCGGGTGAGCTTCAAGAGCTGCGTGATGCCGGGCCGCAACCGCTCAAGCCCAGCCGCCAGCGGCGCCGGCGTCGCCGACAAATCAGGCGCATCGACTTTCGCCATCAGCACCTGGTTGCCGATGATCTGCCACGGTGCGCCGGATTGTTTGGAACGGCGCAGCTCGCCCGCGAGCCATTGCTCCTGCGCCTCGCCCATCAGCTGACGATCGGGCGCGCTCAACAGCGCGTTGATCGCCTCAACATCCGGCGCGAGGAAGAATCCTGCCGGCAAATTGGACGCGTTCGCCGCGAGCCCCTGCGCACGGCGCCAATCCAGCACAGGACGCAGTTCGCCCCCGGTCTCTTCGTAGATCGCCGGCAGGCGCTGCATCGTCGCGGTATCCGCCTCGTGATCGCGCAGCGCCACCGGCTGGGCCGGATTGGCGAAATTCCAACGCTGCATCTTGATCGGCAGCTCGCGCGCGTAATCCAGCTGCTGCGTGCGCGCCAAAAGCCGCGTCTCCACCATGATCAGCGTGAAGAGATCGCCGTAATCGAACGAGCGGTTGATGGCTTCGAACGCCCGCCCGGTTTCTGGCTCGCGGATCGGCATCCATTCGTAATAGGCCTGCAGCGCCGCGCGCTTGCGGCTGGCGAACTCACCTTCGTTCGGCTGATGGTTCTCCGCGCCGGTGGAGAAAAGATCGTTGGCGACCTCGTGGTCGTCCCAGACCACGATCCAGGGCGCGATCGCGTGCGCCGCTTGCAGCTCCGGCTGTGCTTTGTACTGCGCATGCCGCGCGCGATAATCCTGCAGCCGCGTGCATTCCACTTCCGGCGACGGCACGCGCCCGAGCTGGATGGCGACATCGCCGCCGTAACCTGAAAGACCATATTCGTAGATGTAGTCGCCAAGGTGCACGACGAGATCGATGTCCTCGCGCTGCGATAGCGCCTGGTAGGCGTTGAAGAAGCCGTGCGGATAGGACGCGCACGAAACCACCGCCAACTTGGCTTCGCGCACGCGTCCGCGCGGCATCGTCTTCGTTTTGCCGATCGGGCTCTGTGCATCACCGGCGCGGAAGCCATAAAAATACGGCGCGCCAGGGCGAAGGCCGGTCACGTCGGCCTTCACCGTGTAGTCGCGCGCTTCGCTGGTTTCGACCACGCCGGTTTTGACCACGTCGCTCAGATCGCGGTTGCGCGCCACGATCCAGCGCACCGGCACCGGCCCCGGATTGACCGGCGACACCCGCGTCCAGATCACGACGCGGTCACGCAGCGGATCGCCTGAGGCGATTCCGTGATTGAACGCGGCCTCGCCCTCGTAAGGCGGCGTCGCCACATTCGGCGCCCCACACGCCGCGACAGCGCCCGTGGCGGCGGCCAGTGCGCCACGACGCGTCAGGTCAAGCTTGCTCATTCTGCAGCTCCGCGAATGGCCCGCACGCGCAGGTGCACGGGCTGGTGATCGGAATGTTCGAAACCGAGATCAACGCCGGCGACGTTGCGAATATCGACATTCGGCGAAACGATAAACCCGTCAATGCTGGTGACGTAATTGTCGCCAGCGACATAGGGCTGATGGTTGGTGCGCACGCTCGGCACGTTGGCGTCCGCCGCGATGCGCCAGCCTTCCGGCAACACATCCGCCGGGAACGGAAACAGCCAAAACAAAAACCGCTCATCGGTCGTGTGCGGAAAAGCGGTTTCCGCCAGCTGCAGATTCCAGTCCCCGCCCAGCACCACGAATTGCCCGCGCTGATACTCCTGCTCCGCCCACGCCAACAATTCGCGCAGCTGGCGCGTGCGCACTGCGGCGTCTTCGTCGAAGGCCGCGAGATGCACGCTGGCGATAGTCCATCCGCCGCCACCTTCCATCGGAATGCGCGCCACCACCGAGGCGTAGCGGCGCTTCACGCCGAAAATGCTCGCATCCTCCGCCGGCAGGGGCACGACGTCGGTTTCAGAGAACGCGTAATTGGAATAGATCGCCTGGCCGTGCGTCATCGCCAGCGGCCATGGCATCAGCCGCGTCTTGAAATCGGCGAAGAACACGCGGTTGCGCGCGTCCAGCGCGTCGTCCACGCGCGCTTTCAAGTCGGTCCAATAATTGACCGGTCCGCCACGTGCGATCTCCTGAAACAGGAACACATCGATCTGCGCCGCGCGCGCGCGAATGGTGCGATCGATGCCATCGACATTCGCCCGGACCGCCGTGCGCGAAGGCGGCAGGTACGACGTTCCGCCATCGGCTACGAAATCACTTCCGGCGCCAAGGCCCCCGTAACCCAGATTCCAGATCATCAGATCCAGCGTATCTGGCGCCGCACGCGCCTCGCTCTCGGCGGTGCGCACTTCAAGGTCGCGCGCGGTGGCGACCGGATTGGCGTTCACCATGGCGAACACGCCCGCATAAAGAGCGAGCCCCACCGCCAAGGCGCCCGCGGCGATCCAGCGTTTACGCATCTCACGCCTCCGCCCTGCGTTCGGCGCGGCCGGGGATGCGTTCTACCGTGAACTGCATCGCCGCGGCGAAGAACGCCAGTCCGGAGCCCTCCCCGCCGATCGCTTGCACGAAGCCCAGCAGATTGCGCGAGCGGTTCAATTCCACCACCATTTCATTATAGCGCTGCGACAATTCCCATGCGCCGAGCGACGCATCCGGGCGCACGGCCTCCATCTGCGCCAGCGTGGTTTGAATCACATCAGCGTACGAGAGAAAGTAACTGACGAACCCTGCGATCAGAATGCCGCCGATCGCGACGCCGGTCAGAATGTGCGTGAGATCGATCGCCCCTTGCATGAAGGCCTGGCGGATCGGCGACAGCACGATGATAATGTTCACAGCGAAAATCACCGCGGCGAAAATGAACACAGGGTTCATCTGGTCCTGCAGGATGTTCTGCGACACAGCGATTTGCCCGATCGCATCTTCCAGATAGGTCAGCGCGTGACGTGCGCCTTCTAGCGCGTCAGCGCCACCCGCTTGCGCCGCCGCGGCGGCAACGGACTGGCCCACCAACGCCGCTTGCGCGTCGAATGCGCGCTGGTCGTGCGCGAACTCCACCGCGAGCAAGCCAAGCACCAGGATGCCGCCCGAGAACAGAATGGCCGAATAGGCGGCGTACGGAACATACGCAGACGACAGGCGCTTGCGGTAAATCGCGTCTTTGCCTTCGCGCCGCGCGCCGGCGACGACGCTGAACGAATAGCCCCACACGATCAGCACAACGGCGAAGAAGGTGACGAACGCCCAGCCGATATGCGGCGCGAGCACGTCGCGGACGATCGCCACATCGGTGAAGGCGCGCACTGTGCCGGCGACCGCCGCGCACGCGGTGCACAGCACCCACTCGCCCCAAAAGCCGGAAACGCGGCGCGGACGCCCCGGCCCCGGCAGCTGGATCGAGTGCCGCTCGACCCAAACCGGCCCGGCCAACACATAGCCGAGCAACAGGAAGCCGATGGCGAGAACATACGCAACGGCAAGAGCTGTCAGATCGAGCGCCACGCCTCTCCCCCGAGCGCGAGTAATGGACTGCGGCGGGGCGAAGAGTCCATACAGCGCCGGTGGAAGACGAAGAAAACCAAGCTGGCGAGACGCGCGCGGCGGTTGCGCCGGAGGGCGCGGGCGAGCGCGTCGACGCCTGGCTGGCGAAGCTCTGGCCCGATCTCTCGCGCTCGCGCCTGCAAGGCCTGATCGGCGCCGGCAAGCTGACCGCCGACGGCGCGCCGGTGACGCACGCCAAGGACAAGCCGCGCGTCGGCGTGCGCTACGAACTGACGCTGCCGCCGCCTGAACCCGCCGCGCCGCAGCCCGAAGCGATCCCGCTGAACATTGTTTTCGAGGACCAACATCTTGTCGTCGTCGACAAGGCCGCCGGCATAGCGATGCATCCCGCGCCCGGTTCGATGCGCGGTACGCTGGTCAATGCGCTGTTGGCTCATTGCGGCGATTCGCTTTCGGGCATTGGCGGCGTGGCGCGTCCGGGCTTCGTCCACCGCATCGACAAGGACACCACCGGCCTCGTCGTCGTCGCCAAGCACGACGCGGCGCATACGGGGCTGGCGAAGCTCTTCGCCAAGCACGACCTGGAGCGCGTCTATTACGCCGTGACGCGCGGCGCACCGAAAGAGCGGAGCGCCCGCATCGAGAACCGGCTCGTGCGCTCCAGCGAAGACCGGCGCAAGTACGTCGTCGCGCGCGACCCCAACACCGAGGCCGGCAAGATCGCCATCACTGATTATTGGACAGTCGAAAGCTACGGCCAGCAAGCCGGCGCTTCGGCCGGCCGCGCCGCTGCTGCGTTGCTGGAGTGCCGGCTCATGACCGGCCGCACGCATCAGATCCGCGCCCACCTCACCCATCTCGGCTGCCCGCTGGTCGGCGATCCGCTCTACGGCAAGCAGCGCGCGTTCAAAGCCGAAGGCCCGCATGCCGAAGAAGCCGCCGCCGCTGTCGCCGCGTTTCCGCGACAAGCGCTGCACGCCGCGGTCCTCGGTTTCGTGCATCCGGTAACAGGTGATGACCTGCGTTTCGAAAGCGCGTTGCCGGACGATATCGACGCGCTGCTCACGGTGCTGCGCCGCCTCTGAGTTTCTGTAAGGAACATGCAATCGGCGCTTTCCCGAAGCGCGCGACGCTCCGTAAGGTGATGGCGCTGCAACCTCTTTGGGCGGAACTCGAATGCAAGACATCTTCGCCAGGGCCGAGCGCGTCCTGGCTGCCGTCGCCGCGCTGGCGCTCTTCGCGCTCAACGACGTGCGCATGTTCCACATGCTCCCCCGCGCGGCCGACCCGGGCAACGGCAAGAGCCACGCGATTTCGCTCCAGCTCTTCGGCGCGACCGAGCAGGTCTACGCCACCATGCCAGATCTGGTGATCCGCTGGGCCCTGGTTGGCCTCACCGTGGCGCTCTGCTGCTGGGCCATAGAGGAAACATTGAAGCCGGCGGCGCGGGCCACCGAATAGGCTCGACCCACTATCCCTATTGACGAATGCCACAACGTTCACGCCGCTGATTCTAGTGGTTGATTTCGTTTCGCTGCTGCAATTTTATTGTTCTTGATATGTTCGCGCGCCTCGATTAATCTTGATGGCGTCACGACGGAGCCTTGAAGGGCTCCCTATATATGCAATCGCCGGGCAACCGGGCGGGGCTCTCACACGTACTGACTGATAGCTCTGCGGCCGCGCCGATTGCGGCCCGGAGGGGATACGACACCATGGCATCAACAGCGCTGACACTCGCACTTTCGCCTGAGCAGGGGCTGCAACGGTATCTCTCGGAGATCCGCAAGTTCCCGATGCTGGCGAAGGAAGAAGAGTTCATGCTGGCCAAGCGCTGGCAGGAGCATGGAGACACCGAAAGCGCGCACAAGCTGGTGACGTCGCACCTTCGGCTCGTGGCTAAGATCGCCATGGGCTACCGCGGCTATGGCTTGCCGATCGGCGAGGTCATCTCCGAAGGCAATGTCGGCCTCATGCAGGCCGTGAAGAAATTCGACCCGGACAAGGGATTTCGCCTCGCGACCTACGCGATGTGGTGGATCCGCGCCTCGATCCAGGAATACATCCTGCGTTCGTGGTCGCTTGTGAAAATGGGCACCACCGCCGCGCAGAAGAAGCTCTTCTTCAACCTGCGCCGTCTCAAAGGCGAGATGGCCGCGCTCGAAGAAGGCGATCTGAGACCCGACCAGGTCGCGTCTATCGCGCACAAGCTGGCGGTCACCGAAGATGAAGTGATTTCGATGAACCGGCGCATGAGCGGCGGCGGCGATGCTTCGCTCAACGCCCCGATCGGCGGCGCCGGCGGCGAAGGCGAAAGCGAGTGGATGGACTGGCTCGCGGACGATCAGACCGAGGGCACGCAGGAAACGCGTCTCGCCGAGAGCGAAGAGTTCAGCGAGCGCATGACGCTGCTGCAGGAAGCGATGGGCGAACTCAACGAGCGTGAGCGCCACATCATCCAGGAACGTCGCCTGAAGGACGAGCCGTCGACCTTGGAGGATCTCTCCAAGCAATATGGCGTCAGCCGCGAACGCGTGCGCCAGATCGAAGTGCGCGCGTTCGAGAAGCTGCAGAAGGCCATGCGCAAGCAAGCAGCCTCGCGCGGCCTGATGGCCGACGCGACGGCCTAAGTCCTGGCAGGCGGCGCGTCTTACCGCCGCCTGCGCTTGGATTCTTAACAAAGGAACGCGCGCCGAACCGGACGCGTTGCGGAACCGAGCCGCCAGAACAGCGGCGCTTGGATTCGCATGTCAGAGAGCCCGGAACCGCAACCGTCACGCTTGAGCGCACTTCGCGAGAAGGCGCGCAACTGGAGTGCGCGGCAATGGCGGCGAACCCGCGCCGGCGCCAGCACAGCGTGGCGTCACACCCGGACCGGCGCCGACTGGACCTGGCGCAAGCTTGCCATCGCGCCGTGGAAACGCATCGGCCTTTGGGCCGGCGGCGCTGTCGGCACGCTGTTCGCCGCGCTTATCCTCTTTTTGCTCTTCGCCGACTGGAACGCCCTGCGCGGCCCCATCGCGCGCATCGCCTCGAACATGACCGGCCGCGAGATTGTCATCGCCGGCAATCTCGACGTCGATCCATGGTCATGGACGCCTAAGGTGCACGTCGAAAACCTGCGCATCGGCAACCTGCCGCACTATCGCGACCGCGGCCAATTCGCCGAGATCGGCGAAGCCGACATGGCGTTCCGCCTGCTGCCGCTCTTCATAGGCCGCTTCGAGATCGTGCGGATTGCGCTCGATGACGCCAACGTCTCGCTCTATCGAAACGCCGAAGGCGTCTCCAACTGGTCCGATCCCAATCGGGCGAGCAGGCCATTCGATCTCCCCGCCATCCGCGAGTTCTCGCTCACCAACGGTACGCTGCGCTTCGAAGACGAAAAACGCAGTCTGCTGCTCAACGCGGCATTCAACACCAGCGAGCGGCTCGATCCTCAGAACCCTGGCGAGTTCTCGCTGGGCGGCGAGGGCGAAATCAACAATCGCCCGTTCACGATCGAACTCACCGGCGCGCCGCTGCTCAACGTGCGCCGTGACCGGCCCTACCCCTTCGTCGCCGACCTGCGCGCCGGCGGCACCCGCCTCAAAGCCGACGGATCGATTCATCGCCCCTTCAATTTCTCGCGCTGGCAGGCCGACATCGAAGTCTCCGGCCCCGACCTCGCCGAACTCTATCCGCTCACCGGCCTCGCGCTCCCGAACACGCCGCCTTATCGCGTCGCTGGGCTCCTCGAGCGCAACCAGGCGGCCTACGGCATGGAGCGCGTCAGCGGCCGCGTCGGCGATAGCGACATCGCCGGCCGCTTCCTCGCGCGCACGCAGCAAGACGACCGAATTTTCTTCGAAGGCGATTTCCGCAGCAATAGCCTCGACTTCGACGACTTGCTGACGATCTTCGGCGGCGCCCCGGATACGGGTGAAACCGCCTCTGCAGAACAGCGCGCCATCGCCGCCACGCTCGCTTCGCAAGGCCGCATTCTGCCGGACGCTTCGCTCGATATCAGCCGCGTGCGCAACATGGATGCGCGCGTCACCTATCGCGCCGCGCGCGTGCGCAGCGAACGCCTGCCGCTCCGCGGACTCGATCTCGACATCTCGCTCGATCATGGCCTCCTGCGGCTCGACCCCATGACGTTTGACCTCGTCCAGGGGCGCATCGGCGGCGCCGCTTCGATCAATGCACGTCAGGACGTGCCGCGTGTCGACATCGACGTGAGGCTCACAAATGCGCGCCTGGAATCCATGTTCCGCCTCGCCAGCGGCAACCAACCGCTCACAGGCGCGCTTGTTGGCCGCGCGCGGCTGAGCGGACGCGGTCTTTCCGTGCGCGACGCCGCGGCCAACGCGCACGGCGATCTCACGCTGGTGACACCGCGTGGCGAAGTGCGCGAAGCCTTCGCCGAACTCACCGGCATCAACGTCGCGCGCGGCCTCGGCCTCTTGCTCAGCGGCGACCAGAGCAAGACCGACGTTCGTTGCGCTGTCGCCAGCTTCCGCGTCACCAACGGCATCGCTCGCTCGCGCACCATCGTCTTCGATACCTCCGACATGCTGATCACCGGCAGCGGCACAGTGAACCTGCGCAACGAGACATTCGACCTCGAAATCGAAGGCGAGCCGAAAGAAGTGCGCCTCCTGCGCGTCGCCGCGCCAATTTCGATCGAAGGTCGCTGGCGCGCGCCGGAAGTCGGGGTCGAGATTGAAGACGCCGTCGATCAGGGCGGGCTTGCGGCGGCGCTGGCGTCGCTCGTTGCCCCGGTCGCAGCGGTGCTGCCTTTCGTCGATCCTGGCCTTGCCGAGCATACCGATTGCGGCGCGCTGCTCGCCGGCGCCAACGGCGCCGCCCGCGCCGGCTAGAACGGAACCGAAGGTTCCGAGCGCCGTTCTCACAGGCTATGCTAAGCGCTGTTGAACAGACCTTCCAACCGCCGCCCGAAGCGGAAGAATTCTACATCGAAGGCCTGCGCCTCTTGGCCGAGAGCGACATTCCGTTCCTGCTCTCCGGCACCTACGCGGTGACGACCTATACCGGCGTCGTGCGCCCGACCAAGGACCTCGACATCTTCTGCAAGGCTGGCGACTACCCGCGCATCCTCTCTTTCTTCCGCGAGCGCGGTTACGAGGTGGAAGTCGAAGACGAACGCTGGCTCGCGAAAATCTTTCGCGGCAAATACTATTTCGACGTCATCTTTAGCTGCCGCACTACCGAGATCGCCATCACCGACGAATGGTTCGATGAGGCGCCCGAGATCGAAGTCTACGGCACCAAGATCCGCATCATCAAACCGACCGAACTCATCTGGTCGAAAATCTTCGTGCAAGATCGCTATCGCTATGATGGCGCCGACGTTGCGCACGTCATCCTGAAGCAGCACGACGCCATCGAGTGGAAGCGGCTGCTCCGCTACATGGAGCTGCATTGGGAAGTGCTGCTCTCGCACCTCATCAATTTCCGCTACATCTATCCGAGCGAGCGCGATCTCGTGCCGCGCTGGCTGATGAACGAGCTGGTCGCGCGGCTCAACGCGCACCTCGACATGCCGGAATCCAACGTTCGGATCTGCCGCGGTCGACTTTTCAGCGCCCGGGACTATGTCACCGATATCACCGAGTGGGGATACGCTGACATCATCGGCAAGGGCATTGAAGAACGGCATGACCCCGTCAGCTGAGAAACGGGTGCGCATTGCGGCGATTGGCGACCTGCACGTGCAGGAGAACCGCGAGACGCACTATCGCGAGCTGTTCGCCGAGATCAGCAGCCTCGCCGACGTGCTCGTGCTCTGCGGCGATCTCACCAATTACGGCAAGACCACCGAAGCCGAACTGCTCTGCGATGACCTCCGCGCCGCCACCATTCCCACCGTCGGCGTGCTCGGCAACCACGACCACGAGTGCGGTCAGCCGCAGGTGATCAAACGCATGCTGAGCGATGTCGGCGTGCGCGTGCTGGACGGCGGCGAAGCGTTCGAGATTGCCGGCATCGGCTTTGCCGGCTGCATGGGCGCGATGGGCGGCTTCGGCCGCGGCATGCTCTCGGCCTTCGGCGAGACGTGCGTGAAGGCGTTCGTGCAATCGTGCATGGAAGAGAACTTGAAGCTTGAGACGAGCCTCAGGATGCTACGCACAGACCGCGTCGTCGCCGTGCTGCACTATGCGCCGGTCCCCGGCACGCTCGAGGGCGAGCCGCTCGAAATCTTCCCGTTTCTCGGCAATTCACGGCTGGCCGATTCGATCGACCATTTCGACAATGTCAGCGCGGTGTTTCACGGCCATGCGCATCGCGGCGTGCACAAGGGCAAGACGCCGCGCGGCGTGCCCGTCTACAATTGCGCGCAGATGGTGGCGATGGCCGCGACGGGGCGGCCATACACGCTCGTGGAAATTTAGGCTTCTGCGCCCGTGTCGCCATTGCCGCGCCGGCGCATTTCAGGCTCCGGCGCCAGCAGAGCGCCAAGCGTCTCGCTCTCAGCCGCATAATCTTCGCGCATGCGCTCGAAGAAGCGTGTCTGCGCGCCCGCCAGTTCATCGGCCGAGCGGCAAGTCGCCAGCACTTCCATCTGATCGGCATATGCGCGCATGCGGCGCGCCCAGAACTTCGCCGACTCCAATGCAAACCGCTGCGACATGGCGAACGACGTCGCCACCGGCATCTGCATAGCGCCGAAAAGCGCGGGATTGTCTTGCGCCTCGCGGGCGCCGTTGGTGCGTTTGCTTGTCATGTTGGCCGTCCGAATGCTGGAGGGAGAGCGTCGGACGCGCGCCGCAAGGGTGACGCGCACGCCGACCGGTGCGCCTATAGCATTTCCGAGTCGGAACGAAAAACCTTGCTTTGAATCAAGATCGCATGGGAACTCACAACGCAAAACAGCCGTAGCTTTCGCTACGGCTGTTCCGAAACGCGATGTAATGCCTGCGTCAGCTGTAACCGAACGGGTTCGGCGGCGCGTAACCCGGCAGCATCAACAAAATCTGGCCGGCGACATAGCCGATCACGATGTTGACGACGATGCCGATCAGCACCAGCACGACAAAAAAGCCAACACGCTTGTCTTCCGGCGTCTTCATCAGCCGTGGCAGGCCGATATAGAGCAGCACGAAGGCGTAGAGGCCGGCGAGGCCCAGGATCGCCAGTGGCGGAAACAGCGAGAACACGGCCGCGAGAAACGCCGGCGTCCAGCTATAGGCGATCAGCTGATGCGCTTTGCCGACATTGGCCTGCGAGCCGAAATTCGGCGCCAGCGCATTGGTGATCAGCGAGATGATGTAAACGCCCGCCAGCGACAAGCCGACGCCGATGACGGCGTTGATGAGGCCCGGCACCAGCGGCATGCGCCAGCCGAACACGCCGAACACCGACATGCCGATAAAGCTGCAGAGCGCTGCGAACACCGCCAGCGGCAGCACGTAGCCCATATAGATCTTGCTGACGTCCGCCGGCTCATTGTCGATGCGCTCGAACTCGGCGGCGGGCGTCAGGATGATATTCTTGGCGCGATCAACGAGACCTGCGCTGCTGGCGTTGGCTGGATCGATGGTCATGGGCGCTCCTCCCCGGCGATTCGAGGGGGATGCTAGGCGCGGCAGCGATCGGGTCCAACCCGAAATGACTTAGCCGGTCGCGCAGCTGGCCAGCGAGAAGACGATAATCACAGCTACCATCGCGGTGATCGTCACCGTCGCAGCGTAACCAAGCGCCCGCTCCTGCGGCGCCTTCATCAAGATCGGCAGCCCGCGGTACATGAGGTAAACCATCGCCGCGAGCGCGAAGAGCGAGAGCCACCAGAGCGGCGGCCAAAGCGAGAAAACGCCCGATAGGAACGCCGGCGTCAGCGAATAAGCCGCCAGTTTCTGCGCGGCGAGATCGTCCTTATCGCCTTCGAAATTCTCGGCAACGGCGTTGGTCAGAACGCCCAGGAAAAACACCAGTCCAATCGAAACCACCCAGGTCACCACGGCGCGGATCAGCGCATCGCCGGGCGCGTCCTGCAGCATGCGGTTGAAGAGCGCCGAGCCGATCAAGTCGCACACCGGCGGAATCGCGGCGAGCGGCGCGACGTAGCCGACCAGAATATTCGGCACCGTCGTTTCTTCGGCCCGGATCTGCTCCCATTCCTTCTTCGGCTCGCGCAGCAGCCCATACGCGCGCGAAAGAATGAACTCCGACTTGCGGTACGCCTGTCCCATGCGCGCGCGCGCATCTTCGACGGAGAAGCGGCGCGGCGGAGAGGTGTTGTCGTTTTCTGCGGACATGGGCCTGCCTCTAGGCTTACGCCTTGAACGGATCGCGCATCAAGATGACATCGTCCCGCTCCGGGCTCGTGGAAACAAGCGCGGCCGGACAGCCGATCAGTTCTTCGATGCGGCGGATATATTTGATCGCCTTCGCCGGCAGATCGCGGGAGGAGCGCGCGCCGCGCGTGGGTTCAAGCCAGCCTTCCAGCGTCTCGTAGATCGGCTCGACTGCGGCCTGATCTTTGACGCCCGCCGGCAGATAGTCGATCACCTTGTCGCCGAGCTTGTAGCCCGTGCAGATCTTGATCTCCGGGAAGGTGTCGAGCACGTCGAGCTTGGTGAGCGCGATGCCGTCGGCGCCCGAAAGCGCGATTGACTGGCGCACCAGCACTGCGTCGAACCAGCCGCACCGGCGCGCACGGCCCGTGTTGGTGCCAACCTCATGGCCGATCTCACCCAGCCGCTTGCCAGCATCGTCATGCAACTCGGTCGGAAACGGCCCTGCGCCAACGCGCGTGGTGTAGGCTTTCACCAGGCCCAGCACATAGCTGATCGCGCGCGGGCCGACGCCCGCGCCCGCCGCCGCCTGCCCCGCAACCACATTCGACGAAGTCACGAACGGATAGGTGCCGTGATCGACATCTAGAAGCACGCCCTGCGCGCCTTCGAACAGAACGCGCTTGGATTCTTCGAACGCGGCGTTCAACGTCCGCCACGCCGGCTGCGCGTACGGAAGCACTTTCGGCGCGATCTCCGTGAGCTCGCGCTTTAAGGCGTCGACATCGATCTCCGGCAGATCGAGCCCGCGTCGCAGCGCATTGTGGTGCGCCGTCAAACGCTCAAGCTTCCAGGCAATAGATTCCGGATCGGCGAGGTCAGCCACACGCAGCGCGCGGCGGCCGACTTTATCTTCGTAAGCCGGGCCGATGCCGCGCTTTGTCGTGCCGATAGACGCCGCGCCAGCCTGCGCTTCGCGCGCCGCATCGAGATCGCGATGGAACGGCAGGATCAGCGCAGCCTGATCGGAAAGCACCAGCATGTCTGGGCTGATCTTTACGCCCTGCTTCTCGATCTTCTCGATTTCGCCGGCGAGCGCCCAAGGATCGACCACAACGCCATTGCCAATGATCGAAAGCTTGCCCTGCACGACGCCAGACGGCAGCAGCGCGAGCTTGTACGTGGTGTTGCCGACCACCAGCGTGTGGCCGGCGTTATGGCCGCCCTGGAAGCGCACCACGACATCCGCGCGGTTGCACAACCAATCGACGATCTTGCCTTTGCCCTCGTCGCCCCACTGGGCGCCGACGACCACTACGCCAGCCATTTCATCGCTCCTTCGCGCGGCCTTGCGTGTCCGCTTCGGGCGGGGCCGTCAAGTCACGCGGGCGGCGGCGAATCGCCAGATGGCTGTGCAGCGGGCGCTTCCGCCGCAGCTGGCGTGGGCGCGGCCACAGCTTCGCCCCTGCGCCATTGCGGCAGATCGAACGCCTGCGGCGGCCAATCGGAGGCGATCGCTTGGCCGCGGACGGGATTCTGTTCGTCCCTGCTGTCGCGATGGATCAATTGCGCGTCGCCCAGCGCCTGCCCCGCCGTGTAGAGCACGTCGAGTAGCGCGCGCTCCTTGATGTCGAGCCTGCGCAGTTTCGCAACCTCGTTGGCGCTCATCTCCTGGCCCAAGAGGCTCTCGATATGTTCTGGCCGGCGGAACTCCGGCTCATCGATTTCGAGTCGCGCATCGTAGCGCTGGAACGTCATGATCGGTTCGCGCGACAAGAGCGGCGTTTGCGTCTGCATGCGCACTTCCGAATTGACGTACCAAGGAAAGCGCGGGCGCGAGAGCGTCTGCATCGTCGTGATCTGCTGCTGGCAGATATCGTGATTGTAGCCCTCGAGCGCGGCCATTACCTTGCTTGAATACGCAAGACGCCGGAAGTCGCCGATCGACTGCGCCGAGGAGCGGCGCTTGCGGTTCTTTTTCTCAAAGCGCTTGCGCACGTAGCCGGTGCCGACCGACCAGATCAGCAATTCGTTCTCGCCCGTCTTCCAATTGAAGCCGAACGCCGGATCGGTCGCGGTCAGCAGCAATTGCTGCGCCGGATTGTTGTTGGGGCTGACGCCGCCATCGAAGAAGTGCGCGTACGAGGCAATGCCGCCGCGCTTGTTGCGCGCCAGCGGGATGCGCACGTCCGCGAAATAGGTCGGCGCCGCGGCCGAGCCCTGCACCAGATCGCGCAGGTAAAAATCGGCGTTCGCAATACCGATCTTGTCCGGCGACTCGAAATAGCACCAGTCCGGATTGTTCACGAGAATCCAGGCCGAGCCGGAATCGATGCGCTTGGCGTGAATGGCGAGCCCCGTGCGTAGATCTTCCGAAGCCAACGTGCGGTCGCCGAGATGTTCGTTGAGCGCTTCCGTCAGCGCCTTGTTCTTGAACGCCGGGATCAGCACGCGCAGCGGCCCTGGCACTTGCGGCTTCTCAAAAATCGCGGGCAAAAGCTGGAAATAGAGATCGACCGTCTGATGCACCTTCCAGCCGAGGGCCAGCGTCGTCGCGATGATCGCGCCAGTCGAGGTGCCGCCGATGAGATCGAAATATTGCGACAGGCGGAAATCGGGATTGCCGCTGCGCTGCTCGAGATGGGTCTCGAGCTTTTGCAGAAAACCGAGCGTCAAAAGCCCGCGCGAGCCGCCGCCGTCGAGCGAAAGAATCCGCTTCGGGCCAGGCCGCTGAAACCGTTCACGCAAATGAGCGCCCATGGCGTCCCCCCTTCTGGAAGCGCGCGTACTCTAGCCGGTTCTGGAAGCGAGGGAACCCTCGAGGATTATTCCCCGAAGCGATAACCGATACGGATGCCGACTTCGTCCAGGCCCTGATTGCGCCCGCTGGCGAGAATCTGACCGTGGCTCAAATGTTCGTAGAACAGCTGCGCTTCCCACGGACCGGACAACTGACGCGTGAGTCCGAGCGAGGTGCGAAACAGCGCATCCGAGCCCAGCAGCACGTGCTCGTCGTTGAAGACCTCCGCTTCCGGCGTGCCATTGGCGTAGGGATTGTTCGTCTCACCGTTGTGCACGACGATCCCGAGCCCAGGCTCTAGCGCCCATCCGTCGGCAAAATCCCAGCGCCATTCCAGCCCAGCGCCCGCGAAGCTGGTCGCATCAGCGGTGTTGACCGAGGCCATCAAATAAGGTTGCGGCGAGAACGCCCAGCGCAGGAAATCCGGCGAGTCGAACGAGACCTGAAATTCCACGTTCGGCCCGTCTTCCTTGTCGGCGTTGTCGCAATTGATGACACAAATATTGTGCGCCATGACGCCGACATGCACTTCATCGACGCCCGCGTTCGCCGCCGGCGCCGCCATGAGCGCAGCGCCGAACGCCGCAACTCCAGCCGCTTTCCCCCACATCGATCGTCTCCCCTGAGGCGCGGCCAACCTAGACTGCTTCTGGAGTGTGCGGAAGCGGCTCAATCAGCCGCGTCGGTGTCGAAACGATAGAGAAAGCGCAGACCGACATAATCGAGCCCCTGATTACGGCCGGAATCCAGGATCTGGCCGTGGCTCATGTGTTGCCAATAGAGCTGCGCCGCGAACCGCTCGCCGAACTCGCGCTCTAGCGCGAACGAGGAGCGGAAAAGATCCTGCGAACCGGTGAGCTGATGCTCTTCCTCGTAGGCCGCGGCCTGCGCCGTGCCGTCGGGATAGGGATTGTCGATGGCGCCGTCGTGAATGACGTAGCCAAAGCCCGGCTCGAACGCCCAGCCATCGGCGAACTCCCAGCGCCACAGAACGCCGACGCCGCCGAAATTGACTCCACCATCATCCGTCGCGATCGAACCGAAGAAGTAGGGCCGCGGCGAGCCGATCAGGTTGAGGAAATCCGGCGACGAGGAAACCACCTCGATCTCAACATTGGTCCCCTCATGTTTGCCCTCGACAATATCGCCATGGTCGTCACGAATATTGTTGACGGCGCCCAGGCGGATTTCATCGATCTTGGCGTGCGCCGGCGCGGCGAGCCCCGCGGCCGCGAGCAGCAAGGTCGAGGCAAACAGCTTCAGCTTCATGGACATCCCCTCGCGTCCGCGCTTTTGCGGACGGGGGGTAACGCTATGCAGCAGGGTCAGGTTCCGCTACCAGCTTCCCCGTTCTTTTCGGGGAAGACGAGCGCATGACGGAAGGAGAGGCACTCACCTCGCAGCCGCCTCCTGCGCCGAGGCCGCTACACTGGGGCGGCGCTCTCGTCATCCTGATCCTCTCGCAATGGACACTACGCCAAGGCGAGGCGCTGTTCGGCGTGCTGTTTCAATGGTTGGTGCTGCCAACTCGCGTCATCGATATGACGGCTCCCCCGGAGGCAGGTGCGTGGCTCTTGGCGTCACAAACCTTGTCGTTCGCAATTCTGGCGGCGGCCGTCATCGTTGGCGCCCGCATCTGGGCCGCCCTCCCACCGACAGCCATCGGCTTGAACCTGCGCGCGCTCCACGACTCCCACCGCTGGGTAATCGCTGGTCTTGCCGCCGCGCTACCGACGATCGTGCCTTTATTTGAACTCCCATCGGGTTGGATGACCGAACTGGCGCGGGCGCTTCCGCTGCTGACGCCCGCCATACTCATCCAATCCGCGACCGAAGAGATACTCTTTCGAGGTCTACTCCTCGGCTTGCTCGCAGCGCGATACGGCCCGCTACGGGGCGCGCTCATCAGCGCAGCCCTCTTTGGTGCGTGGCACATCTATATTGGCCAACCTTGGCTCGATCTGATCTTCAGATTTGCGACCACTTTCGTGTTCGGCGTCACGTCGGCAATGCTTGTGCTCAAGCAAGGCCATCTTGGCGGTGCAATTGCGCTGCATATGATTTGGAACTTGACGCTCGCAGTCACAAGTGGCCTTCAGGACTGGCCAACAATCTCGTTTTGGCAAGCGCTGAACGGCTACTACTACGGGCTTCCGCTCTACGAATGGAATTCCACGTACGTGGGCGCGATCCTGCTTCCGTTAGTCATCGAAAGCATCCTCGTGTTCGCTTTCACGCGCGATCTTATCGTGGAGCTGCTGAGCCCCAATCAGAACCGCAACAACTTCGCGTAGCGCACGTGCGGCAGCGCCTTGATCGCCTCCATCACGCTGTCCGCCGGCGGTTGGTCGATACCGATGAGCGCAATCGCCTCCGCGCCCGCGCCTTCACGGCCCAGGTGGAAGGTCGCGATGTTGACGCCGGCTTCGCCCAGCAGCATGCCGAGCGCTCCGATGAAGCCGGGCTTGTCGGAATTGTTGATGTAAAGCGTCGCGGGATGAAACGGCGCTTCGAGCGACATGCCTTTGACTTCGACGATGCGCGGCTGGCCGGCGATCACCGCGCCCGCCAGCGTGCGCCAGCCGCCGCCGGTCTTCACCTTGACGCGGATGAGGCTGTCATACGTGGGCGAAGCATCGCGCGTGCTTTCCGTCAGCGCCGCGCCGCGTTCTTTCAGCAGCGCCGGCGCGGAGACGACATTCACGTCCTGCAGCAATGGCCGCAGCAGCCCCGCCAGCGCCGCCGCCGTCAGCGGCTTCATGTTGAGCTTGGTGACGTCGCCCTCATACTCGATCTCGACCTCGTCCAGGCCTTCATCGACAATCTGCCCGGCGAACGCGCCCAGCTTCTCCGCCAGCGCCGCAAACGGCTTCAAACGCGGAGCCTCTTCAGCCGTGATCGACGGCATGTTGAGCGCGTTGGTGACGGCGCCCGTCAGCAGATAATCGCTCATCTGCTCGGCCACCTGGAGCGCGACGTTCTCCTGCGCTTCGTTGGTCGAAGCGCCCAGGTGCGGCGTTGCGATAAAATTCGGCGCGCCAAATAGCGGGTTTTCCTTGGCCGGCTCGACCGTGAACACATCGAACGCCGCCGCCGCCACGTGTCCGCTTTCCAACGCCTCGCGCAGCGCCGCCTCATCAACCAGCCCGCCGCGCGCAGCGTTGACGATGATGATGCCCGGCTTGGTCTTGGCGATGTTCTCGCGGCTCAGGATGTTTTTGGTCTTCTCCGTCAGCGGCGTGTGAAGCGAGATGATGTCCGCGCGCGCGAGCAGCTCTTCGAGCTCGACCTTCTCCACGCCGATCTGCAGCGCCCGCTCGTGGCTGAGGAAGGGATCGTACGCCACCACCTTCATCTTCAGCCCCAGCGCACGATCGGCAACGATGCCGCCGATATTGCCGCAGCCGATCAGCCCCAGCGTCTTGGCGTAGAGTTCGCGGCCCATGAACCGGTTCTTTTCCCACTTGCCGGCTTGCGTTGATGCGTTCGCCTCCGGCACCTGCCGCGCCGCCGCGAACATGAGCGCAATGGCGTGCTCGGCCGTGGTGATCGAATTGCCGAACGGCGTGTTCATGACCACGATGCCCTTCGCCGTCGCCGCCGGGATATCGACATTGTCAACGCCGATGCCGGCGCGGCCGATGACTTTGAGATTCGTCGCCGCGGCGATGATGTCCGGCTTCACCTTCGTGGCCGAACGAATGGCGAGGCCATCGTACTTGCCGATGATCTCCTTCAGCTTGGCCGCGTCGGGCCCGACTTGCGGCAGAAAATCCACCTCGATCCCGCGCGACCTGAAAATGTCGATCGCGGCTTGGCTGAGTTCGTCACTGATAAGGACCTTGGGCATTTCATTCACTCCACTCCTCCCCCGCACGCGGGGGAGGTCGCGAACGAAGCGAGCAGGAGGGGGATATTCGGGCGCCGGCAGCGCACCGCCCCCTCAGTCAGCTCGCTTCGCGATCTGACAGCTCCCCCGCAAGCGGAGGAGCACGAAACTAGGCGGCTCTCTCCGCGAGTTCGGCCACGAGCGTTTCAAACGCCCAATCCAGCCAAGGCGTCAGCGCTTCGACATCGCCCGCCTCGACCGTGCCGCCGCACCAGATGCGCAAGCCCGGCGGCGCGGCGCGGTAGGACGCCGCATCGAGCGCCGCGCCCTCTTTCTCCAAGAGCGCTGCGAACTTCTTCGCAAACTCCGCCTGCGCCGCATCGTCGAGCGCCGTCACCCGCGGATCGACAACCTTGAGACATACGCTGGTGTTCGAACGCGTCGCCGCATCGGACGCCAAAAAATCGACCCAAGCCGTCTTCCCCGCCCAATCGGCCAGCACTTTCGTGTTCGCATTGGCCCGCGCCATCAGCGCATCGAGCCCGCCAATACTCTCGGCCCATTTAAGCGCGTCGATATAATCTTCCGTCGCAAGCAAGGACGGCGTGTTGATCGTCGAGCCCTCGAACACCTCCATGTCCACCTTGCCCTTCTTGGTCAGGCGGAAAATCTTCGGCAGCGGGCGATCGGGGGTGTAACTCTCGAGCCGCGCGATGGCGCGGGGAGAAAGGATCATCATCCCGTGCGCGGCTTCCCCGCCCAGCACCTTCTGCCAGGAGAAGGTCGTCACATCGCACTTGGCCCAATCGATCGGCTGGGCGAACACGGCGCTCGTCGCATCATTGATGGTGATGCCTTCGCGGTCCGCGGCGATCCAATCGAAGTTCGGCACGCGCACGCCAGAGGTGGTGCCGTTCTGCGTGAAGATGATGTCGGCATCCTTCCGCGCCGCGCTCAGATCCGGCAGCGCGCCGTAAGGCGCAGTGTGCACCTTCGCATCGAGCTTCAGCTGCTTGGCGTCGGTGACCCATTCTTCGCCGAAGCTTTCCCAGGCGAAAATGTCGACCGGGCGCGCGCCCAGCATTGACCACATCGCCATCTCCACCGCGCCCGTATCGGACGCCGGCACGATGGCGATCTTGTGCGTCTCCGGCACGCCCAAGATGACGCGCGTGCGGTCGATCGCTTCCTTGAGCTTGGCTTTGCCCGCTTTAGCGCGGTGCGAACGACCGAGAACGGCGCCGTTCAGCGCATCGGTGCTCCAGCCGGGACGTTTCCTGGTGGGACCCGAAGAAAATCGGGGATCAGCCGGGCGCACTGCCGGCTTGGCGGGGGTATTCATCAATTTGTCTCCCATCCTTACAGATGGGCGTCCGCCGGTGGGAGCGGATGGCCCGCCGACGCTGTTGCGCCTGTTTTTGAGCAATTGCAATGGCGGCAGATTGTCCACAGGCGCTGGCGGCGCTATGGCGCCCATCTGGAGGACATTCATGACGCTCACCGTTCACGTTCACCCTGTCTCCACGGCAGCGCGCCCGGTCATGCTCTTCATCGCCGAAAAGAACCTGCCGGTGACCGAGCGCATCGTCGACATGATGAAGGGCGAACACAAATCGCCCGAATACCTCGCCATCAACCCGTGCGGCCAGGTCCCCGCGCTAACCGACGGCGAGTTCAAGATGACCGAGTCCAGCGCGATCCTGAAATATCTAGCCGCGCGCTTTAATGCGGCCGAATACCCGACACAGCTGGAAGACCGTGCGCGCGTCGATGCGGCGATGGATTGGTTCAACACCAACTTCTATCGCGATTTCGGCTACGGCCTGCTCTACCCACAGATCTTCCCGCATCATAAGCGCCCGAGCGACGAAGCGCAGGCGGTGCATGTCGCTTGGGGCAAGGAAAAGACCAAGGCCGCACTCCAGGTGCTCGACCAGCACATGCTCGGCGCGAACGATTATGTCGCCAACGGCCGAATTTCGATCGCTGACTATTTCGGCGCCGGCCTCCTCTCCGCCGGCGAATTGATCGGCTGCACCTATGCCGACTACCCCAACGTCTGCCGCTGGATGGGCGCGATGAAGAAGCTCCCGAGCTGGAAGCGCGTGCACGAGACCATGTACGGCTTCGCGGAAAGCCTCAAAGGACGGGAATTCGAACGCGTCTAAACGCTACTTCGTCACCACGATCCGCGGCGCAGGCGGATCGTTGAGCTCCGGGGGCGTCGGATGTGAGGCCGGCGGGCGCAGCGCGTCGCCGTCAGCCTCCACCGGCGCCTCTTCCAGCCCCGGCAGCATCGGATCTTCGAACAACGCCGGCAGCTGCTTTTCCTTACGCGAACGGCGCTTCTTGCGCTTGGGCGCTTCGGGATGTTCTTCGAGCCGGTTGTGCAGCCGCGCCAGCGCCGGATCGAGTTCACCGCGCAGATACACCGCCACCTGCCCCAACAGGCGCACGCTCGACAGCGTCTGGATCGCGCGGGTGAAGCCGCCGCGCTTGCTTGCCTGCGCGCCGACCACACTCTCCATATCGAAGCGGTCGCACCAATAGGGTGCGGCATCGGCGAAGGCCGAACCCGTCACCGGATCTTCCTCGATGCCGACGCCAGGCGCGAAGAAACGCTGCACGAAATCGTATGGCTTGCCTTCATCCGCCGGCGCGGAAACCACGAGATTACCCTGCCGCGGCCCGCGGATCACGCGGTTGAGCGCTGCCGCATCCGGCTTCAGCCCGCGCAGCGTCGCCTCATCCTCAACCACGAGATTGGCGTACTCGCCGATAAACGCATCGACGATCTCCACCCCGCCCAAGAGCTGGCTCACGTCATCGCCAGGCGTCCACGGTGTGCGCTGCTTGCGCGGCAGATCGAGCGTGTAGCCTTCTGGCGTGTTGCGCACGATCAGCGCGCCCGCGTGCGTGTCGAACACCACAAGCTCGAGCTCCGGCTCAACTTCGCTCAACAGCACCGCCCCGGCCGCCAGCGTCGCGTGCCCGCAGAGCGGCACTTCCGTCGCCGGCGTAAACCAGCGCAGCTGGTAATTGCCCTTGAGCCCCGTTGGCACGACGAACGCGGTTTCGCTGAGCTTGTTTTCGGTGGCGATCGCCTGCAGCACGGCGTCCGGCAGCCAGCGCTCCAGCGGCACCACCGCGGCCGGGTTGCCGGTGAAGACACGGTCCGTGAAGGCGTGGACGATCCAGATTTTCATTATGGTTGATATGAAGGCTGGCGCGCGAACGCGCCAGCGCCTGCGCCGGTTTAGGGTGAACCGCGCTCGCCTCTCAGGCGAGCTTGACCGGCCAGTTGTGCCCGAGCGGCCCGTGCCCTTGGCCCAGCCCAGGCGCATGGCGGATCGCTTCCATCAGATACGCGCGCGCCTTTTCCACCGCGTCCGTGAGCCCGACGCCCAGCGCCATGTGCGCGGCAATCGCCGAGGCCAACGTGCAGCCGGTGCCGTGCGTCGCCCGCGTGTCGATGCGCGGGCTTTCGAACACGCGGTAGCCTTCGCGCGTCAACAGCACGTCGCGGACGATCTCGCCTTCGATGTGCCCGCCCTTCACCAGCGCCGACCAGGCGCCGAGCTGCTCGACCAGGATCTCCGCCGCTTCGATCTGCCCGTCGAGACCGCGCACTTCGACGCCCGTCAGCGCCTCCGCTTCCGGCGCGTTCGGCGTGACAATGGCCGCGATCGGCATCAGTTCATCACGGATCACGGCGATCGCGTCCTCACTCAGAAGCGCCGCGCCGCCCTTGGCGATCATCACCGGATCGAGCACGACGGGCGTCGTCTTGCCGATCTCCTGCCAGCTCTCCAGCACCGCGCGCACGTGCTCTGCCGAACCCAGCATGCCGAGCTTCCAGACATCGGCGCCGATATCGCCCATCACCGCTTCGATCTGCGCGCGCACGATATTCGGCGGGATCGCGTACACGTCCGTGACGCCAAGCGTATTCTGCACGGTGACAGCCGTGATCGCCGTCATCGCGTAACCGCCCAGCACGGTCACCGTCTTGATGTCCGCCTGGATGCCCGCGCCGCCGCCAGAATCCGAACCGGCGATAATCAGGACGCGGCCTTTGCGTGTGCTCATGGGCCCGAGATAGCGTCTAACGCCCCGCGCGGCTAGAAGTGCAGCATGAGCGATCCTGCCGAACCGCCTCTCTGGGATGAAGAAACCGCCGAAGCGCTTCGCAGCGCCTACGTTCTCGTCGGCATCACGACGCTCGACGCCAATGGCGAGCTCGTCTCGCAACACCAGATACACGGCCGGGTCAGCGTCGCCGATCCCGATCGCGGCGTTTGCATCGACCTTGAGGGACATTCGCCGGCGAGAGCTACTGGCTCCCGCCGGACCTGCGCTCGTTTGAGCCAGCGAGTCCGGGCGACTATCGCCTGCGCTCCACTGGCGAGGTTGTTGTCAATCCCGATTTCGTCTCCAGCTGGACTATCACTAAGCCAGCGAAAACTTAGCCCAGCGCCGCGCGCCAGACTTTGAGCGCTTGCACCGTCTCAGCCACGTCGTGCACACGCACCATCGCCGCATTGTGCTGCGCGGCGATGACCGCCGCCGCCACCGAGCCACCGAGCCGGCTGCGGCGGGCATCCGTCGCGCGCGGGTCGATGCCCTGGATGAAGCGCTTGCGCGAGGCGCCCGCCAGAACGGGTTTGCGCGTCTCGTCGCCAATCCGCGCCACCGCGTTCAGAAGCGCCAAATTGTGCTCCAGCGTCTTGCCGAAACCGATGCCGGGATCGACCCAGATATCCGTGACGCCCACCGCTTCGGCCGCGGCAATGCGCTCGCGCAGATAGGCGATCACTTCGCCGACCACGTCTTGATAAACGGGATTGTTCTGCATCGTGCGCGGCTCACCCAGCATGTGCATCAGCACGACCGGGCGATGCAGCGACGCCGCCGTCTCCAGCGCGCCCGGCGCGCGCAGCGCGTTGACGTCGTTCCACATATTGGCGCCCGCGGCCATCGCCGCCATCGCCACCGCCGGCTTCATCGTGTCGATCGAGATCGGCGCATCGGTCGCGGACCGCAGCGCGGCGATGACCGGCACCACGCGTGCAATCTCTTCCTGCGCATCGAGCGGCGCCGCGCCCGGCCGCGTTGATTCTCCGCCGACATCGATAATGTCCGCGCCCTCTTCGAGCATGCGCAGCGCGTGCGGCGCGGCTGCGCCGTCATGCTCGCCCCCGTCGGAGAAGGAATCCGGCGTCACGTTGAGAATGCCCATGACGTATGGGCCGCCGAGCAGTTTGGGCGGCGGAAGCTGAAACTTTTTCATTGGCGCGCGCATGACAACGGTGTCGCCTCAGTGCAAGCGGAACTCGCAGTGTAATCGAGAATTTGCTTCCGCGTTCACGAAATCGCGAGCCTGTTCTAAATCAAGCGCTTGAATCGCATTCGCGCCGCTATCGGCGCCACGCTTACCCACGATCGCAGGGCACGTATGAGCAATTGGCGCACCAGACTCGAGCCTGTGATCACGCCCATCTTCCGTTCGTGGTGGCGCCTCAGCCGCCCGCTCACCATCGGCACGCGCGTTCTGGCGACCGACGATCAGGGCCGCGTGCTGTTAGTCAAGCACAGCTACGTCAAAGGCTGGCACATGCCGGGCGGCGGTGTCGAACACGGCGAGGCCGTCGCCGAGGCGGCGATGCGCGAACTGGCAGAAGAAGGCGGCGTCGAAGCTATCGGCGATCCGGACGTGTTCGGCATCTACCTCAATACCGCCTTCCGCAACGACCACATCGTGCTCTTGCGCGTCAAAACCTGGCGCCCGTGCACACCGCGCCCTGGCCGCGAAATCTTGGAGCGCGGCTTCTTTCCACGCCACGCCCTGCCCCAAGGCGTCACCAAGGCGACGCTCCGGCGCCTCGCCGAGGTCTTTGACGGCGCGCCGCGCAGCGTTAAGTGGTGAACCAAAGCACGAGGGCCGCCATGCGTTACCTGCACACCATGATCCGCGTCGGCGACCTCGACGCCGCGCTCGACTTCTTCTGCACCAAGCTCGGCCTCGTCGAGATCAGCCGCAAGGAGAACGAGCGCGGCCGCTTCACGCTGGTCTTCCTCGCCGCGCCGGACGATCTCGAACTCGCGCGCGAACGCAAAGCGCCGATGGTCGAACTCACCTATAATTGGGACGAGCACGAATACGCGGGCGGGCGCAATTTCGGCCACCTCGCCTATCGCGTGAAGGACATCTACGCGCTCTGCCAAAAGCTCATGGACGGCGGCGTCACTATCAACCGCCCGCCGCGCGACGGGCACATGGCGTTCGTACGCTCGCCCGACGGCATCTCGATCGAACTCCTGCAAGAAGGCGAGCCGCTCGCACCGCAAGAGCCATGGGCGTCGATGCCGAACACCGGCGCCTGGTAAAGAAAAGGCCGCGCCCTTCCGAGCGCGGCCTTCCAGCCTTTTCAGCGTGTCAGCTTATTGCGAGCTGACTTCCGAAATGTTCAGCGTCGAATCCTGCAGTTCGCCTTCGCTGTAGGTGCCGACCCAGATATCGTACTGCCCCGACACCGGCGTCGCGATCGTGATCGATGGATTGAGCCCAGCGTTGCCGCCATCGTCATCGCAGAGCCAATTGCCTTCGGCGTCATTGACGACGAGCGTGGTGTCGGAGTCCGACGCCACCGAGAAGATCAGCGGCAGTCCGCTCGAACCGGCCGTCCAGTTGAGACGCAGGTCCGGCGCCTGCGCGATGAAGCCAACGCAGCCGGGCTGGCCAAGCACGGAAGCATCGATCGCACCACCAGCCGCAATCGCAACTTCGTGCGGATCGGGCGTGAAGCCAGCCGTCAGATCGATCGTGCCGTATGGCGGATCGAGCGAGTAATCCGGCATTTCGCTCATCTGCGTTTCGGGCGCGCCGACCTCGGAAATGTGCAGCACCGCGGGCGCGGTTTCGTTCTGCGTGCCGAAGCGGCCGACCCAGATCTGATAGCGGCCGCTGCGCGGATCCTCCCAGCTAACCGTCGGGTTCAGGCTGTTGCTGTCGTCGTTGCACGACCATTCGCCATTCGGCGCGCGCACGGCGAGCGTCGTGTCGGCGTCAGACGTGGCTGAGATATAGAGCGGGAAATCGCCGCTGGTGTAGCGCAGCGTGAAGCTCGGGCGCTGTGCGATATAGCCGGCGAAGCATTCCTCATCGACGCTGGTCGCTTCGATGCCGCCGCCGGCCGAAACCGTCACCGCGTGCGGATCGGGCTGGAAGCCGGCGCGCAGCTGCACTTGTCCGAACGTGCCGGTCGCGCCGGTATTGACGCGTTGTGCGTGTGCGGGCGTTGCGATCAGCACGACCGCCGCCGCGGCTGCCAAGAGATGCAGGCTTTTCATGACTTCCCCCTTCGATTCCTCGGAGCCGCATCTTCACGCTGCCTAAGCTGAACGCAAGCTGAGAGCGCGGCAGCCGAGGACGATTTTCTTCGATTTTTTTGCGATTTTCAGCGTCGGCCGAAGAGCTTTTCGATGTCGGCCAGCTTCAACTCAACGTAGGTCGGCCGCCCGTGATTGCACTGGCCGGAGAACGGCGTCGCTTCCATCTGCCGAAGCAGAGCGTTCATTTCGTCGCCCGTCAGCCGACGTCCGGCGCGCACCGAACCGCGGCACGCCATCGACGAGCACACCTCTTCCAGTCGCTCTTTCAACGCGTGCGTTTCGCCGAGTTCGGCAACATCGTCAGCCAAGTCTTTCAAGAGACCTGCCGCATCGATGTGGCCGAGCAGCGCCGGTGTTTCGCGCACCAGTATCGCGCCCGGCCCAAATGGTTCGATCACCAGCCCCAGCTGCGCCAGCTCCTCAGCGCGCGCCGCCAGCGCTTCCGCTTCACTCGGATCAAGCTCGACCACTTCCGGGATCAGCAGCGCTTGCCGGCGCACGCCGCCATTGGCCAGCATCTGCTTCATGCGCTCGTAAACGAGCCGCTCGTGCGCCGCGTGCTGGTCGACGATGACGATGCCGTCTTCGGTTTGCGCGACGATGTAAGTCTCATGTATCTGCGCCCGCGCCGCACCCAGCGGAAAAAAGCGCGCGTCTTCCGGATCGTGCAGCGCGGGCGTCTCGCCCGCGTAGGCAATCGCCTCACTCAACACCTGCGCGCTCAATGAACCCGCCGGCCCGGACTCCGGCGCTCCATAATCCACCCGCCCACTCGGCGTCATGAAATCGCCCGGCGCGACCCGCTCTTCCGCCAGCGCGTAAGCCGCAGAGCCAGCCGGGCGCAGGAACGGCTGCGGCGCCTCGTAAGCCCGTACGGCCGAAAGCGCGCTCGCCGCCGTGGTCGTCGAAGCCCGATGGCCCGCGCCCGCCAGCGCGTGCGAGAGCGCGCCGACGATCAGGCCACGCACCAGCGACGCGTCGCGGAAGCGCACTTCCGTCTTGGCCGGATGCACATTCACATCCACTTCCGACGGCGGCAGATCGAGAAAAAGCGCGACAACGGGATGGCGATCGCGCGCCAACAAATCCTGATACGCCGCGCGCACCGCGCCAACGATCAGCTTGTCCTTCACTGGTCGGCCGTTGACGAACAAATGCTGATGCTCGCGCGTGCCACGATGAAACGTCGGCAAGCCGGCAAAACCCGAGAGCCGCACCGTGTCGCGGGTCTGATCGAGCGCCAAACAATTCGGCGCAAACTCCGCGCCCAGGATCGCCGCCAAACGCGCGCGCCGGCCTTCATTTTCCGGATCGGCTTCGCTGGCGACGCGCAGCGACATGCGCCCTTCATGCTCCAGCGAGAAGGCAACGTCCGGCCGCGCCATGGCGAGGCGCTTCACCACATCGCCGACCGCCATCATCTCGGCGCGCTCGCTCTTCATGAATTTCAGCCGCGCCGGCGTTGCAAAGAAGAGATCGCGCACTTCAACGCGCGTGCCGCTCTCGGAAAGCGCCGCCCAGGCCGAGGGCCGCACTGCATCGAGCGCCCCGCCTTCAACCGTCATGCTCCAGGCTTCGCCTGCGCCGCGCGCTTTCGAAATGATCGACAGCCGCGCCACCGCGCCGATCGACGGCAGCGCTTCGCCGCGAAAGCCCATGGTGTGGATGTTCAGAAGATCGACATCGCCGCCCGCGCCGGCCGCGAGCTTCGACGTCGCATGCCGCTCCACCGCCAGCGCCAGCTCATCGCGCGCAATGCCGCCGCCGTCATCCTCCACCGCAATGAGCCCCAAGCCCCCGCGCTCGATTCGCACGGCGATGCGCCGCGCCCCCGCGTCGAGCGCGTTTTCCACCAGTTCCTTGACGGCGGCGGCTGGCCGCTCAATCACCTCGCCCGCGGCGATGCGATTGATGGCTTCAGGCGGTAAACGGCGGATAGGCATTGCGATTCGGCGTCCAAATGCCGAGCATAGCAGCATGGACGCCGACATTCCTCCCCCGCCCGCCAACGTAGAGCAGATGGAAAGCCCATCGTTTCAGATCGCCGCGCTCGATCAGGAATTCCTCCTGAGCGACGAAATGCGCGGCGTGCGCTTCATGCTCGAATACTCGAAGGCCGAGATCATACTGCGCCAGGCCAAGATCATATCGACCATCGTGGTGTTCGGCTCGGCGCGCACCAGGGAGAACGGTCCGGGCAAGCACGCGCATTGGTACAACGAGGCGCGTCAGTTCGGACGCATCGCATCGCAACGCGGCGGCGCGCTGACGCGCGAAAACGGGGAACGCCGGCATGTCATCGCCACAGGCGGCGGGCCAGGCGCGATGGAGGCAGCGTGTCGCGGCGCACGAGAAGTCGGCGCCCCCGCCATTGGCTTCAACATCACCCTGCCGCACGAGCAGGAGCCTAACGCCTACTCAACGCCGGGCCTTACCTTCAACTTCCACTACTTCGCCATGCGCAAGATGCACTTGGCGATGCGCGCGAAGGCGTTGGTCGTGTTTCCCGGCGGCTTCGGCACGATGGATGAACTCTTCGAGATTCTCACTTTGCGCCAAACGCGCAAGGTTGTCTCGATGCCGATCGTCTTGTTCGACGAAGCCTATTGGCGCGAGCTGATCAATTTCGACGCCATGGTGAAGCATGGCGTCATCGATCAGGCGGATCTGACGCTGTTCCGTTTCGCCGACACTGCCGAAGCCGCGTGGGACGCCCTCGTTGAACAGGGCCTGGAAGTTGGCCTCGCCTCGCCCTTCGAGGATTTGGCGCGCGACATGTGAGTGGCGGAATCGCCCCCGGTCATTGTCACGATCGCCGCTCGCGCATCGCCTGCCCTTTGGTCAGGTTCTCCTGGCCAAGCCAAGGAGAAGGCACGTGAAGAAGTACATTATCGAACGCGAAATTCCCGGCGTCGACCGCATGGGTGAGAGCGATCTCGCCGCCGCCGCCAAGACCTCCAACGCCGCGCTGAAGCAACTCGCTCCGCGCGCGCAATGGGTTCAATCCTATGTCGCCAAAGACAAAACCTTCTGCGTCTACATCGCCGAAAACGAGGACGCGATCCGCGAACATGCCAGCATCTCGGGCTTTCCCGCTAACAAGATTACTGAGATCGTTGGTGTGATCGATCCCACCACCGATCGCGGCTGATAGCCGGAGGCGTCGATGCACGGTACGATGCGTAAGGGATCGGAGAGCGCCATGTACGACGTCACCGTTGTGCTGCTGGACGACGGCTACGCATCGACCGCTCTGATGCCGATCGAGGTGTTTCATTCGGCGGGCGCTTTGTGGCGCGAACTGCGCGGCGAAGCGCCCGAACCGCGCTTTCGTGTAACCACCGCTTCAGTCGATGGCCGCGCCGTGCGCAGCCCTTATGCCGGCCTCAAGATGACGCCCGAATGCGGCATCGAAGACATAAAGCGCACCGACCTCATCATCGTCCCGACCTCAGGGCTCATGTTCAACGAGAAGCTGATCGAGAACAGCGCGCTCGTGCCGTGGCTCATCCAGCATTATGGCATGGGCGCCTATCTCGCCGGCGTCTGCATGGGCGCGGCCTACGTCGCCGAGACCGGCCTCTTGGATGGCAAGCGCGCCACCACCCACTGGGCCATCGCCTCAAAGTTCGCCGAACGCTGGCCGCACGTCGATTGGCGCGCCGACATGTTCGTCACCGAGGACGCGCGCCTGCTCTGCAGCGGCGGGCTCACTGCGGCGGCCGACGTCAGCCTCTATCTCGTCGAAAAGCTCTGCGGCCACGAAATTGCGATGCAAACCGCGAAGGCGCTTCTACTCAACATGCCGCGCAGCAATCAGAGCGGCTACGCCATGCTGCCGCTCTCGCCGCCGCACAACGACGACGCGGTGCGCGGCGTCGAGCACGTGCTGCAAAGCAAATTCCGTGACGACCTCTGCATCGATGATCTCGCCGGCAGCGTCGCCATGAGCCCGCGCACGCTGTTGCGCCGCTTCAAGGCGGCAACCGGACGCCTTCCCGGCGCTTATCTCCAAGCCGTGCGCGTCGAGATGGCCAAGGCGATGCTCGAGAACGACCGCGCGTCGGTGCAGAGCATAGCGTGCGCCGTCGGCTATGACGACGCCTCCTTCTTCCGCACATTGTTCAAGCGCGAGACCGGCATGACGCCCGCCGAATATCGCGCGCGCTTTGCCAACCAGCGCGTACGCCAACAAGAAACCGTATAAACGACGCGATTTTTCGCGTGACATCGCCGCTGGCGTTGTGATACACGCGCCGTCCTTCGGAGACGTGTCGTGAAAACGCTGAATACAATCCCCTGCCCCTCGATGCTCGTTGCATATCGCGACGCGCAGGAGGGTACGCACGCGCGGAGGAGTTCGGCTTTCTGACGTCTTCGGACATCGGAGCATGAAGAACCCCTCCAAGGCGCGGCCTGGAGGGGTTTTTCGTATGCGCTCCCGGCCGCAACACAGGCGTTAGAGATCAAGCCGCTGCCGCGTGAAACGGCGGATGAGACTTGCTGTCTGATGCTAGCGCGGATGTAGCTCAGCGGTAGAGCGCCACGTTGCCATCGTGGAGGTGGTGGGTTCGACTCCCATCATCCGCTCCAATTTTGGAAGGAGACCGGCAATGTCCGGTTATGAAGAAATCCAAGGCGCCAACGCGCCGATCAAGGCCTGGATCAGCGGCGTGCCGGTGGAGCACGCGGCGCAAAACCAGCTGCGCAACGTCGCCATGCTGCCGTTCATCCATAGCCACATCGCGGTGATGCCCGACGTCCACTTCGGCATCGGCGCAACCGTTGGCTCGGTGATCCCGACCAAGGGCGCGATCATCCCGGCCGCTGTCGGCGTCGACATCGGTTGCGGCATGATGGCGGTGCGCACGTCGCTCACGGCGAACGATCTGCCGGACTCCCTTTCGCGTCTGCGCGGCGCGATCGAGCGCAACGTACCGCACGGCAACGGCCCACGCGGCAATCACCGCGAAACGCCGTCTTCGGTGGAGACCACGTACCGTGACTCCGGCCTCGATGACCGCTACCGCGCGATCATCGACAAGCACCCGAAAGCGTCGGCCAAGGCGCAAACGGGCCAGCTCGCCACCCTCGGCGGGGGCAACCACTTCATCGAGGTCTGCCTCGACGAAGCGGACCGCGTCTGGGTGATGCTGCACTCGGGCTCACGCGGGTCGGGCAATGCGATCGGCAAGTACTTCATCGAGCGCGCTCGGGAAGAATTGCTGCGTCGCGAACTCGGCTACCACGTGCCGGACAAGGACCTCGCCTTCTTCATGGAAGGCGAAGAATTGTTCGACGACTACGTGGCGGCGGTCGGTTGGGCGCAAGATTACGCGCGCACCAACCGCGAAGTGATGATGGAGCGCACCTTGCGTGCGCTTCGCGACAACCTGCCGAAGTTCAAGCTCGAGAAGCACGCCGTGAACTGCCACCACAATTACGTGGCGCGTGAACGGCACTTCGGCGCCGACGTATGGGTGACGCGCAAGGGCGCGGTGCGCGCAGGCGAAGGCGAACTCGGGATCATCCCGGGTTCGATGGGCGCCAAGTCGTTCATCGTGCGCGGGCGTGGCAACCCGGATTCGTTCTGCACCTGCAGCCACGGCGCCGGCCGCGCCATGTCGCGCACCGAAGCCAAGCGCCGCTTCACGCTCGCCGATCACCGCAAGGCGACCGAGGGCGTGGAATGCCGCAAGGACGAAGGCGTGATCGACGAAACCCCGATGGCCTACAAGGACATCGACGCCGTAATGGCCGCGCAGTCGGACTTGATCGAAGTGGTGCACACACTTCGCCAGGTCGTGTGCGTGAAGGGCTGATCGACGTGTGAGCTTTGCTCACTCGTCGTCATTCCGGAGCTTCGCGCAGCGAAGAACCCGGAACCCAGGGGCAACAGGCAACATGTCGGCCCCTGGGTTCCGGATCACGCGATGCGTGCCGGAATGACGGCCTAGGACAGATGGGTGAGCGGCAAAACCGCGAGATTGTAAATCTCGTCCCGCAAGGGTGCGTTGGTTCGAGTCCAACTCTGTCCACCACGCCGATCAATTCTCCCCCTGGCCCACCACGCTCCGCACCGCTGCATCCGCAGCGCACTGCATCAACGCGTTACGCACAGCGGGGTCGGCGTTGCGCGCAGTTTCGGCCGCCGTATCCAGACCTTCCGCCTGCGCATCGCGCAAAATGCTGGTCAGCGACTCCACATGCGCGCGCGTCAACCGCGGCCCCAGCCGTTGTTGCACGCAGCCGCAAAATACGTCGGGCTGGCCGGCCAACACGCAAGCCGTGCGCGTATCGACCACTTCGGTCGCCGCTTCGAGCGCCGCGCCGCCGAGATCGCTCGCGCTCTGCGTGACACGCTCAATCGATGCCTCGCCGCACGCGGCAACGAACAGCACCAGGGCGGCAGAGAAAAACTTGCGCATGAAACCTCGCTTGATGTCCGCGCCAATGTGGCCGCGCCCGCGCCGATCGCAAGCGCGGAACTGACCTGACGCACGGGCGCCCTCCGTCACCGCTTTACACCGCCCCACCGCCGTCCCACTCTTATCCCATGGCCAAGTCGACGCCCGCCGACGTCATCGT
>JAEYPY010000203.1 GCA_023410295.1 Pseudomonadota bacterium | reverse complement strand
GTGTGGGCAAGCGCGGGTGATGCGGCGGCGGCGGCCAGTGACGCCGCAACGAGCGCCAGCACGAGACGCTTCATGAGATATCCTCCAGTCGCAGGTTTAATGCACCATGTAACGGACGCGTCCGGTCATGGTGTGATTGTCGTCGCCGCTTGCGGTCCACGCGAAGGTGTAGTTGCCGGGCGCCAAACGCGGCAGCGCGACGCTGGCGGTGGTCGTGGCTTCGCTTGCGGGAATGGTCACGGCGATGGGATCGCCGCCTCTTGGCGTGATGACGAGGCCGGTCAGGCGCATCGGATGTTCGAAGGTGGCGCTGAACGTTTCCGGCGCCGCGCCCATGGCGCCGTCCGCCGGACTGGTTTGAATGGCGCTTTGCGCGCCGTGACCGCCATGGTCGTGCTGGGCGGCTGCCAACGGCGCCGTCGCGAGAAGCGCGAGCACCGCGCCGAGCATCAGAGGAAGTCTAAGCATTCTATTCTCCGGTAGCATCAAAAGAGCGCGCGCACGCCGATAAGTGCGCGTGTGGATTGGGTGTCTTCGCCAAGGGCTTCGCGAATGTCGCGGGTTTCGCCGAGCGCGCTCGTCCATTCTACGCCGACATAGGGCGCAAAACGTCTGCTGAACTCATAGCGTAGCCGCAAACCGACTTCCGCGTCGGTGACCCCGGCGCCGATGTCGAGATCGGGGATATCTTGCGCTGCGAAATTGAGTTCAGCGCTTGGCTGAAGGATGAGCCTTTGCGTGAGGCGAAGGTCGTACTCAGCTTCCGCGCGTGCAGTCACATCACCTTCGGTCGAGACAAACGCTGCTGCGCCGACTTCGAACCAATAGGGCGCAAGACCCTGTACGCCGAGTACGAGATCGGTGCGGTCTTCGCCCTCAAGATAGCTTTGGCGGATGCCGGCTTGAAGATCGAAATAGGGTGTGACCGCGCGGCTATAGAGAAGCTGAAGCTCGGCGTCTTCGAGTTCATTTTCGAACGCGCCTTCACCTTCGGATTTCCACCAAAAGCGATGAATGTCGCCGCCATACCAGCCTTGCGCGTGCCAGGCATAAGTTTCGCTGTCATCGTCGAAACCCGCCTCTAAGCGTTCGACGACGATGGCGTGTGTGCGCATGCCGCCGTTCTCTGCGAGCAATTGTTGTCGCGCCCGCGCCATCGCTGCGGCGTCAAAGTAGAGGTCGGCGGCGTCGGCCCGCGCATCGCCGCCAATGGCTGGAGTCGATTGCGGAGAGGGCGTCGTTTCGTGGCTGGCGTGTGGATCGGGTGCGGGCGTTTGGGTCTCGTGCTGCGCGTGATCTTGCGCGGCGGCGGGCATTGCCGCGACCAGAACCAACGGCGCAACGAACGCGGCGATCATTCTCATGATGCGACCCCGTCGAGAGGCCGCACGGTCACGACGTTGAACATGCCCGAGTGCATGTGCATCATCATGTGGCAATGGAACGCCCAATCGCCAGGCGCGTCGGCGGTGAGATCGAAGCTCAGACGTCCACCCGGCGCGACGTTCACAGTGTGCTTCAAGGGCTGATGCCCAGCGTGGCCGTTGACCAGTTCGAAGAAATGTCCGTGCAGATGGATGGGATGCTGCATCATCGTGTCGTTCACGAGGGTGACTCGCACGCGTTCGTCGCGCTCAAAGCGGATAGGCTCGACGATCTCGCTGAAGCGGCGCCCATCAAAGCCCCACATATAGCGTTCCATATTGCCGGTGAGGTGGATCTCAAGCGTGCGCGAAGGCGAGCGCGTGTCGCGATTGGGATTGAGCGCGACAAGATCAGTGTAGACGAGGACGCGATGGGGTTCGTTTTCCAGCCCGAGCGGGCGTTCGGCCAGCCGGTTCTCCGGCATCGGCGAGATGCTCTGGACGCCCACGCCCACTGCCATGTTCGGTGGCGCGAGCGTGCGGTCGCGCATGTTCATGTCGCCGTGGTCTATCGATCCATGGTCCATGCCACCGGCGCTGTGATCCATAGCGCCCATGTCCATGCCCATGTCGCGCATGGTGAGGTTTGGGACTTGGCGGAGCGGCGGAATGTCCGCGCTCATGCCGAGGCGCGGCGCAAGCGTTGCGCGCCCAAGCCCCGAGCGATCCACGGCTTCTGAAACGATCGTATAGGCGCGATCTTCGCGCGGGCTGACGATCACGTCATAAGTCTCCGCGACCGCGATCTGAAATTCGTCGGTCTCGACCGGGCGGACATTCTCGCCATCGGCTTGCACGATTGTCATCGCGAGGCCCGGAATACGAACATTGAAGTTCGTCATCGCGGAAGCATTGATGATGCGAAGGCGCACGCGCTCCCCGGGTGCGAATAGACCGGTCCAATTCTCCTGCGGCCCATGGCCGTTGACGAGATAGGTATAGGTCGATCCCGTCACGTCGGAGATGTCGCGCGGGTCCATGCGCATCTCGGCCCACATCCGCCGCTCCGAGACGCGCATTCGGTCTTCGCCGGAGAGCAGGCCAGCGACACTCGTGCGCTGCTGGTTGAAATAGCCGGGGCTTGCTTTGAGGCGGCGGAGAATCTCGTGCGGGTGGAGGAAGCTCCAGTCGGAGAGCACGATGACATGCTCGCGGTCATAGGCGACCGGATCGGCGCCGGCGGGGTCGATGATCATCGGACCGAAATGGCCCATCGCTTCCTGCAGGCCAGAATGGCTGTGATACCAATAGGTGCCTGACTGACGCACCGGGAATTCGTAGACGAACGTTTCGCCCGGACGGATGCCGGGAAAGCTGATGCCCGGCACGCCGTCCATTTGAAATGGCAAGAGGATGCCGTGCCAATGGATCGAGGTGTCTTCGTCCAATGTGTTGGTGACGGAGAGCCGTACGTTCTGGCCCTCGCGCAGGCGAATGAGCGGCGCCGGCAGCGTGCCATTTACAGTGATGGCGTGACCGGTGCGACCTCCGACATTGAAGGGCGAGTGACCGACGCTTAGCGCGATGTCAGGCCCGCTGAGGGTTGCGAGCGTCGGCGCTACACCACGCGATCCGGTTTGCGCCCACGCGGGGAACAAGGCTTGCGCGCCCGCGAAGCCCGCTCCGCTGACTATCGCCTTCAACAATGTCCGGCGCTCTATCGCCACGATGAACTCCTCGCCTGCTCTTCAGCCGTTATGGTGTGCACCTTCCCATCGCTGGAAGGTCAAGCCCCATCTTCGTCATGGTGAAATACGCACGGCGCCGGCTGATCCCTCAGGGGCGGCACAAGGCCGGTTGTTGGATTGGAACGCCACTCAATCATCGGTCCGCAGCGCCGCAGCGAGCGCGCGCCGCGCGCGATAGATGCGCACTTCCACCGCCTTCGCCGTGATCCCGAGCGCGTTGCCGATTTCATGATAGGAAGTCTCGCCCGTCAGGGACAGCAGCAGCGGCGCTTTGAGGCTGTCGGGGAGCGCTGCAATGGCTGTGTCCAACCGAGTGAGCTCGGCTTCGCGCTCACCGGCCGCGGCCGGAGGTTCGGCGATTTCCATGCCTGGTTTGTCTATGTCTTCGGCGCGGTAGAAGAAGTGACGCACCGCGCGGCGTCTTCGCCAGTCGCGGCACTTATTGATGGCGATGCGCTTTAGCCAAACGCTGAACGGACGCTGCGCGTCGAATCGCTTCAGCGCGCGCCAAGCCGCCACGAAGCTCTCCTGCACGAGGTCCAAGGCTTCGCTGGGATCGCCGGAATAGGCGCGCACAAACCGATAAAGCTCTTCCTTGTGGCGGCGCATCAGCTGCGTGAATGCGCGCTCTTCGCCGGCCAACACGGCCGCGATGAGCGCGGCGTCGCTGCGCTCATCGTCATCCTTCATTGCTGTTCAGCGGTGAGCGATTCAACGACGGTTGCGTCAAATATCGCCTGCTGGTCCTGCGTTAGCACCTCGCGCATGGCGAAGACATGGCGGATTGTCTCCGATTGGAGCTCGCCCATGGCGTGATGGAAGCGCTCGATCGCGGCGGTGACGCCGGGGCCATAGCCGTGTTCGGCGCGAATGGCTGCGGCAAGGTCGGCGTTGGCCGCACGCATCTCAAGCTCAAGCGCTTGGCGGCGGGTGGCGAAATCGGCTTCGATGGTTTCGATGCGGCCGAGTTGCTCAGCCGTCAGGTCGAGGCGCTCGTGGACGATGTCGTGAAGTCCGGGCGTGCTTTGGTGAAAGGCGT
>JAEYPY010000280.1 GCA_023410295.1 Pseudomonadota bacterium | reverse complement strand
CCCCCCCCGCCCCCCCCCCCCGCTTTTCTTTTGCGCTAGGCTAACGCGCGCTTCATCTACAAACGCACCAGCGCCGCGCATAAGCCACGCTTCCGCCGTGAGCATTATCGCGTCGTTCATCTAGCGTTGTTCCCGCGCCACAGGCGCAACCGAACCCAACGCAAAACTGCAGCCGCCCTCTCCCGCGCTGCACCGAAGCTCATCAAGTAGCGCGAGCCGATATCGGCGAATGCCGTCAAAGAACGGCGAACCTCTAAAGGGGACCTATCACATGAAGAAATATCTGCTCGGCGCTGCTGCGGCGCTGGCGATTGCTGCGCCGGGCGTTGCCTCGGCCCAACAAGGCTACGTCGATCTCGGCTATTCCACTGGCGAAGTGGAAGCGTTTGGCTCTTCGGCTGACGTTGAAGGCTGGCAAGCCGGCGGCGCCGCTGCATTCGGCGGCAATGGCGGTCTCGGCTTCCAACTCGATGGCGTTTTCGGCAACAGCGAAGTCGATGGCGGCGACGATATCGACAGCTACACGATCGGCGGCCACGTCTTCACGCGCAACGAGAGCTTCCTCATCGGCGGCTTCGCCAATTACGGCAACAGCGACGATGGCACGGATGAGCTCGACTATTGGACGCTCGGCGCAGAAGGCCAGCTCTACCTGTCGCGCACCACGATCGACGGCGCCGTGTCCTACTCGGAAGCCGACGATGACGGCGGTGAGTTGACCGCGCTCGACCTCGGCCTCACCCACTTCATCACCGACAACTTCTCGCTCGGCGGCGGCGTCGGCTTCGGCAATGCCGATGTGGCCGGCACCGACGTGGACGCCGTCAATCTCGGCGTCAGCGGCGAGTATCAATTCAGCGCCATGCCGATCAGCCTGTTCGCGGGCTACTCGCACGGTGAAGTCGATGACTTCGACGTCGAAGCCGACGCCTTCACGCTTGGCGTCCGCTACAATTTCGGCAGCGGCAGCCTGTTCGAGCGCAACCGCTCGGGCGCGAGCCTGTCGCGCGGCGGCGGCTTCGGCCGTTACGCCGGCCTGCTCTAAGCAGCGCATCGTCTCAACAGACGCGAAAAGCCCCGGCCTCACCGCCGGGGCTTTTTGTTAGCAATGCGTAAACAAAGCGACGCTTCACGCTCGGCGCTTAACCCCTCGTTCAGATGTCGTGATCACAGCGCCACACACCGGTGTGCGCCGGTATCACTCCACCTCGCAGGTAAGGAGTCGTTAAGGCCTTGGAGCGCTTTTGCTCGCCCGTAAGCCGATCCACGGCCGGTCGCCGAATTTTGTGTGGCGACTCCTTTAGGGGACTTGAGAGACATGAAGAAGCTTCTCGCCGGCGCTGCTGCCGCCGCCGCCATTCTCGCGCCAGGCATTGCCTCCGCTGACACCAATGCGGTGATCGGCCTGCAATATTCCAACACCGAATTCGACGGTGGCGACGACGCCGACAGTTACGGCTTCAACGGCGCGTTCAGCCACGACTTGGCCAGCGGCGCCGTGCTGCAATTCGACGGTGAGTGGAACCGCACCGATGCCGGCGGCTGCTGCTTCGGCACCAGCTATGGCGCCGTGCACTACGGCGTGCGCAACGAGAGCTACTCGTTCGGCGGTTTCGTCGGTCTCACCGACATGCTGTATTCCGGCCTCGGCGTCGGCATCGAAGGCCAGCTCTTCCTCGGCAATTTGAACCTGAACGGCGCCATCGGCGTGGTTGATTTCGACGACGCAGATCTTCAATCGTTCGGCGCGCAAATCGACGCCGCCTATTTCTTCACGCCGAACCTGGCGCTGACTGGCCTCGTTGCGCAAAACGAGATCGACTTCGGCAGCGGCGAGTCCGACGCCACCAGCCTCGGCATCGGCGGCGAATGGCGCATGTCGGCTTCGCCGATCAGCTTCGTCGCCGGCTATCGCAACACCGACTATGATGTCGGCGAAGCGGACACTTGGACCATCGGCGTCAATTTCGACCTCGGCACCGGCTCGATCCAAGAACGCACCCGTTCGGGTCCGGGCTTCGGCGGCGCGGAAGCCGTGTTCGGCGGCTTCGGCGGCGGCGGCGTGTTTATCCCGTAAGCCAAAGCAATCACCACAAACGAAAGCCCCGGCCATCGGCCGGGGCTTTTTTGTTGCGCGTGTACGCGCCTCAGTTTGGCGGATTGTGCCGCTCGATGAAGGCGACAGCCGCCGAGATGGTCTGAATGCGCGTCGGCTCGCGCGAGAGCCAGTGATCTTCCGAGCGCAGATCGACGAACTCGACCGGACGTCCCGCCGCCTGCAGCGCCTCGCGCATCGCGGTGCTCTGCGCGTACGCGACGACGGTGTCATCGCGGCCATGGATCAGCAGCACCGGTGCGTTGCCATTGCCTGCGGCGCGGCGTGGCGAGATCTGCTCCAGCCGCGGATCGCGATAATCCTCGACGCCGAGATAACGCGTCCAATAGCGATAGGTGGGATCATGCTGGCTGCCGCCGATCACCATGTTGTGGATCATCTCCTGCACGTCGGAGACGCCGGCGATCGAGACCGCGCAGCGATAGATATCGCTTTGCAGCGTGACGCCCGCGAGCGCCGCGTAGCCGCCATAGCTCGCGCCCATGATGCACACGCGCGAGGGATCGACCATGCCGCGTTCGGCCAGATAGGTGATGCCGTCGGAAACATCCGTCTGCATCTTTCGGCCCCACTCGCCATACGCCGCTTCGACAAATGCATCGCCGAATCCTTCCGAGCCGCGGAAGTTCGGCTGCAGCACCGCGTAGCCACGTGATGCGAGCGCCTGCGCCATCCAGTCGAAGCCCGCATAGTCGCGCGCTTGCGGTCCCCCGTGCGGCATCACCACCAGCGGCAGATTGGCTGCGGCACGCCCGTTCGGCAGCGTGAGATAAGCCTGAATCTGCAACCCGTCGGCGGCCGCATAATTGATCGACCTCACCTCCGCGATGTCGCGGTCGGTGATGCCCGGATACGCGCGGCCGATCACGACGAGGCGCCGGGCCGCTGGCTCGAACATGTAGAACGTTCCCGGCGTGCCTGTGCCTTCCGCGTACGCAATGAGGCGGCTGAAATCCGGCGTCCAATCGTAAAGCGAGACTTGGCGGCCAGGGAGCGCGGCAGAGAGCTGCGTCCAGACCTGTTCGTGCGCCGCATCGAAGAACGAGTAGTTCGTGAAATGCGCGGTGGCGCCGTAGCCCATCGCCCGGCGCTGCGCATTGAGCAGCAGCCCGCTCTCTGCCGGCACATCGAGAGGCGCACCTTCTTGCCCGGTTTGCAGGTCGACCGGCACGTAGCGCCACTCCCGCGCAGCCTCGTCTCGACGATAGATGATGAGGCCGGAGCCGTCCGCCGTCAGTCCGACGATCGACGGCCGGTCGATCTGCGCATTGTCCACTTGCACAGCATTGCGCCAGCCGCTGCCGTTACGGATCGACAGCACCCAGCGGCCCATCTCGCGATAATAGCGCGACTCCGCCAACACCTCGCCCGTGCGCGTGACGAAGAAGCTGTCCGTCTCCATGCCGCCGCGTTGGTGCAATGAGGCCGCGCCGGTGTTGAGGTTGATGCGCAGCAGGTCGACCCGCCACTCGGTGGACAATGGGCGGCCGAACATGGCTTCGACAAAGGCGACCGGCTGCCCTTCCCAGGTACCGGCGATTGGGTTGCTCGCGAGCACGTTCAGATAATTGTCGCCGCGACGGACGCGGCTGATCAGCTGCGCCGCCTGCCCGGTGCGAACGTTTAGCGAAACGCCCTGGAAGAGCTCGCCGCGCATGGACAGGTATTCAACGCTGCCCGTGGACGATGCGGTGATCAGAACGTGATCCGGGCCAGCCCAGCCGACACTGCGAATTTTCTGATGGGCCTCGAGGTTGGCCATCTGCAGCACTTCGCCAGTGCTGAGACTTTGCACGACAACAGTCTGCTGCCCGTCGCGCGTGGCGACAAAGGCGACGTTCTGGCCATCATCGGAAATATCGTAATCGGCGACAGCCGGCAGGCGGCTATAAGCTTCAAGCTCCGCCGCCACGGCGTGCGAGCCGAACAACACCGCACATGCGGCGATCATAGAGCGCAGGTACATGGCCTCCCCCAAGCAACCACCATAACGTCTCGGTTATCATCGGGGCAGGCGACGGTCGAGATCAACCTGCAGTAAGCGCGCGGCTCCGCGGCACGACGTGTTGTAATTATTACTACGGTTGCATACGAACGAAAAAAGGCCGCTCCGAAGAGCGGCCTTTGACTTCGATCCGTGCACAGAGCGCTTAAGCCCGCAGTTTGGTCAGCACTTCGGTCGCCACCGCGCGCGGCACTTCTTCGTAATGGCTGAATTCCATCACGTAGGAAGCGCGGCCCTGGCTGAACGAGCGCAGCTGGTTCACGTAGCCGAACATGTTCGCGAGCGGCACCATCGCGTTGATGATGGTGGCGTTGCCGCGCATGTCCTGGCCTTGGATCATGCCGCGACGCGAGTTCAAGTCGCCGATCACCGAGCCGACATACTCTTCCGGGCTCGTCACTTCGACCTTCATGATCGGCTCGAGCAGGCGCGCGTCGCCCTTCTCCTTCAGTTCGCGGAACGCAGCTTGCGCCGCGATCTGGAACGTCAGCACGTTGGAGTCGACGTCGTGGTAGGCGCCATCAACCAGGCGTGCGGCCACGTCGATGACAGGGAAGCCGGCGAGCAAGCCGTTTTCCTTGGCCATGTTGAGACCTTTTTCGACGCCTGGGATGTATTCCTTCGGCACCGCGCCGCCGACGATCTTGTTCTCGAACACAAAGCCCGAACCCGGTTCGCCCGGCTCGAACTCGATCTTCACGCGCGCGAACTGGCCCGAACCGCCGGTCTGCTTCTTGTGCGTGTAATCGATCGTCGCCGCACGGCCGAGTTTTTCGCGGTACGCGACTTGCGGCGCGCCGACATTGGCTTCGACTTTGTAGGTGCGGCGCAGGATGTCGATTTTGATGTCGAGGTGCAGTTCGCCCATCCCCTTGAGGATGGTCTGGCCGCTTTCCTGATCGGTCGACACGCGGAAGGACGGATCTTCGTTCGCCAGCTTCGAGAGCGCGACGCCCAGCTTTTCCTGGTCGGCCTTCGACTTCGGCTCAACCGCGACTTCGATGACCGGCTCCGGGAATTCCATGCGCTCGAGGATCACCGGCTTCTGCGGGTCGCAGAGCGTGTCGCC
>JAEYPY010000279.1 GCA_023410295.1 Pseudomonadota bacterium | reverse complement strand
CGGGGCGGGCGGGGGGGGGCGGCGACTCGACTTTCGCCGCCGCCCCTGCCACCTCCCTCGGCAAATTCAGCTGAGGACGAGGCCATGTTCGATCTTTCCGGAAAAACCGCGCTGGTCACCGGCGCTTCGGGCGGCATTGGCGGCGCTATCGCCAAGGCGCTGGCCGCGCATGGCGCGCGCGTGGCGCTTTCGGGCACCCGCGTCGAGGCGCTGGAAAAGGTGCGGGCCGAACTCGGCGGCGACCATCCGATTACGCCCTGCAATCTCTCCGACGCCGCCGCTGTGGATGCTTTGGTGGGCCAAGCCGAAGCCGCCCTCGGCGGACGGCTCGACATCCTGGTGGCCAATGCCGGCATCACCAAGGATGGCCTGATGCTGCGCATGAAAGACGAGGATTTCCTCTCCGTACTGAAGATCAATCTGGAGAGCTATTTCCGCCTCTCGCGCGCGGCGCTGCGCAACATGATGAAGAACCGCTATGGGCGGATCATCGGCATCACCTCGGTTGTTGGCGTCACCGGAAACCCCTGACAGGCGAATTACGCCGCCTCCAAAGCCGGCATGATCGGATTCACCAAAGCGCTCGCTGCCGAGGTCGCGAGCCGCAACGTGACGGCCAATTGCATCGCCCCGGGCTTTATCGCCTCGCCCATGACCGACGTGCTGAACGAGGCGCAAAAGACCGCTCTACTGGGCAAAATCCCGGCTGGCCGGCTCGGCGAGGGGGCTGATGTCGCAGCTGCCGCCGTCTATTTGGCAAGCGAGGAAGCCGGTTACGTCACCGGCCAGACGCTCCACGTCAACGGCGGCATGGCCATGATCTGAGGGGCGACTATCCGCCCGTGGCGGTGAAAAGGGCTTGCGCGGCGGCGAAGCTGTGGTCAAAAGGCCGCTCACAAGCGCCCTCCTGGGGCGTGACACATATTTCAGCATCGGCGAGGCGTAGATGTCGGAAGTTTTTGAGCGCGTGAAGGCTATCGTGATCAAGCATCTCGAAGCCCCGCCGGAGAAGGTGACCGAGAAGGCCTCCTTCATCGACGATCTGGGCGCCGACAGCTTGGACAATGTCGAACTGGTCATGGCGTTCGAAGAAGAGTTCGGCATCGAGATCCCGGACGACGCGGCCGAGCACATCCAGACGGTGGGCGACGCTGTGAAGTTCATCTCGGAGAAGCAGGGCTAAGGCCCTGACCGCGCTGATGCGGCGCGTCGTCATCACTGGCATTGGTCTCGTCACGCCGCTCGCTGCAAATCGCGAAGCGACGTGGGAGCGCCTGCTCGCGGGAAAATCCGGCGCCAACAAGATCGAGCATGTGAATGTGAGCGACCTGCCGGCGCGGGTTGCCTGCATCGTGCCGCGCGTGGATGGCCGCGGCGGCGGCTCGGGCGATGCGCACGCGTTCGATCCCGACAAGACGCTCTCGCCGAAAGAGCAGCGCCGCATCGAGGACTTCATCCTTTATGCGATTGCGGCCGCCGACGAGGCGGTCGAAGACAGCGGCTGGAAGCCGGAAGACGACGACGCGAAGAACCGCACCGGCGTTCTGATCGGCTCCGGCATCGGTGGCATCGATGCGATCGGCAACAACGCGCTCATCTTGGAAAAAGACGGCCCGCGCAAAATCTCGCCGTTCTTCATCCCGAGCGCGCTGATCAATCTCGCCTCCGGCCAAGTCTCGATCCGCCACGGCTTCAAAGGTCCGAACCATTCCGTCGTTACCGCCTGCGCCACTGGCGCGCATGCTGTGGGTGACGCTTCGCGTCTCATCATGTTGGGCGATGCGGACGTGATGGTGGCGGGCGGCTCGGAAGCGGCCGTGTGCCGGCTGGCGATGGCGGGTTTCAGCGCATTGCGCGCACTTTCGACCAATTTCAACGAAACGCCGGAAAAGGCTTCGCGCCCTTACGATAAGGATCGCGATGGTTTCGTTATGGGCGAAGGCGCAGGCTGCCTCGTGCTCGAAGAGTACGAGCACGCCAAGGCCCGCGGCGCAAAGATCTACGCTGAAGTCAAAGGCTATGGGCTCTCGGGCGACGCGTATCACATCACGGCGCCGTCGGAAGATGGCGATGGCGGCTTCCGCGCTATGAGCGCGGCGCTCAAGAACGCCGGGATGAACGCCTCCGACATCGACTACATCAACGCGCATGGAACCTCGACGCCGCTGGGCGATGAGATCGAGCTGCGCGCGATCGAGCGTTTGTTCGGGAACTCGGCCGCAACGGTTTCGCTGTCATCGACCAAGTCGGCGATCGGCCACCTCCTTGGCGCCGCCGGGGCGGTAGAAGCCATTTTCTGCGCGCTGGCGATCCGCGACGGGGTCGTGCCGCCGACACTGAATCTCGACAATCCGAGCGTAGAGACCGCCATAGATTTGACGCCCCACACCGCCAAGAAACGGCCTGTGAAGGCAGCGATGTCGAATTCGTTCGGGTTCGGCGGCACCAACGCTGCCGTGATCCTTACTGCGGTGGATTGATGCGTTACGCGCCTGAGCGCCGCGCTCGCGGCGGCTCACTTCTGTTCTGGCTGTTGGCGCTCGCAGGCGCGGCGGCCGTGTTCGTGTTCTTCTTCTTCACCAGCGCGCTGAACCGGCCCGGCCCTCACGCCGATGCGCGGACGTTCAATGTCGAACAAGGCGCATCTGGCGCTACGATCGCCGCGCAGCTGGAGCGCGAAGGCTTCATCGCCGACGATTTGCTTTTCCGCATCGCCAATCGCATCCACGCGCAAGGCACGCTGCAGGCCGGCGAGTATCAGAT
>JAEYPY010000278.1 GCA_023410295.1 Pseudomonadota bacterium | reverse complement strand
CTACACAACCGAGCACGCGCGCTAGGCGCTCACCATGCGCGACCGCGTTCGTTGATGTGCGCTCGAATTGCGTCGGACGTTCCGTGCAGCCGCCTAATACGAGCGCCAACAATAGCCATCGCGCCTTGCCGAGCATATTGATTGCCTCCCCCGGAGGAATACTAACGGCTGCGCGCTGGGGCGCTACGGCTAACTACTCTGCTCATCCAAAAGCTGCTAACCAGAGCAGGAGACATCGGAGGGAAAGATGCGGAACCTATTTACCGGACTGAGCTTCGCCCTTGTCCTCGCAGCTTGCGCCGGCGGCGCGGTGCCGGGCCTGATGATGGCGACAGTCGCGCCGTCGGAGAGCATTGAAGCGGCGCTGACCGATCCGCGCCGGCCGGCCACCGATGTCGAACGCGACGCGCTGCGTCATCCGCGCGAGGTGCTCGCGTTCGCGGGCGTGCAGCCGGGCTGGCGCGTCGCCGATATTGGGCCGGGCGCGGGCTATTACACGCGGCTCTTCTCAGTCGCCGTCGGCGATGAGGGGCGCGTCTTCGCGATCGACCGGCCCAGCACGCCTGAGCGCGCGCGCCCGATCCTGGAAGTGGCGCCGCTTTATCCGAACGTCACGGTGGTGCAGCAGGGCTATCAGGGCTGGAGCCTCGATGAGCCGCTCGACGCGATCTTCATTTCGCAAATCTATCACGACTTCCACTTGGCGCAGTCCGGTATCGATGTGCCGCGGCTCAATAGCGAGATGTTCGCGGCGCTGAAGCCAGGCGGCGTGCTGGTGATCATCGATCATGCCGCGGCGCCGGGGAGCGATGTCTCCGTGACAGGAACCTTGCACCGCATCGATCAGGCGCAGGTCGTGCGCGAGCTCAGCGCGGCTGGTTTTGTGCTGGAAGAGGAGGGTGACCTTCTCCGCAATCCGGCCGACGATCGCGCCGCGCGCGTGTTCGAGAGCGACATCCGCGGCCGCACAGATCAGTTCGTGCTGCGCTTCCGCAAGCCCGCCTGATGCTGCTGCCGCATAATCCGAACGCGTTCACGCGCGGCCCGCTGGATCGCGCGGGTCATCTCCGACGCGACAAGGCTTGGCTGGAGAAGGCGATTTCCGATCCGGGATCGAAGATCGTGCCGCTTTATGAGAACCGGCCGTTCGTGATTGAGGAGGCGGGCGTCGTCTTGATCGGCTGGCTCGGCGGTCATGCGCGCGCGAGCATTGCGCCGGCCGATGCGCGCACGCTGTTCCTCGGACTAGATCGCGAGAACGCGGCGCATTTTGCGATGGCAATTCCCAATCCCGGCCAGTTCGCCGACATGGGCCGGTTCGACGATCTGCGCGCGCTCGGACCCCGACTCTCGCGCGATGAACTGGCGACCTTGGGGCCGGCGAAAGCCGTGTTCGAGTGGCACGACAAGAACGCCTATTGCGCCAATTGCGGCACGCCGACGCTGATCAATGAAGCGGGCTGGACGCGGGTCTGCCCGATGTGCTCGGCCGAACATTATCCGCGCGTCGATCCGGTGTGCATTATGTTGCCGGTGCATGGCGAGCAATGCCTGCTGGGGCGCCAGAGGGCGTGGCCGCGGGGGATGCATTCGGCGCTGGCGGGCTTCATCGAGCCGGGGGAGGCGATCGAAGAAGCGGTGGCGCGCGAGACGCTGGAGGAAGCAGGGCTCATTGTGCGCGAGGTCCGGTTGCATTCGACGCAGCCTTGGCCGTTCCCGCATTCGCTGATGATCGGCGCCATCTGTGAAGTCGAGAGCACGAACGAGAAGATCGACACGCATGAATTGGAAAGCGGGCGCTGGTTCAGCCGCGAAGAGGCGCGCGCTTTGATCGCCGGTAAACACCGCGAGGCGTTCTGCCCGCCGCCCTTCGCCATCGCGCACCAGCTGCTGAAGACGTGGAGCGAAGAAGGCTAGCAGTGCGCGCAGTCTTCGCGGCTGACGCGCTCCACTTGCAGCGTCACGTGCGAAATGCCGAATTTGTGCGCGACGCCATCCGCGACGGCGGCGAGGAAGTCGTCGTCGCCTCCGTCAGGCCGCACCAGATGCGCCGTCAGCGCCGGCTCAGTTGCGCCCATGGCCCAGACGTGGAGGTCATGCACGGCGGTCACGCCGGGCTGCGAAGCTAGGAACGTGCGCACTTCGGCGACGTCAATGTGCGCGGGGGCGGCGTCGAGAGTGAGATCGAGGGACTCTTTCAAGAGCCCCCATGTGCCCCAGAGGATCAGCGCGACGACAGCGAGCGAGAGCGCAGGGTCGATCCAGGCTTGGCTGGTAAGCCAGATCGCGGCGCCTGCTACAATCACCGCGGCGGAGACGCCGGCGTCGGCCAGCATGTGCAGATAGGCGCCGCGGACGTTCACGTCCTCCTTGCGGCCGGCGACGAAGAGGAGCGCGGTGCTGCCATTGACGAGTACGCCGGCCGCGGCGACGGCCATCACGAAAATCGGCTGCACCTCCTCCGGCGCAAACAGCCGCCGTGAGGCTTCCCACAAAATGCCGCCGCAGGCGATCACCAGCACGAGCGCGTTGGCGAGCGCGGCGAGCACGGTGGCTTTGGAAAAGCCGTAGGTGCGGCGCGCGCTGGATTGTTGCTTGGCGAGCCAGGCTGCGCCGCCGGCAAGCGCGAGACCCAACACGTCCGAAAGATTGTGCGCGGCGTCCGAGAGAAGCGCTGTCGAGTTAGCGGCGAAACCGGCGATGGCTTCGAGAACGACGAAGCCGAGGTTCAGCGCGATTGCAATTGTATAACGTTTGTCTGAGGGCGCTGGATGGTGGTGGGCGTGGTCGTGATGCGCATGCGCGTGGCCGTGGTGGCTGTGCATGTTGAAGGTGTCGGGTGTCAGGTGTCAGGTGTCAAGTTTGCGCGCTGACACCTGATGACTGATACCTAAACCGGCATGAACAGCACGCGGCCGCCGCGTTCGTTGGCGATGGTGCGGGCGACGCGGCAATCGCTTTGTTCGGGCTGCGCTTCGAGCGGCGCGCCGTCGATCCAGGCGCGGCAATAGCCGCGGCGCGGCAGCGCTTCAGCGGGCACGCCGGTAAAATCGTTGCCGCCTTCGAATGCGGCGCGTTCGATGAGGCCTTCGCGCGTCTGCTCCATCACGCGGCCGCCCCAACGTTGCGCGATCCATTCGGCGTGTTCGCATTCCATCGCGGCGGGCTGTTTGTCTTCGGCGAGCGCTTCGTAGCGGATCTGGCATTGACCGATGTCGAGCGCAGGCGCGCGCGGTTGAGGGGCGCTGATCGCGACGGGTTCGCTTTGCGCGCGAACCGGCCCAAGGCTCGCACCGCCGAGCAGCGCTATCGCGACTGCAGTGGCTAATCCGGTGGCGGCGATCTTGGTCATGGCTCCCTAAACTCCCCGCGCCCATCGAAGTTCTCTGAACGCCTGATGAATGTAGGAGGGCGCTTGGATGCACGATGTGACGTCGGTCACGCTGCGAAAATGGTTCAATCACAAAGGGTTGAAGAGGGGGCTGGGGGCTGGGATTGAAGTGCAGCACCGGCGGACGCGGGCTCCACGTCCCTACCGCAAGGAAAAAGCGCGGAGCCCGAGGTCTCCGCGCTATAAGCATTCCAACCCAAACAAACTCAGTGCGTGCGCAACGAAGTGCCGGCGAGGACGCCGGCGCTCCATGTTATTGGCACGCTAGGCATTCCTCGTAATCGGTGCGCGCGGTTTCCATGGCGGGGGTTTCGGCGGCGATGTCGCCTTTGCTTTCGTCGCCGGCAAAGCCCGCGCGGGCGACGGACTTGGAGCGGCAATAATAGAGGCTTTTCACGCCGCGCTCCCAGGCCATCCAGTGCAGCATGTGCAGGTCCCACTTATCGACATCGCCGGGGATGAAGATGTTGAGCGACTGCGCCTGGCAGATGAGCGGCGTGCGGTCTGCGGCGAGTTCGATGATCCAGCGCTGATCGATTTCGAACGCGGTCTTGAAGATGCTCTTCTCGTCTTCGCTGAGGCAGTCGAGATGCTGCACCGAGCCTTCCTTCTTCAGGATCGACGACCAGACCGCTTCTGTGTTCTGGCCTTTCTCTTCGAGCAATTGCTCAAGATAGGGGTTCTTCACCGCGAACGAGCCGGAGAGCGTCTTGTGCGTGTAGATGTTGGCCGGGATCGGCTCGATGCCCGCTGAAGTGCCGCCGCAGATGATTGAGATTGACGCGGTCGGCGCGATCGCGAGCTTGTGCGAGAAGCGCGCCATGACGCCTTGTTCGGCGGCGTCGGGGCAGGCGCCGCGCTCTTGCGCGAGCTTGACGCTCGCGGCATCGGCGCCGCGGCGGATGTGGCGGAAGAGGCGGTTGTTCCAGACCTTGGCCATGGCCGATTCCATCGAGACGCCCTGCTTTTGCAGGAACGAGTGGAAGCCCATGAGGCCAAGGCCGACGCTGCGCTCGCGCATGGCGGCGTAAACGGCGCGCTCCATTTCCGGCGGCGCGCGCTGGATGAAGTCTTCCAAGACGTTGTCGAGGAAGCGGAACACGTCTTCCAGGAATTCGGGCTCCTTCTCCCATTCCATGAACGTCTCGGCGTTGAGCGAAGAGAGGCAGCAGACGGCGGTGCGCTCGCGGCCGTTATGATCCATGCCGGTGTGCAGCATGATTTCGCTGCAGAGATTGGATTGGCGCACCTTGAGGCCGAGCTTCTTCTGGTGGCTCGGCATCTGCTTGTTCACGGTGTCGGAGAAGATGATGTAGGGCTCGCCGGTTTGCAGGCGGAGCTCGAGGATCTTCTGCCAGAGCTTGCGCGCGCTGACGTGCTTCAGCGGCTCCTGGTTCTTCGGCGAGCGCAGCGCGAACGGCAGATCGTCACGCACTGCGATCATGAATTCGTCGGTGATGTTGATGCCATGGTGGAGATTGAGGCTTTTGCGGTTGAAGTCGCCGGCCGGTTTGCGGATTTCGAGGAATTCCTCGATTTCCGGATGGTGGATGTCGAGATAGACGGCGGCGCTGCCGCGGCGGAGCGAACCTTGGCTGATGGCGAGCGTCAGCGAATCCATCACGCGGATGAAGGGGATGATGCCGCTGGTCTGTCCGTTCTGACCGACCTTTTCGCCGATGGAACGGACGCCGCCCCAATAGGTCCCGATGCCCCCGCCATTGGAGGCGAGCCAGACGTTCTCGTTCCAGGTGTCCATGATGCCGTCGAGTGAATCGCCGACGGCATTGAGGAAGCAGGAGATCGGCAGGCCGCGCTCGGCGCCGCCGTTGGAGAGAACGGGCGTCGCCGGCATGAACCAGAGCTTGGACATGTAATCGTAGATGCGCTGGGCGTGGCCGATGTCGTCGGCGAAGGCCGTGGCGACGCGCGCGAACATGTCCTGGAAGCTTTCGCCGGGCAGGAGGTAGCGGTCGCGCAGCGTGGTCTTGCCGAACTCGGTGAGCAACGCATCGCGGCTCGGGTCCGTAACGACCTTCTCTACGACCTTCAGCGGGCGCAGCGGCTTGGGCTTGCCGCGATGGACCTCGCCCATGCGGTGGACCCCTGCTTTTTCCGCCCTTGCCTGCATATTCCTGCCCCCGAATTTAGCTCTGTGTTAATCCGACTCGGTCCTGGCCCAAACCACATGCCCTTGCGTGTCTGAACGAACCGTACCGCTAGATATAGTGATGCCATCGGTTAAAGGC
>JAEYPY010000233.1 GCA_023410295.1 Pseudomonadota bacterium | reverse complement strand
GCGCAGCACGAGGTTGGACTCATCCACCGCCAAGTCTGCGGCAAACTCGCCGCCGATCGTCAGCGTCAGTGCATCGGCCGCTTCCGCATGCAGCACATCGCCGACATCGGCGAACATGACGATGCTTTGCAGCGGATGCAGCCCGTCGGCGCGTGGCGCGCCAACTTCCAGTGTGAGATTGATCTTCGCGGGCGCGAAGACGATGACGCTCATCGGTTTGCCGATTGCGCCGGCGGCTCATCGGGGAGCCCGCCTTCGAGCTTGGCCTGGATAGCTTCAGCGTTGTCTGGATTGAGCGTCAGCGCCCGCTCCCATTGGAATCGCGCCTCGATGCGCCGCCCAAGCCGCCAATAGATGTCGCCCAAGTGGTCGTTGAGCGTTGGATCGGTCGGCTCCATCTGGATCGCGCCTTCGAGATAAGTCAGCGCTTCGTCGTAATTGCCGAGCCGATAGTGCGCCCAGCCGAGGCTATCGACGATGGCCCCTGAGTTTGGGCGCAGATTGAACGCGCGCTGCAGCATGGCGAGGCCCTCCTCAAGACGCTCGCCGCGATCGACCCAGGTGTAGCCGAGATAGTTGAGCACGTCGGGCTGATCCGGCGCGATTTCGAGCGCACGCAAGAGATCGGCCTCCGCTTCGGGCCAACGATGAAGCCGTTCGCGCGCCGCGCCGCGGGCGAAGTAGAGCCGCCAGTCATTGGGCGTTGCTTCGATCAGCTCGCCGTAAAGCGGCTCTGCTTCCGCATAGCGCTGCTGGTTGCGGTACATATCCGCCAGCGCGCGCTTGGCGCGAAGATCGCCGGCGTCCGCCACGGTGCGCGCAAGCGTCAGTGCTTCATCACCGCGCCCTTCATCCGCCAGCAGCCACGCCTCCATGACGCGCGCGCTCGGCCCGTAAGGCGAACTGGCGTTGATGGCGCTCAGCGCACGCCGTGAGAGCTCGCCGTTACCGAGTTCGGATTGGATTTGCGCGAACATCAGCCGTGCGGCGTCGAGTTCTGGATCGAGCACCAGCGCCAGCGACAAGGTCGCGAGTGCATTGGTGGAATCGCGCTCTTGGCTGAATAGCGCCGCCAAACCGTGGAGTCCGATCGCCGCTCCGCGCGCAGGCGTAAGACGCGGGCCGGACACGCGCTGCTCGATGCGCGCCGCTGTGGCGATCAGCGCGGGATTGTTGGCGTTGCCGTCCGTCCGAAGAAGCCTCAGCGCCTCATCGCGCGCGCCGGTGCGTGCAAGCAGATCGGCGTGGCGGGCGGTAGCCGTCGGCAAGAAAATCGATCCTTCCGCCGCGCGCGCGTAAGCCGCGAGCGCCTCGTCGTTGCGGCCGGCGAGATCGAGCGCCATCGCCTGCTGATAGGTGAAGAGCGCGCCATACGGCCGGATTGACGAAAGCGGCGCGAGATCGGCGATCACTTCATCCACGTCGCCCTGCGCGGCGCGCGGCCACACCAGCAGCATGCGCGCGACCAGCTCTTCCGCACCCGCCCCTTCGAGGTTGCTGAGCGTTTCCGAAGCCTGCCGCGTCCGCCCTGCAACAAGATGATCGGCGGCGCGCAAGATTTGCGCGTACGCCGAAGCGTCCTCCCCCGTTGCGCCGCGCGCAGCTTGACGCGCCTGCGCCGCATCACCCGCCGCAAGCGCCGCCACCACGGCGCCGTCAATCAGTGACTGATTGCCCGGATCGCGCGCGAGCGCACGGGTGTAGCGTTCATAAGCGGCGCTATAATCCTGCCGCGCGTTGGCGACGCGGCCAACGAGGTGATCGGCGTAGGTCGACGCCGTCGAGGGCGGCGGCGGCGCGGGCGCCGTCGCACACGCCGTCAGCAAGGCGATCGCGGCGAGCGCTGCGCCGCCCCGCCAAACGCTCACAGCTCTTCCCGCTGCGCCGGACCTTCTGGCAGCGCCACGCGCGGCAAGTCGCGGCGGCGCGGCGCCGGCGTTGTCAGGCCGCGCGCGACCTTCTGTTCGAGATCGCGGCGGCGGATTGCGTCAGGCTCTGCGTCGAGCGCCTGGCGCCACGCATCGCGCGCCTCGTCGCGGCGGTTAAGCCGCCAATAGACATCGCCCAAGTGGTCCAACACTTCCGCGTTGGGATCGCCGACCGAAAGATCGTTGGCGCGCTCGATCAAGGCGCGCGCCTGATCGAAGTGGCCGTACTGGTAATAAGCCCAACCCAGACTATCGACGACAGCCATGTCCTGCTGGCCGAAATTGAAGCCGCGCCACAACAGGCGATAGCCCTCTTCCAGCCCTTCCGGACGCTGGATCAAGGCATAGCCGAGCGCGTTGAGGCGCATCACCGAATCCGGTTGCTCCGCGAACAGTCCGCGCGCAACGCTAATGCCATCGCGCCACGCATTTGGATCATCCATCAGGATCGACACGTAAAGCAGGCGCGTATCGACGCTCTGATCGAGTTCATAAGCGGCGCGCATATCGGCCGTGGCGGCGGAAAGATTGCCGGCGAAACGATGTGCGTACGCGCGCCAGCCCAGCACGTCGGCGCGATCCTTCGGCTCTTGTACCATAGAAAGCGCGCGATCGAACGCCGAGATGGCCTGTTCGGACCGATGTGCGCGGCGATAGACATCGCCCGCCGAGGCGATCACGGACCAGCGATCGCCGGCCGTCGCCAATGCGCGCTCAGCTGACGCCACCGCCGCATCCTGATCGTCGCGCTCAAGCAGAATCGACGCGCGGAGAATTTCGGCGTCCGCCGCGAACACGTTGTCGGCCGGCATCTGCGCGAGAATGCGCTCGGCGCCGTCGAGTCCATCCGCCGCAACCAGCTGCTGCGCCGCATAAAGGCGCCAATCGGCCGCGTCAGGCGCGAGCAGAAGGCCGACCTGCAGCAGCGCCGTGCCAGAGGCCGAAGACAGACCGCCGGTCGGATCCTGTTCGGAGAGGATCTGCGACAGGCTCTCAGCCTGCGTCAGAAACTCGGACATAGCGATCATCCAACGACCGGCTGCGCGCTTCACATCGAGCGCAGGCTCGAATGGTTGCTCACCAGCATCGAGACGGCGGAGGTTTTCTTCAACGTCGATCGAACGCGGCGCGAACTCGAGCACGGTGTTGTAATAGCGGCGCGCGGCGTCGGTGCGGCCGAGCCGGTGGTGCACGAGCGCGGCGCGGTAGACCGCATGCGAAACGCGCGTGGCGTTGAGCGCGCGCTCAAATTCCTCGATCGATTGCGGCTCGTCATCGCCCGGCGGCGTCAGATCGAGCCGATCGACCATCTGCGCGTAAACTGCCGCGGCTTCCGGCAGGCGCCCTGCGGATTCAAACAATAGCGCCCGCTCCATCTCCGGTAACGGCGCAGGCAAATTATCGCCGCCCGCATCGACACGCTCGACGGCGCGATCGACGCGCCCCTCGGCCGCCAGCAGAAATGGCTCTAGCATGGCGGCGAGCGCCCCCGTCGCGCCGCCCGGCGCGTGCTGCAAGGC
>JAEYPY010000191.1 GCA_023410295.1 Pseudomonadota bacterium | reverse complement strand
GAACAACGCTGTGCTGGTGCTGGCGGGCGACATCAATGCTGCCGAAGCGCGACCGCTGGTGGAGCGCTATTTCGGCCAAATCCCGCGCGGGCCGGACAATATCCCCGCGGCCGCGGACGTGCCGACGCTTGAAGCGCGCATCGACGATATGATGCAGGATCGCGTGTCTGCGACGCGGCTTTATCGCACCTGGGTCGTGCCGGGGCTGACGCATGACGATGCGGTGGAGCTCGATGTCGCGGCGCAAGTGCTGGGCGGGCTCAACAGCTCGCGGCTCGACCGCATCCTGGTGCGTGATGAGCAGACGGCAACGGCGGTGAGCGCGAGCGTGCTTTCGTTTCAGCGCGTGAGTTTGTTTTTCGTGACGGCTGACGTGAAGCCGGGTGAAGACGCCGATGCGGTGTCACGTCGTCTCGACGAGATTATCGCTGAATTCATCGCCAACGGACCGACGGCAGACGAGATCCAGCGCGTGGCGACGCAGGAAGTCGCCGGCAGCTTGTTCAACATCGAGCAGATCGGCGGCTTCAGCGGCAAGACCGTGGCGCTGGCGAATGGCGCGGTGCTCGCTGAGGACCCCAACTTTTTCCGCCGCAACTTGCTGGAGTATGGCCAGGTGCGGTCAGAGACGGTGCGCGCGGCGGCGGCTGAGTGGCTGTCGCGGCCGGTTTATGCGCTGCGCATCGATCCAGGCGTGCGCGAGCCCTACCAAGACGCAAGCGCGACCAACCGGCCGGCGCCCGACAATTCGCCGCCGACGGCGCAGCCGCGCGATCCGATGCCGCCGGTCGGCGAGATCGCCGATCTCGATTTTCCGAACGTCGAGCGTGCGCAGCTGTCGAACGGCATCGAGATCGTTTACGCCCGTCGCGACGCCATTCCCGCGACGCTGGTGGCGATGGACTTCGATGCCGGCGTCGCCGCCGATCCGCAGGGCGGCTTTGGCACGCAGCGCCTGATGCTGTCGGCGATGACCGCAGGCGCCGCCGGGCGCGACGCGATGGCAATCGCTGAAGAGCAGGAGCGGCTCGGCGCGACGATCAGTGCGTTCGGATCGCTCGATCGCTCGACGGTGTCGCTGACGGCGCTCTCGGCCAATCTCGGCCGCTCGCTCGATCTTTACGCCGACATCGTGATGCGGCCGGACTTCGTCGAAAGCGAAGTCGAACGTTTGCGGGAACAGCAGCTGGCGCTTGTGGCGCAAGAGGCGACTTCCCCGAACGGCCTCGCTCAGCGCACGCTGCCGCCGATCATCTATGGCGCGGACCATCCTTACGGACGCGCCGTGTCGGGGCTTGGGACGGCGGAATCGGTCGTTGCGCTCGACAGAAGTGCGCTGGCAGCCTTCCACAACACGTGGATTCGGCCTGAGACGGCGCGCATCTTCGTAGTCTCCGACCGCTCGCTCGCCGAAGTGCGGCGGGCGCTGGAGGCGCGGTTCGGTGGATGGCGCGGCGCGGACACGCCGGTCGGCGCCAAGGATTTCAGCGTCGCCATCCCGGACACGCGCCCGCGCATCGTCATCGTCGATCGCCCGCAATCGCCGCAATCGGTGATCTATGCTGGCACGGTGCTGCCGGTGCGCGGCTCGGACGACAATCTGACGCTGGTGGCTGCCAACGAAGTGCTAGGCGGCAGCTTCCTCTCGCGCATCAACACCGAGATCCGTGAACGGCGCGGCTGGTCCTATGGCATCAACGGCAACCTGCATATGCGCGAGCAGCGTGTGCCGTACATCATCAGCGCGCCCGTGCAGGCGGATCGCACTGGCGACTCGATCCGAGTGCTCACGGAGCAGATCAACGTCTTCAACACCTCGAACGGCGTCAGCGAAGCCGAGCACGTGCGCACCATCAACGGCAACATCCGCCAGTTGCCGGGCGCCTACGAGACGGCGGCGTCGATCCTCGGCGCGCTGCGCAGCAACGATCTCTATGATCGACCGGACGATTATTGGGAGGCGGTGGCGCCGCGATATCGCGCCATGACGGCAACGCAAATGGATGCGGCGGCGCGGGCGGCGATCGATCCCAGCGAGTTCGTCTGGGTGGTCGTGGGCGATGCGTCCGTGGTGCGGCCGCAACTGCAAGGGCTAGGGCTCGAGATCGAGGTGGTGACGCCGTAGCGCTAGCCGCGCTTGCGGATCAGGCCTTCCTGCGCCACGGACGCCACCAGCACGCCGTCTTCGCGATAGATGGCGCCGCGGTTGAAGCCGCGCGCGCCGGAGGCGCTGGGGCTGTCCTGCACGTAGAGGTGCCAGCGCGAGAAATTGGTCGGGCGGTGAAACCAGATGATGTGATCGAGGCTCGCCGTCTGCACGCCCGATTGCCAGCTGACGCCGTGCGGGCGCATCGCCGTGCCGAGCAGCGAATAATCTGACGCGAAGGCGAGCAGGCATTGATTGAGGGCGATGTCCTCGCCGCGGTCTTCGCGCGCGCGCAGCCAGACGTGCTGGTGCGGCGGCTTCACCACCGGCCTCAGCACATCGACCGGATCGATCGCGCGCATTTCGATCGGCAGATCGCGGAGCCAGCGCGTGGCTTGCTCCGGCGCGGTCTTCATCCACGCCTCGATCAGTTCGCCCATACGCTCGGGCGAGTATTTCGGGTCAGGCATTTCGTTCTGATGCTCGTAGCCATCTTCCGGCGCTTGGAACGAGCAGGCCATGTTGAAAATCTGCTCGCCTTTTTGAATGGCAAGCACCCGGCGCGTGGTGAAGCTGTGGCCGTCGCGCGAACGCTCCACTTGGTAGAGCACTGGGCGCGTAGGGTCGCCGGGGCGGATGAAGTAGCTCTGCAGCGAATGGCAGATGCGGTTTTCGACCGTCTTGTAGGCGGCCGTCAGCGCCTGGGCGACGACCTGGCCGCCGAAAATGCGCTGGCGCTCTTCCGGGGGCGAAAGACCGCGAAACAGGTTCTCTTCGATCGGCTCAAGCGTGAGCGTGGAGACGAGGGTGTCCATCGGCGACATGGGATGCCTTGGCGTTCGGGGAAGCGCCTCGGGATATGGCGGGCCGGGCGCCGGCACAAGATGCCCGCGGCGGCAAGGCGGCAGAACATAGTGCCGCCCTCGTGCGTTGTTGCCCTCGGAGAACCGGCCGTGAAGTGGTTGAAAGACAACGGTTTGACCATCGCGCTGATGACGCTGTTTGCGATCAGTATCGTCGGCCATGCCTTGAGCGGATGGCTGAACGCCATCGAAGAAAGCGGCATTCACGGCGAGCCGGGTCCCAGTCTCCTGAGCTTTCTCGGCGGCGGCGAGTTTCTCTCAACGGTGTTCGAGAACTGGGAAGGCGAATTCCTGCAGATGGCGACCTATGTCGTCCTGACAGCGCATCTCTTCCAACGTGGCTCGGCGGAGTCGCGCGATCCGGACAATCCAGAACGGGACAATGACGAAGCGGGCCCGGGGCTTGCCGGCAAGCTCTACGCGCACTCGCTCGGGCTCGCGATGGCGCTCTTGTTTGCGCTCTCATTCGCGTTGCACTGGCTGAACAGCGCCCGTCACGCGGCGGAGGAAGCTGCGATGCATGGTGAGGCTGGGCCGAGCTGGCAGGAGCATCTTGGCAACGCGCAGTTCTGGTTCGAGTCGTTTCAGAACTGGCAGAGCGAGTTT
>JAEYPY010000148.1 GCA_023410295.1 Pseudomonadota bacterium | reverse complement strand
GCTCTCGCGTGAGCGAGAGCGACCCGCCGAAGCCTTGGCGAAGGCGGGTGGGTAAACAGCGAAAAAGAGCGGGTCGCGCCGCTGCTTCAGCCTGCGCGCTTTCCGGCGGGCCAAAAAAGACCGCCGGGCTTTGGGGCCCGGCGGTTTGGGAGGTCAAATTAGGGAGGAAACGCCCGATAGGGCGGGTGCAACGTCGCGAAACGCTGCAACGCCTCGAACTTATTTCGCAGTGCAGCAATATGCAAGGTGAGCGAGGCGTCACGTTTTTGCGACCTGGTCACATATATTTGTTTTTATTGTCTTTTCCAATCGCATACGTCATATTGCAGGTGCACACATGCAAAAACGCATACGCTGCGCTGAAGCTTTTGGCGCCGGCGCCGTTGAAGCAGGCGCCGCGCGCGTGCAGAACCCGCCGTCCTTTATCGAAAGCTTGAAAACGCATGGCCGAGCGCCTCCGCAACCTGGCGATCATCGCCCACGTCGACCACGGCAAGACCACCCTGGTCGACCAGCTGCTCGCCCAGGGCGGCGCCTTCCGCGCCAACGAGGCCCGCCAGGAGCGGGCGATGGATTCCAACGACCAGGAGCGCGAGCGCGGCATCACCATCCTGGCCAAGTGCACCTCGATCCTCTGGGATAAGGGCGGCGAGAGCTACCGGCTCAACATCGTCGATACGCCCGGCCACGCCGATTTCGGCGGCGAAGTCGAACGCATCCTCGGCATGGTCGATGGCTGCGTGCTGCTGGTGGACGCCAGCGAAAGCGTGATGCCGCAAACTAAGTTCGTGCTGTCGAAGGCGCTGGGCCGCGGGCTTCGCCCGATCGTGGTTCTGAACAAGGTCGATCGCCCCAGCGCCGAACCGGACAAAGCGCTCAACGAAATCTTCGAGCTCTTCCTCGCCCTCGGCGCCAGCGACGAACAAGCCGATTTCCCGATCCTCTACGCCAGCGGCAAAGAAGGCTGGGCCAAGACCGAGATGAGCGGCGAGAATAAGGATCTGACGCCGCTGTTCGACGTCATCGTGCGCCACATCCCCGAACCCGCGCCGATCGCGCACAAGGATGAGCCGTTCGCCTTCCTCGTCACCATGCTGGATTCCGATCCCTTCCTCGGCCGCGTGCTAACGGGCCGCGTCGAAGCTGGGCGCGTGAAAGTTGGCGATAACGTCAAGGCGCTCTCGCGCGACGGAAAAGAGATCGAACGCGGGCGCTTGACGAAGCTGCTCTCGTTCCGCGGCTTGAAGCGCGTGCCGGTCGAAAGCGCAGAGGCAGGCGACATCATCGCCATTGCGGGCCTGGTCGACACCACCGTCGCCGACACGATCGGCGCGGTCGATCTGCCGAAGCCCCTGCCCTCGACGCCGATCGATCCGCCGACGCTGGCCATCACCGTCTCGATCAACGATAGCCCGCTCGCCGGCCGCGCCGGCGATAAGGTGCAAAGCCGCGTCATCCGCGCGCGGCTGATGGCGGAAGCGGAATCCAACGTCGCCATCCGCGTCACCGAAACCGGCAATAAGGATGCGTTCGAAGTCGCCGGCCGCGGCGAACTGCAGCTGGGCGTGCTGGTGGAAACCATGCGCCGCGAAGGCTTCGAGCTTTCGCTGTCGCGCCCGAAAGTGCTGACGCGCAGCGAGAACGGCCAGACGCTCGAGCCGATCGAAGAAGTCGTCATCGACGTGGACGATGAATATACCGGCGTCGTCATCGAGAAGATGAGCATCCGCAAAGCCGAGCTGCAGGACATGCGTCCTTCAGGCGGCGGCAAGACGCGCCTCGTCATGCTCGCGCCCTCGCGCGGCATGGTCGGCTATCACGGTGAATTCCTCACCGACACGCGCGGCTCCGGCGTCATGAACCGGCTCTTCCATTCCTGGGCGCCGTGGAAAGGCGAAATCCCCGGCCGCCGCAACGGCGCGCTCATCTCCAACGACAACGGCAAGTCGACCGCCTACGCGCTCTGGAATCTCGAAGAACGCGGCCAGATGTTCATCGCCGACGGCGAAGACGTCTATGAAGGCATGATCATCGGCGAAAACAGCCGCGGCGAAGACCTCGACGTCAATCCGCTCAAGGGCAAGAAGCTCACCAACGTGCGCGCCTCGGGTAAGGATGAATCCATCCGCCTGACGCCCCCGCGCCGCCTCACGCTCGAGCAAGCCATGGCGTGGATCGAAGATGATGAGCTGGTGGAAGTCACGCCCAACGCCATCCGCCTGCGCAAGGCTTTCCTCGATCCCAACGAGCGCAAGAAACAAGCACGCGCGCGGGAAGCTGGTTAATCCGCGGCGGGCGCAGGCACGCGCACGCCGCTGCGCCAAGTTTCGCGATTGGCCGCGACCGCCGCGGCGACATCGACCGGCTGCGGACAGGTGTAGCTGATCTCGCGGATGGCGCCCTCGCCGTTCAGCACCTCGCCATAACAGCCGATCGGCTGCAGCACCGCGTTCGCCGCAGCGCCCCACCAGAGCGCGCCCGGCGAACGGTCCTGGCCGTACACGGTTAAATTCTCAGCCGCCAACTGACCCAGCGGCCGCGGCTCGCCGCGCTGCACCAGCACGGTTTGATCGGTCTCGTGAAACCAAACCTGGTAACGATCGCCGCCGACATAGACGTCCGCGTCCGGCCAGCCGGAATTGTAGGTGAGCAGGCGCTGCTGCGTCGCCGCGCACGCGCTAAGCGCGAACAGACCAGCCAGGAGCAAAGCGCGAATCTTCATCATACCAACCTCGTTCCGCGAGATGTTCCCCATCGAAGATGCAGCGCGCGCGGCGCCGCGATGACGAAAACTGGGCGCGGCCACGTTCACCAAACTTCGCGGCGCCGTTTCGGTTCAGTTTTCGCCCCGCACGCGCCCTGCCGCCGCGTCCACATCTTAACACGGCGCAATTCGCCCTTCGGATGCGTGGCACGGCTCCTGCTCTCCAAAGGCGCATAAGGCGGGCCCAAGTGGGGGAACCGCCGCGAACAAGGGCGCATAACCATGGCTAACGCCATTGACCTCCACGTCGGCAAGCGGCTTCGCCGCCGCCGTCGTCTCCTGGGCCTCACCCAGCAACAGCTGGCTGAGTCCATCGGCATCCGCTTTCAACAGATCCAGAAGTATGAGTGCGGCGCCAACCGCGTCACCGCGAGCCGTCTTTACGAGCTTGCCGTCGCGCTGAACGTGCCGGTCAACTACTTCTTCGAAGGCCTGCAACAGCTCAACGCTCCGGTGAACAACGGCGCTCCTGGCGCACCGGCCAACGACCGCGACCTGATCGCGGCCGATGTGCTCAGCCAGAAGGAAACGCTGGAACTGATCCGCGCTTACTACAAGCTTGGTGAACGTCCGCGCCGCCGCCTGCTCGACCTCGCGAAGGCGCTGCAAGACGAAAGCACCGACGCGGCTTAAGCCACGTCTCGGGGCATCGGGGGATGAAGCGGGCTTGGCCGATGGCCAGGCCCGTTTTCGTTCGTCCGCCAAGAATCAATCCAACACCGCCGCGGCCGGGTTATAGTGAACGCATGACCGCGCACGACACCCCCGCCCTCCTCGCTTTCGCCGATCAGCTCGCCGACGTCGCCCGGGAAGCCATTCTTCCTTATTTCCGCGCCGCGCACACGGTGAGCCTGAAAGACGGCTCGCGCTTCGATCCGGTGACGGATGCCGATGAAGCGGCCGAGCGCGCCATGCGGGCGCTGATCGCGCAGGAGTATCCGGAGCACAGCGTGCTCGGCGAAGAATATGGCGGCGAGCTCGCCAGCGAAGGCTATCAATGGATCCTCGATCCGATCGACGGCACGCGCGCGTTCATCTCCGGCCTGCCGACCTGGGGCGTCCTGATCGGGCTCTACTACGAAGGCGGGCCGCTGCTCGGCGTGATGGATCAGCCTTATCTCGACGAACGCTATCGCGGCTGGATGCAAGGCGCCAACGTCCGCGCGCGCGGCGTCACGCGGAAACTGACAACGCGGGCGTGCGAGACGCTGAACGACGCGATCCTTTCAACGACCGACCCTTATCTCTTCGCCGGCGATGAGGCCGAAGCCTTCGCTCGCGTGCGCGCGCAAGCAAAACTCACGCGCTATGGCTACGATTGCTACGCCTATTGCATGCTCGCCGCGGGACACATCGATTGTGTGATCGAAAGCGGGCTGAAACCATTCGACATCGCCGCCCTCATCCCGATCATCACCGGCGCCGGCGGCGGGGTTTGCAACTGGGATGGTGGTGATGCCAGCGCGGGCGGGTGCGTCCTGGCTTGGGGTGATACGAAGCTGCGCGATCAGGTCATTCAGCATGTCGCGAGCTAGGTGGGTCGTTCCGCTCTTAGCGTTGGTCGTACTCCTCGGCGTCGGTACGGCTATATCATTGAGGCCGCATGCCGATCCTACGAATACATCGGCGTGTGAGATCTACGACGCGTTCGTCGAGGATGTTTCGGAAGGCCTCCGTCCGCGCTTTAGGCCGTTCATTCGAGATCTTGCGATGAACGATGCGTTCGGAGATGCGTCAGAAGTCGAATTCACACGCGAAACTGGAGAGCAACAACCCCACACCGTGGAAGTCACCGGAGAAGTACTCGAATTCCCGGTGACGGAAGACTTCACTGTGAACCTTTCGGGCTACTCGCTCCAACGAACAGCATGTCTGCCCTCGTGCTTCACGTCAGCTGCGCAACCGCGTTTTGCAGTATTGCCACTGATCATAGAGTTCGGGCTGAGAATTCCAGCGGTCGGCGACCGAACGATATGGG
>JAEYPY010000053.1 GCA_023410295.1 Pseudomonadota bacterium | reverse complement strand
CGCGACCTAAGGCTGGGGGAGGGGGAAGGTGTGCGAGGCGGGCGCAACTCCCCCCTCAGTCAGCTTCGCTGACAGCTCCCCCGCAAGCGGGGGAGCCTCGCTTCACGACTCCCCGAACTTCAGCGCTTTGATCGCGTCGAAGTTCTGCACGCCGCCGCCGACGCGTTTGGTCACGTAGAACAAGACGTACGGCTTGGCGGAGTACGGATCGCGCAACACCCGGACGCCGGCGCGATCGACGATGAGATAGCCGCGTGCAAAATCGCCGAAAGCGATCGAGAACGAATCCGCGGCCATGTCCGGCATGTCTTCGATCTCGGTGATCGGATAGCCGAGCAGCGTCGAACCGCCGGACTCATCCGGCGACCAGATGTAGCGATCGTCCGCATCCTTCAGTTTGCGCACCGCCGAGACCGTCTTGCGGTTCATGACGAAGCGCGCGTTTTGCCGGAACTGCGTTTTCGGCGTGTAGATGAGATCGATCAGGTCATCGACCGGATCGGACGCCGCGAAGCCACCGTCGACGCCTGTCGCGATATAGCCGATCTTGCCCCAAACATGACTGCCTTCAGCGACCATGTCGTAATCGAGGAAGCCCTTCGGCTTATTATCGCCATCGCCCGTGACGAACGCGGCGCGCTCCTGGCCGGCGAAAGCTTCTTCCACTTCGCTGGCGATCCATTCCTCGAGATTGACGAAGCTGTCGTCGAGCAGCGTCTGCGTCGCGGCGAGATTGGCGTAGAGCTCGGCGGTCGGGAATTCGAGCAAGGCGAGCGTCGGCGTCGAAGTCTGCGTGCGCGCGCCGGTTTCGCTGATCCAGCCCGTGCCAGCCGCCGTCAGGCTGATCGGCTTCTTGAACACGTTGGCCCCCGTCGTCCGCACCGTCGCAATCGAGCGCATCGGCGAGACTTGCTTCAGGCGGCTCTCGATCATGCGGTCGAGTTCCGGCGGGGCGACATAGCCGCCGTCGGCGTCCGAGCCGACCGAGAGCGCCTTGGCTTCGAACTGCGCCAGCGCCGAAACATCGCCGCGCCGCAGATAGGCGCTCCACGCGGATTTGTGCTCGCTCACCGCCGGATCGGCTGCAAGCGCCGGGCGACGGCCGGCGAGCGCCGCCTTCTCGATCAGCGATTTCTGCTCGGCCAGCGCGCGATCGATACGATCGACCTTCTCTTCAAGCAGCACGTCGCCGCGCCTTTTCTCGATCGCGTCGAGCCGCGCATCGTTGGTCGACTTGAATTCCTCGAACGCGCGCATCAGCGCATCCGCGCCGCCAGCCGGCGCGGCTTTGGTTTCTTTCCTCACGTTTCTCTCCTTAAGCAGCGCGGATGAACTCTCGCGCGAAGTTGAGCCGCGCCTGCGGCTGCATCGGATGTGTCACGATCGACACCTCCAGAAGTTCGACCTCGGTTAGCACGCGATGCGCGCCGACCCGGTGAGCGCCAAGCGGGATGAAGCCGATGGAGAGCCCATCGATTCCCCGCGCCAGCAGGCGCCGCGCACGCGCCGCGCCCGGCTGATCGTCACGCACCTCGCCGCGCAGCCAGAGCCCGCGTCCATCTTCGCGCACTTCGCTCCAATGACCCGCGAGCAGGCGTGGCTCGTGCTCGACCAGCAACGGCAAAGGCGCCGTGCGCTTCGCCAAGGACGCTGCAAACGCGCCGGCGCGCACGATGTCGTGCATCTGATCTTCCACGCCGAACAAAGCGGCGTAGCCTTCGATAATCATTCGTCGAGCCGCCGCTCGATGCGCGCCAGCGACCGGCGCGCGTCGGTCACCTGCTCTTCGAGCCGCGCCAGCCGCTCGGCCACTTCAGGCTGCGTCGCCACCGCGCGCTCGACCTCTTCAAGCCGCGCCGCAGCGCGCCCTGCCCAGATCAAGCCGCCAGCTGTTTCAAGAAACAGCGCTACGATGAGTGCGAGCGTGACTCGCGGATCTACGGCCACTTTCATCGCGCGCGCTCCGGCTCTTCAACGCCGGCGAGGCGGCGCTTCTCATTTGTGTCCAAGAAGTCAGCTGCGCCGAGCCGCGCCCACAGCGCCTCGCGTTCAACCGCAAGCGCCGGAACGGCCTCCACATCGACACTGACCGCCGCCGGCCCATGCTCCGGCCAGCGATCGCCGATCCAGGCTTCAAGCCCACGCGCGGCTTTCATCGCCAACGGCAGCGCGGTCTGGCGCCAGAAGGCGAGGTTTGCTTCGCGGTAATTCGAGTAAGTGTTGTCGCCCGGAATGCCGAGCAGCATCGGCGGCACGCCGAACGCCAGCGCAATGTCGCGCGCGGCGGCGTGACGTGCGTCGATAAAATCCATATCCGCGGGCGTCAGCGACATCGGCCGCCAATCGAGCCCGCCTTCCAGCACCATCGGCCGGCCCGCATTGGCTGCGCCGGCGTGCATTTCGTCGAGCTCCTGCTTCAAGCGCCGGAACTGCTCCTCGCTCAGCCGGTCGGCGCCGCCGACGCCCGTGAATACCAGCGCCCCGCTCGGCCGCGCCGCGTTGTCGATCAGCGCTTTGTTCCAGGCGCCGCCTGCATTGTGGATGTCGATGGCATAGCCTGCCGCCTCCATCGGCGAGAGGCCGTACCAGTCATCGTTCGGATGAAAGAGCTTGAGGTGCAGAATGGGCGCCTCGCCCGTTACCGGATCGCGCTCGAAGCGGCGCACCTGGGCGCCGACGCGATGCTCCCAGCCCACCGGCCAGCCATCTGCGCCAGGCACAACGCTCATGCGGTCAGGCCGCAGCACATAAAGTTCGCTCGGCGCCGCTTCGCCGATGCTCGCCATTTCCAGATACGCGTTGCCGCTGACTTGGAGGTGGCCGTAAAACGCCTCCATCAACTCGCCGCCGGTTTGCTCCGGGTTGGGCCGCGCCAAGAGACGCGCCAGCGGGTGATCGGCAGGGCCAACCTTCAGCGGCGCGCTCGCCGCAGCTTCGGCGATCATGCGCACACAGCGATAAGCAACCGCATTGCGCGCATAGCCTTCGCGCGCGAACGCTGCTGAATCGCGCATCGGCCACACGGGCCGGCCTGGCGTATGCCAAGCCATGAGTTTTCGCTCCGCGCGCGGCGCGCGGAGGCGTTTCCACCACTCGAACATCTCGTTTTCCTTCAGGCCATCCGCGCGCGCGGGCCCAAGCCAGCGCCGAACAATTCGGTTAGCGCCCACACCAGCGCATCGACGCGGTCGGGACTCTTCTTCAGCCCCACATCGAACGCACACATTTCATCTTCCAGTTCGGCGAAGGCCGCTGCGTGCCGCACGCGGCCTTGGTCGTAGTAGGAGGCGATCGGCTCGGCCCGCGCTCGCTTGCCCGCGCTTGCGCGCACCAGCTTGACGTAAATGTCCGGCGCGGCCGCACGCAGCACCGCACGCACCATCTCCCCGCCATTGTTGGCCTCGGCCACGATCGCATTGGCGTTGAGCGACCGCGCCAGATCGGCTGCACGCTCTGCCCACACCTGCGGCGCCGCGCCCTGGATGCTGGCGTCCGCCAACACTAGCGCGCGCCGGTGCGGAAAGTCGTCCCAGGCGCCAGCTGCAACAATTCCGCAGGTCGCCGCTTCAGCGCCAACGGAAGCGGGCGGATCGACGGCGACGACGATGCGCTCGCACGCGACGCGCTCGTCTGTGCGCAGCGCCTCCAGCTGCGCGCGACGCCACAGCGCCCCTTCGACGTCTTCGATCAGCTGACCGAGCACTTCTTGGCGATGCAACGCCGTCCCGGCCCACCGCTCGCGTAACGCCATTATGAAATCGCGCGCCACGTTATGGCGGTTCTCAAAGGACGCCGCGTGCGTCACCACCGTGTCGGACGCCTCCATCAACCGCTTCAGCGCCGCGATCGGCTTTGGCGTCGTCGTCACCATCAGCCGCGGCTGCGCGCCAAGCCGCAACGCATGCCCCAGCGTCGCCAGCGTTTCATCCGGCGCCGCCCAAAAACACACTTCATCGACCCAGGCGGCGTCGAACTGCGGCCCGCGCAGGCTCTCAGGATCCTCCGCCGAAAAACAATAAGCCTGCGCCCCGTTTGGCCACACCAGCCGCCGGCGGCTGGGTTCGTAGCCGGGCGGCGCGTAAGGCAGCGCGCGCAGGCCCGAGGCGCCTTCGACCATCACCTCGCGCACATCGTGAAACGTCGGCGCGACCAGCGCTATGCGGCCCGCCACCCCCGAGCGGGCCAGTTCGGTGACCCATTCGGCGCCGGCGCGGGTCTTGCCCGCCCCGCGACCGCCCAAGAACACCCAAGTTCGCCAATCGCCCGCAGGCCCTCTCTGTTCGCCGCGCCCGAACAGCGACCAGTCAGACAGCAGGATTTCCGCGTCCGAGCCACTCAACAACCCCAGCTGGAGCATCATCAAGATCTGCTTGCGCAAAAACGGCGATGCGGCGACGCAGTTCGGCGCGCTTAGCTTCTTCATCTTCCCACGATGACGCGCCGGTCGCCGCCTCCAGCTCAGCCACCTCCCGCGTGGCTCGGACCAGAGCCGAAACGGCCTTCGCGCGCCGTTCCGCTTCCGCCGCGTCGCTGTCGGCCAGCGCCAGCGCCGCCTGCAGCAGCGCGCGCAGCGGCTCCGCCGCCTCCGTCACCGTTCGCCTCCTTCCGTCCTGCCATCTCGACCGTGCCTGAACGCTACCTCAGCGCCGGGTCGGTCGGATTGATTTTCAAGAAGTCGCCCCGAATCTGTGCTTTGAGGCGTACGGTTGAGGGATACGCAGGGGCGCTATCCGCGTTTCCCATGGCCAGAATTCGGCCATACCCTTATTGGACACACCGCTCCGGAGTCATCTTTGCCGAACGAACCGCCTGATTTTCGCCGCGGCATCGACTGGGCGAAGCTTCGTGCTGCCGCCGCCCAGCAACAGATCGCGCAGATGCTGAGCGAACGCTCGCGCTTTACTTGGCGGCGGGCGGCGAGTTTTGCCGCCGGTTTCGTCCTTCTGGCCGTGCTGGGACTCTGGGTGTGGATATATTGGGGTCTGCCGCGCGTGCCGGACGCCGACACGCTCTGGGCGCTCAACCGTCAGCCCTCGATCACGTTCGTGGATTCCGAGGGTCAGATTCTCGGCACGCGCGGGCCTTTCTATGGCCGGCGCACGCAGCTGGCCGAACTACCAGACTATGTGCCGCAGGCGTTCCTCGCCATCGAGGACCGGCGATTCTACCAACACGAGGGCGTCGACCGGATGGCGATCTTCCGCGCGCTGCTCGCCAACCTCCGCGCCGGCGAAACCGTGCAGGGCGGCTCGACCATCACGCAGCAGCTCTCGCGCAATCTCTTCCTTACGCCAGCGCAAACCATCAACCGCAAGCTGCGCGAAATGGTGCTGGCCTCGCGCATCGAGCGGCGTCTGACCAAGGACGAGATTCTCGAGCTCTATCTCAACCGCGTCTATCTCGGCGACCAGGCCTACGGCGTTGACGCCGCCGCGCGCCGCTTCTTCGGCAAGCCGGCGAGCGAACTGACGCTGGCCGAAGCGGCCATGCTGGCCGGCCTACCCAAAGCGCCCTCACGCTCGGCGCCTACCGAAAGCCTTGAACGCGCCACAGCGCGTCAACGCGTAGTGCTGGAGGCGATGGTCGAAGCTGGCTTCATCACGCCTGAACAGCGCGACGAAGCGCGCGCGGAGGAAATCCGCGTCGTTGAACGCCCGAACACCGAGCGTTCGCTCGGCTACGCCTTCGATCTCGCTGTCGAACAGGCGCGAAACGCTGTCGGCCGTGAAACCCCGGACCTCGTCATCCAGATGACGATCGAGCGCGACGTCCAGGACGCCGCCGCCAATTCGATCCGTCGCCGCCTCGGCAATCGCGCCTTCGGACGCCGGCCCCTGCAGGCCGCTTACATGGCCGTCAACCGCCAAGGCGAGATCGTCGCCCTCGTCGGCGGGACGGATTATGGCGAGTCGAAGTTCAACCGCGTGACCCAAGCCCGGCGCCAACCGGGCTCGACATTCAAGACGTTCGTTTACACCGCGGCGCTTGAAGCGGGGCTGGATACCGAAGACGTCCGCTACGACGAGCCTGTCGTCATCGATGGCTGGCGGCCGCGCAATTATGACGAAGGCTATCGCGGCGCTGTCACCTTGCGCACTGCTATGGCCCAATCCATCAACACCGTCGCCGCCAGCGTCGCCGCCGAAGTCGGCCCGCGCCGGGTGGCCGATGTCGCCTCGCGCCTCGGCATCACAACGATGCCTGAACGCAACGCATTCGTGCCGCCCTCCATCGCGCTAGGCTCGATCGAGACGACGCTTTGGGACATGACCTCCTCGTTCGCCGTTTTCATGAATGAAGGGCGCCGCATCGATCCGCACATCATCCGCAGCGTCTCCAATTCGGCGGGCCAAGAACTCTATCGCCGCCCGCCGTATGAGGCGCCGCGCGTGCTCGATCCCGATGTGGTCCATCGCATGACCAGCATGATGGGCGCTGTCGTCATCCGCGGCACCGGCACGGGCGCAGCGCTCGGCAATCGCGACGTCGCCGGCAAGACCGGCACTAGCTCCGATTGGCGCGACGCCTGGTTCGTCGGCTACACCGCCGACTACACCGCCGGCGTCTGGGTTGGCCACGACGACTTCACTTCGATGGGCCGCACCACAGGCGGCACGCTGCCGGCGCAAATCTGGGCCGACTCGATGCGCGTCGCGCACGAGGGCGTGGAGAACCACCCGCTGCCGGGCATCGAACAGCCAGTGCGTTCGCCGATCGAAGAAGAGAAAGCGACCTTCTTCGACGATCTCGCCAATGCCTTCGGCGATGGTGAGCCGCAAAGTCTCGGCCAAGTCATCCAAGACATCTTCAACTAGCGCCGATGGCACGGGGGCCTGCGCTTGTTCACGTCAAGGATTTGCGTCTGTCGCTCGGCGGCGCGCCCTTGTTCGAAGGCGTCTCCTTTACGCTGCACAAGGGCGAGTGCGCAGCACTGATCGGCGCCAATGGCGCTGGCAAGTCGACGCTCATCCGCATGCTCGCGGGCCTCGCCGAAAGCGACAGCGGCGAGATCGCCTACGCCTCCGGCGCCGTGGTCGCGCTTGCGCGCCAGGAGCCGGATCTGGCCGCGTTCGCGACACTGCGCGACTATGCGCGTGCGCCGTCGGTGTCGCGCGCCGGCAGCGACCGCTCCATTGCCGAACACGCCGCCGAAGCCGAACTCCATCTCGCCGGCCTCGACCCCGACCGCGCGCCATCCGGCCTTTCCGGCGGCGAGACCCGCCGCGCTTCACTCGCCCGCGCCTTCGCGGCCGAGCCGGACGTGCTGCTGCTCGATGAGCCGACCAACCACCTCGACATCGCCGCCATCGAAGCGCTCGAACAACGCATCGCGAGTTTCAACGGCGCCTGCCTCATCGTCAGCCACGACCGGCGCTTCCTAGAACGCGTCACCGACGCCACGCTCTGGTTGCGCCAGCGCCGCGTACTGACGCTCGATGCCGGCTTCGCGCGTTTCGAAGACTGGGCTGAGCGCATCGAAGCTGAGGAAGAACGCGTCGCCGCGCGTCTCGAAACGCACCTCAAAGCCGAAGAACATTGGCTCCGTCGCGGCGTCACCGCCCGGCGCTCCCGCAACGAAGGCCGCCGCCGGCGTCTTGAGTCCATGCGCAGCGAGCGGCGCGAGCGCAAAGCGCTCTCAGCTTCCCCAAAGGCGGCGCTGCAAGCGGAGAAGGGCGCGGATTCCTCGCGCCTCGTCATCGACGCCAAGCGTATTTCAAAGAGCTATGGCGATCGTTCGATCATCGCCGACTTCTCGCTGCGCATCATGCGCGGCGACCGCGTCGGCGTTGTCGGCCCGAACGGCGCCGGCAAAACCACGCTGCTCGAACTTTTACTCAAGCAGCGCGAGCCGGATTCCGGCGATGTACGCCTCGGCGGCAATCTTGAGATCGCTTACGTCGATCAGTCACGCGCCATCCTCGATCCGAACGAGACGATCTGGAGCGCCTTGGCGCCGCTGGGCGGCGATCAAGTCGTGGTGCACGGCAGGCCAAGGCACGTTGCCGCGTATGCGGGCGATTTCCTCTTCACCTCCGCGCAGCTGCGCCAGCCTATCGCCGCGCTTTCCGGCGGCGAACGCAACCGTCTCGCGCTGGCCGTTGCGCTCGCACGGCCCGCCAATCTGCTCGTGCTCGACGAGCCCACCAACGACCTCGACATGGATACGCTCGATGCGCTCGAGGACATGCTCGCCGCCTATGACGGCACGGTGCTGATCGTCAGCCACGACCGCGCCTTCCTCGATGGTGTCGCCACGCAAGTGGTCGGCCCGATCGGCGATGGCCGCTGGGTCGAAACCCCTGGCGGCTGGTCCGATTTCGAGCGCGAGTATGGCGGCGTGCGTCCGCGTGCGCGCGCCCCGACGCAAACACCCGCTAGGCCGGCGCCAACGGCGCCGCGCAAGGCCACGAAGCTTGGCTACAAGGACGAACGCCGCGCCGCCGAGATCGACGCGCTATTGCCGAAACTGCAAGGCGAAATCCAAGCGCTCGAAGCTACCTTGGCCGAACACGATCTCTTCAGCCGCGATCCGGCTGCTTTCGAAACCGCCGCCGCTCGTCTCGAAGCCGCGCGCGCACAGCAGGCTGACGCCGAAGCCGAGTGGCTGGAAATTGAGCTCAAGCGCGAGGCGCTCACCGCCGAGGAGTGAATCCTCTGTTAACCAACGCGCGTGCAGCCTCCCGCGCATGCTTCGCCTCATCACGCCGCTCATCGTCATCTGCGCCGCCTTCGCCGCATCCCCAGCCGGCGCCTACACGCGCATGGCCGCCCGCGACGCCGCCGCTTGTGCCCGCGCCTGCGCCGAAGACGGCATCTGCATGGCCTGGACCTACCGCGCCGAAAACGCCTGCGAACTCGCCGCCAACGTGCCGACAGCCGCGCCCGCGGACGCCGCCGCCTTCGGCCTTTCACCTCGCGCGCCCGCTTTCGCGCAGATGCGCGCGCTCAGCGCGCCGCCGCCGCCGCCGCCTCAAATGCTGGCCGCTATCGAGCCGCCGCCCGTGCAAACGCTAACGCCGCCCGCGCCGCCGGCGCTCGAATCCGCGCCCACGGAAGATGGCGCGCTGGTGCTGCTCGGCGGGCCCGAGGAGGACGATTTGCGGCGGCAGATCAGCGCCCCGCACTAATCCCAACGCAGCTTTTGTTAACTCAATCTGCAGTAGCTTTCGCCTGATTCTGGAGCCCGTTCGGCATGTCACAATCCCAGTTCGCGAAGCTCCTCGACCTAGCGCGCACCACCGACAGCGAGAAACGCCGTGAGTTGTTGCGCGAAGTCACCGACATGTTCTTCGCCACATCCGGCATCCGCAACGAACGCGAAGACGCCCTCTTCGGCGACGTGCTGCAGTTGGTCGCCGCCGAGATGCAGGAGGGGGTTCTGGCCGAATTGGCCGAGCGCTTCGCCGGCGCCGAGGACGCGCCCGTCGGTCTCATGCGCGATCTCGCCAACCATTCGTTCGAAGTCGCTGGCCCGGTGCTGCGCGAGAGCAAAGTGCTCGACGAACAAACCCTGCTGCAAATCATCAATTATCAGAGCCAGCAGCACATCGCCGCTGTCGCCCAGCGCGAACACGTCAGCGAAACGCTTTCCGACGCCATCGTCCGCTTCGGCGACGATCAGGCGCTCGACGCGCTGATGCGCAACGAAACCGCGAGCGTTTCGCGCACCAGCATGGAAGCTGCTGTCGACCGCGCCCGCCGCAATGCACTCCTGCACGAAGCCGTCGTCACGCGCCGCGACTTGCCGCTCGACCTCCTCAACGAAATGTACTTCGTCGTGGAGTCGCGCCTGCGCGATCAGATTCTGCAGCGCAACGCATCCGTCGACGCCGCCACACTGGACGCCGCGCTCTCGAAGGCGCGCGAACGCCTCAACCGCGCCGTTGGTGATTTGAGCGCCGAAGCGCGCAATGCGATGTCCTTCATCCAATCGAAGAAGAACAATGGCGAACTCAACGCGCGCCTGCTCGTCTCGCTCTACCGTGAAGCCAAGCGCATGCACTTTCTGTACGGCCTGGCCGAGATCACTCATCTCGATCACGAGACAGTCGCAAACATCCTCGAACGTCAGGATATTGACGGCCTCGCCATGATCTGCCGCGCCTCGAACATCGAGCGCCCGCTGTTCGTGACGCTCGCCGTGCTCACCTGCGGCGGCGAAACCGCGATGGACAAAGCCGAGGAGTTCGGTCGGCTCTACAATTCGGTGCCAGTGGAAGCCGCACAGCGCGCCATGCGCTTCTTGAAGGTGCGCAAAGCGGCTTAAGCCGCGCGCTCTTTCGCGGCGCTGAATCGGATCGCCGGATTTTTTTCCTGCACGTAGCCGATCTCCCAGGCGCTCTTACCCAAAAACACCGGCGCGCCGTCGACATCCTCGGCCAGTTGCGCTTTCGATTTGTCCAGGAACGTCTCTAAGTCCGCGCGTTGTTCCGCGCTCACCCAGCGTGCGGCTTGATAGGGCGACGTTTCGAAAATGACGTCGAGGCCGTACTCGGCCTTCATGCGCTCATCGAGCACGTCGAATTGCAGCGCGCCGACAGCGCCGACCACGAGATCGCCCCCGCTCACCGGCTTGAACACCTGCGTCACGCCCTCTTCGCCAAGCGACTCCAGCGCCTTGCGCAAATGCTTCTGCTTCAGCGGATCCTTGACGCGCACGCGCTTCAGGATTTCCGGAGCGAAGTTGGGAATCCCTTGGAAAACCACCTCGCCGCTCTCTGAAAGCGAGTCACCCACGCGCAGCCCGCCATGGCTCGGAATGCCGATCACATCGCCCGGAAACGCCTCATCCGCGATCTCGCGGTCCTGCGCCAAGAACATCAGCGGATTGTGCACGTTGAAGCCCTTGCCGGCGGCGGTCTTCAGCGTCATGCCGCGCTTGAAGCGGCCCGAGCAGATGCGGAAGAAGCCGACGCGGTCGCGGTGCTTGGGATCCATGTTCGCCTGGATCTTGAACACAAAGCCCGTAACGCCTTCGCGCCCCGGCTCGACCTCGGTCTCAGCGCCTTTGATCGTCGCCTTCTGCGCCCGCGGCGCCGGCGCATGCGCGCCGAGTCCCGCTAGCAATTCCTGCACGCCGAAGCGGCGCAGCGCCGAGCCGAAATAGACCGGCGTCAAATGCCCTTCGCGAAACGCCTGCAGATCGAACTTCGGCAGCCCCTCGCGCGCGAGCTCGGCCGTCTCTTCCAATTCGGCGCGCACCTCTTCACTGACGCCCAGCAGAAAATCGTTGCCGCTGCGCTTTTGCCGCTCGGCAACGCCGAAACCCTCCTCGCCTGCTTCGAGACGGCGGAACGGCACGAACTCGTCACGCGTCAAATCAAGCATCCCAGCAAAGCGCTGGCCCGACGCGGCAGGCCAGAACATCGGCGCTGTATCCATCGCCAGCTTGGTGTGGATCTCATCCAAGAGCGCGAACGGATCCTGGGCTTCGCGGTCCATCTTGTTGATGAACGTCGTGATCGGGATGTCGCGCAGGCGGCAGACTTCAAACAGCTTCAGCGTCTGCGGCTCGATGCCCTTGGCGGCGTCCAGCACCATGATCGCGGAATCTGCAGCCGTCAGCGTGCGGTAGGTGTCTTCGGAAAAGTCCTCGTGGCCTGGCGTGTCGAGCAGGTTGAAAACGAGTCCCTCGTGCTCGAACGTCATTACCGAGGCCGAGACCGAAATCCCGCGCTCGCGCTCGATCTTCATCCAGTCCGACTTGGTGCGCCGCGCCTGACCGCGCGCGGCGACCGCGCCGGCCAAGTGGATGGCGCCGCCCGCGAGCAGCAGCGATTCCGTCAGCGTCGTTTTGCCGGCGTCCGGGTGCGAGATGATCGCAAACGTCCGCCGTCGCTCGGCCTGCGCGGCGGGTGAATCTGGACGTGCGGCAGCGGTGGCGGACTCTGACATGGAACCTGGAGGTTTGGCGAAGCGGCGCGTTTACGCTGTGCGCCGCCCAAGGGCAACCGGCGGGGCTACCGGCCGCCGCTATCGACCGGCTCCATTAGGAAATGGCGCCCGTGCCGGTCCTCGATCTCGATCACCCAGAGATCAGGATCGGTCTCGGCGCGCTTGCGCACGTAGGCGTCCACATCCCGCTCATCCTCGCCCAACTGACCCGCGGAAAGGTCCAAAAAAATGCGCTCGCTGTCGCCATTTCGCGCCGGCGCGTAAAGCCGCGCACGGCCGTCCAGCGTGGCCACCTTCACCAGCACCGCGCCGGCGTCGGTGTCGCCCTTGCGCACCACCGCCCCGAAAGCGCCGCCCACCGCCGCCCGCCGCAGCAGCGCCGAGGCCCAAAAATCTGTCTTCAGCTCATCCATGTCGCACCGGGCCGTTCACCAGAAGGCAACACCGGTGAGCTTAACCTTTGCCGCTCGCATGCGCCTCATCTTCCTTTCCGCCGCCTTCGCGCTTCTTTGCGCCAGCGCCACTTCGGCCGATCCGCCGAACGCGCGTGAAGCCTATGTCGAACGCCGCGGCCTCTTGGAAGCCGATACCGCTTGCCAACTCTTTACCCCCTCGCTGCGCGGCGCCCTTCAGGTCGGCGCCGCCCAAGCCCGGGGCGCTTTGCTGCGCGCGGGTTGGAGCAGCGCGCAAACGCGCGAACTGGAAGCCGCTGCCGTCTCCGCCGCGCGCGCCCGCGCTTGCAGCGATCAACGCACGCTCACGGCCGCCGCCGATGCGCGCAGCGCCTTTGCCAGCTGGGTCAATGCCGGCACGATGGAGTTTCCCGGCTGGGAGCGCAGCTGGATCGCGCGCCGCACCGCCGCGTCTGGCCCGACCTGGCGCCTGAGCCAAGCCATCGACGCACCGCTCACCGCCGTCTTCGGCGTGCGCCAAGTCGGCGACACGCAGCGTCTCGCACTGATCGTGCCCATCGCGCGCGGCGAAACCGGCCCGCGCAGCGCGACGCTGACCATGCGCGACGCAAGCCGCGTCAGCGCCATCGAAGTGACGCTGCCGCAACGCGTCGCCTATGGCCTTGCCGCTGGCGCGCCGCCGCCGAACGCTGCAACCGACATTCCTTCAACGCGCGCCATAGAACGCCTCGACCAAGGCCGCTCGCAAGCGGTCTTCACCTTCCCCGACAGCGCCTTCCGCGATCTGCTCGCGCTCGATCCGCGCGAAAGCATTGCCGTGCGCCTCGCCACGGCGCGCGGCGCGCAAACCCTCTACATCGAAGTCGGCGACATCGCCGCCGCGCGCGCGTTTCTTACACTGCGCTAGAGCCCGCGAGCACCGGCATCGCGATACGCACCAGCGCGCCGCCGCCCGGCGCATCGTGAAAGCTCAGCGCGCCGCCATGCAGCGCAGCCAACGCGCGCACCAGCGACAGGCCAAGCCCGGTGCCCTCCGCGCGCGCCCCGCCTGAGCCGCGCTCGTAGGCAACCCCCAACCTCGCGCGCTCGGCCTCCGGAATGCCGGGGCCGTTGTCGATCGTCTCCAAGAGAAGCACGCCGCCCTCGGCCCGCGCCCGCACAATGACGCGCCCGCCGTCGGGCGTGAACTTCACGGCGTTGCCCAGCGTATTGATCAGCATGCGCCGGATTGAACGCGCGTCGGCATGCACCATCAGCGGCGCCTCCGGCGTCACCATGCCAAGCTCGATGTTCTTCTTCTGCGCCGCGTCCGCAGAAAGCCTCACTACTTCATCGACAATGCTGCGCACGTCGATGGTCTCCAGCTCGAGCTCATAGCGCCCCGCCTCGATGCGCGAGAGATCGAGCAGATCGTTCACCAACCCCAGCAAGTGCGTGCCGCTAGTGCGTATTAGCGCAGCGTACTCGACATAGCGCGCGCCGATCTCGCCGAAGATCTGACGCTCGATCATCTCGGCGAAGCCGAGGATGTGGTTCAGCGGCGTGCGCAATTCGTGCGAAACTTCAGCGATGCGCTGCCCCATCGCTGCCTCGCGCTGCGGCGCGCGCCGCCAGATCGCCATCACCGCCGCCGCAAACGCGATCGCAGCCACGGTCATAAGCTCTGCGTAAGGTCCGACCGAATAGCGTTCGAACTGCGCAACAAACGCCGCCAGCGCATAAGCTAGCACCGCCGCAGCGCCGGCCTCCGGCGCCCATGGTCGCTCGAGCGCCAGCGCCAAAGCAGGAACAATTAACAGCGACGCAACCAAGGGCGACGCCGCCCCGCCCGTACCCGCGATCAAACCTGTCAGCGCTGTTAGCCAAACCGCGAGCCAGCCCGCGTCCGCAACAGCGTGGCCAAATCGTGGCGCAAGCACAAAGCCGGCGAACGCCGGCGCAGTCGCCAACGCCGTTGCGCCTGCAAGATCGCGTGCAGCGCCGCCATTAACGTAAGCGATGAACGCAATCGCCAGCGCCGCAACCAGCCACGCCCAGCACGCCAGTAACAGGGTTACTGCGCTTGGCGCTGCTATTGCAGGGGAAGTTGCTGCGTGTTGTGTTGACACGGAAAGGCTGTCGGCGAGTAAAAGACTTCTTAACGCGGTGGCGGACATGCTGCCCGCTCTGAGTCGCACTCGGAAGCGGACTCGCCATATCAGGATGAGAGGGAGTAGAGCCGATGCGGAGCCTCGCCGTTTGGACGACCACGGCTGCAGTCGCGCTGATGGGCGCGGCCAGCGCACAATCTGCGGGCCAGTCCGGCGACGCCGGGCCCACGGACATCCGCACCGCCGTCACCGCCTACGCCGCCTATCACAACGACGTCTCAGACCTGCGTGCGGATTCGGTCAGCAACGCCGATCAGCTGGAGCAGGCCCTGGACCGCGTCGCTCGTCACAATCGCGACGAACTCACCCGCGGCTGGATCGCCTATGGCGCCCAGGTCGCGGCGCAGTCGCCGGCCTTCGTCGAAGGCGTACGCAACGCGGCGGAATATTACGGCCGCGATGCGGTCATTTGGGCCGTCACCGTCGATCCGGCATACGCTCGCGGCCTACGCGGCGGCCAGGAAGCCACTCGCCTGATGCTTGAATCGGCTAACGCCGACTCCGCCCGCATCATCAACGTCGCCGATCGTTACCAGGAACTCGCCTACTCGCTGCAGCGTCAGCGCTGGGCCAACGCCGTCGCCCCACGTCAGAACGACCGCGTCCAGCGCGTCCGCACACTCGGCCGCGAAGGCGCGCCGGACAGCGCCGTGTCGGCCGAACTTGCGCCGCGCCTCATGGTGGCGACGCTCAGCGTGCAACCGAGCTCGGATCCGACCGCCTATGGCGGGCGTCGCTTCTGGGATGCCCTGCGCGGCAACTCTGAAGTTGTCGAAGTGGCGGCGACGCCTGCTTCGCATCAGTGGCGCGCCAACCACACGCGCGCCGAAGCACTCGACCGCATGGCCGCCGTCGCTGCGCTGCAAGCGCTCGACGCCGTCGACACCAACCAAAGCGCCGTCAGCCGCCTCATCGCCGATCCGCGCTCGCGCGATTGCTTCGAGATGGCGCAGCTGCAGCTCTATCAATGCATGTCGGCCGCGCGCTTCCGCTATGAGAACGCGTTCTGCCTTGGCCAACATGGCCTGCGCGACATTGGTACGTGCATCGGCGCGGTCGGCCAGCCCGACGCCGCCGCAGCTGCGCCCGCGCCTGCCGCGGCGCGCGGACGCGACTGAGCTAGACTTGCCCGGCACGGCGCGAAGGCGCATGTGCTAGCCATGTCCGGCGCAGAAGCTTCTATCCAAGAACTTGCAGACGAATTTGCGCTCCTTCCCGACTGGGAGGAGCGCATTTCGTACGTGATCGACCTTGGGCGCTCTTTGGAACCGCTGCGCGGTGAAGAACGCAACGAGACGACGCGCGTGCGAGGCTGCACCAGCCAAGTCTGGCTCGTCTCCGAACGGCGACCCGAAGCGCCCGAAAAGCTCTATTTTCGCGGCGATTCTGACGCGCATCTGGTGCGCGGCGAGGTTGCCATGCTGCTGCGGGTTTTCTCCGGGCGAACACCGGAAGAGATCCTCGCCATCGATCCGCAAGCCATGTTTGCCCGCCTCGGCCTCAAGGACGCGCTGACCGCGCAGCGCTCGAACGGTCTCTTCTCCATGATCAGCCGCATCCAAAACGAGGCACGGCGCGCGCTCGAAGCTTAAGCCCGCGCAAGCTGCGCCAAAGCGAGCTTCAGCGCAATTTTCCCCGACCGAGCTGGCCAGCTTTCGGCGCGCTCAAGCGACTCCAATCCATCCTCACGCAGACACACGTGCTCGACCACACGTCGCAACCCAGGCGCCAGCCTAGCCAAAGCTTCCTCCACACGCCGGCGCGCATCGCACTGCGCGCTCATCAGGCGCTCCATCACATTGCCCGGGCCGCGCGGCGAGCCGCCCTGCGGCGGCGCGCTCCAATCAGACCCGCGCACCAAGCCTTGCTGTCCACAGTCCCAGTCCGCGCGCAACTGCGCCGCTGCCGCGAGCTCTGCACCGCTCAGCCAGCGCGCGCCGTTCGCATCGCGCAACGCCGCGAGGCGGCGCATCACAGCGTCCGCATCGTGCCCGCGCACGCGGCGCAGATCGCCGTCACGATCGAGAATGACGCGCTCAATGACCGGACGATGTTGAGCTGCGAAGGCCTCATCCGGCAGCGCCGCGGCACGCCGCACGCGCGCGTAACCGGCCGCGCTGAGCACAAAGCCCTCTCCGTGCTTTTCCAACGCGCCTTCCGCCTCTAGCGCGCGCAGTGCGGAAGCGGGGATGCGCGCCACAGGCCGCCTACGCCGATCGCCGCGGGGAAAGACGCCATAGCCTGCGCCGGCGCGCAGCGGCGCGAGAATAGCGCCATCCGAGCTCAGACGATCGAGCGCGCGATCAAGACCCGTTGCGCTCATGGCGCGCGCTCCGCCGCGCCGACCATGGCTGGCGGCGGCGCATCGCGCAGGATTGCTTCCAGCGACGCCAGCCAACGGTCAAATTGCGGCTCGTCACGCCGGTCCTCGACAGCATGGCACGCGTGCGCCACCGTCGACCGGTCGCGCCCGAACGCCAGCGCCACACGCGCCAAGCTCCACTCGAACGATGTGTGGCAGAGATAGACCGCGATCTGTCGCGCGAAGGCCACCTGCGTCGCGCCCCGCGCCTTGCTCAAAATCTCCTCGACGCCCACCCCGAGCGCGAAGCTGGCCACCCCCGCGGCGAGGCGCACCCGCGCCTGGTCGCGCGCCAGCGCTTCCAACACCACCATGTCCTCTGTTCTCCATCCCGCCATGCCCATGGCCTGAGACGCAGGATACAGCCACCAAAGCGGTGTAGGATAGATTTTATCCTATTACGCGGATTTTTTTCCTATTCACCGCGGCGAGCATGACCGAGCCCCATGCGCTTAGCCAAGTTTGAGCGCTCCTTGGCGTAGTTGGGCGCGACCATCGGGTAGTCGTGCGGCAGGCCCCACTTGGCTCGGTAATCCTCAGGCGACATGCCGTAACGGGTCCGCAAATGTCGCTTCAAGGATTTGAATTTCTTGCCGTCTTCCAGGCAAATGATGAAATCCGGCGTGATTGACTTCTTCACCGCCACCGCCGGCTCCTGCGGCGCCTCAGGCGAAGCCGCCGAATTCCCCGAGACGTCTCGCAAAGCAGTGTGAACTGTCCGGATCAGGCCTGGCAGGTCCTGCGACGGCACCTGATTGGCCGAGACATAGGCAGATACTATGCCCGCCGCCATCTCTACCAAGTCATTCTTCGTTTCCATTGGAGCGCGCCGGGGAAAGAAAATAAAAGGTGCGACAATCTAATGCCAGCACAGCTTAGCGCAACCCATAGCACGCTTCAAATATTGGCCGAACGATTACTACGGCAGTAATAATCAACACCCGACGCGCGGTATCATCTGGCCGTCACACGTGACGCCAGAACATGGCCAGCGCGACGGCAAGCGCCAGTGTCAGCAGATGCGCCAACGCAGCAGCTTGGCGGCGGTAGGGGCGGTCGAACGCTTGCGTGATCTGCGCAAAGCTTCGCCCCGCCGCGGCGCCGGTGCGCGACAGCGCGGCTTGCGCCGTGCCGTAAACGCGCAGCAGCACCACGCCTATCCAGCGCCCGGCGCCCGCAGCTGGGCCGCGATAGAAGCTGTCGGCGTCGAGTACGCGCATTGTGCGCTCCGCGGGTACGAGCTTGGCTGCACGCATCAGGATGTATGCCGCGCCCGTTGCACCCAGCAATTGCAGCTGCGGCCCGATGCGCTCCAGCGCGTATGGTGCGAACGCCACTTCCGTCGGCAACAATCCGAACAGCCAGCCCGGCGCCAAGCCCACTGAGAGGCAGAAGAACGCGGCCAACGCACAACCTAGCAGCATCGGGAACGGTGCTTCCTGCAAACGCGGGGGTTTCCCCGCGCCGCGGAACGCAGCCAGCGTCGGCCGGAGCATCAACGCAATGAAGGACGCGGCAGAGGCGACCCCGATCAACGCCCAGGCGCCCTGCAGATCCCATTGCTGCGTCGCGTCGAGCGCAACGGCGGTCGTCGCGTAGAGGGCAAAGCCCGGGGCTGCCGACGCCGCAAGCCCCGCCGCCGCAAGCAGGACCGCTGTCAACGGCATCAGCCGCGACGTGCCTTCCAATGTTGATACGCGCGCCTCTCCGCGCCGGCCGACGATGGCGCCCAGCACCAGCTGCAACGCCAGGAACGCGAAGATAATCGTGAACGCGTGCCCCTCCGCCGCCGCCATCGCCAGCGGCGAGCCGACGCCGATCAGCATCAGGCAAACACCGATCTGCGCGCTTTGCCCCGCCACCGCAGCGCGGCGCGCGTCGTCTTCCGCAAGCGCATAGCAAAGTCCAAGCACAACCATGCTCATGCCGATCGGCAACAGCAGCAGTTCCGCCGGAAAAAGCCGCGCCAGCGCGTAAACCCCGAGCATCGGCGAAAACACCGCGAGCGCGCCCGCGCCCACGGGTGAAGCGTTCGCCGCCGCATCTTTCAGCCACACGTGCGCCAACGGTGCGCCGACACGCAGCATCAGCGCGCCGAAAATCGCGGCGCCGCCGATCGTCTTCACATCGAGCCGCGCGAAGATCGAACTCGCCGCGCCCGCCGAAAGCAAAAACGCAACGCCTATCAGGAAGAGCAGCCCCTCAAGGCCATGCCACACCAAGAGACGCACGCCGCTCTGCGCAGAGCCGGGCAAGGGCGAGGCAAATACCAGCCACGCCGAGGCAAGTCCGGAAAGCGCCGCCGCGGCGACGAAGCTCACCAGATCGCCCACGAACAGCGCCGACACGGCCCCGCCCGCCAGAAGCAGGATCGCGGCGTCCTCCGAACGGCTGCGCCTCGCGCCGCTGCAAATGGCGATGATGATGAGCGCCAGCAGCATGGCGATGCCGAAGATGCGGTTGAGCGCATCGAGACTGAGCAGCACGACAGGAAGTCCCATCTGCCGCGCCGCCTCCGCCGCGCCGAAGTCGCGGTCGAGCATCAGCCAAAGCGCCGCCAGCGCCGCACCGCCGATCAGCGGCGCGCGCACGCCGCGCGGGCTTGCCAGCGCAATCAGCGCCGCAAGGATGCAAACGAAGCCGGGGTTAAGCGTGATCGCCAGCATCACGCTTCTCGTCTTCACGCCGCCCCAGCAGCAACCGCATCGCGTGGGCAATCAACACTGCACCCGCCGCCACACCAACGCCCAGCACAGCGCGTCCGCCCGGTTCAGAGATCACACTGAAGCGCGAACCGCCCAGCAGCAGATCCGCGCCCACGCCAATAGCAGCGGCGACGACGCAGAAGAGCAGCAGCAGCCCAGCGATGCCTGTCGGTTGCGGAGGCGCAGGTTTGATCATCGCGGCGTCCATACCGGTGAGAGGAAAGCGGCGAGCGGATCGGCGAGCACCAGCAGCCAGAGCGTCGCCGCCGCCCCAAGGATAACTGGCGCCACGAGCAGGATCGAAGCGCCGTCCGGGCGCTTGAACGCATCCGTCGGCGGACGCCCGGCGAAAGCGTTCGCCGCGAGCGGCCCCAAATGCGCAAACGTCAGCACCGCCGCCGCGCCGAGCAGCGCCGCGGCCCATACGAGGCCCGTGCTCGCCGACGCGGTAATCAGCCAGAGTTTCGACCAGGCGCCGGAAAATGGCGGCATGCCGATCAAGCTCGCGCAGGCGATGGCGAACCCCGCGAACGTCCACGGCATGACGCGGCCCAGGCCCGGATAGTCCGTCGTCTCCTGGCGCAGCGTCACCGCCGCGGTGGTGCCCACCGCCATCAGCAGCGTCGCCGCCGCGCAACTCGTCGCCACGATCTGCAGCGCCGCCGCGAACAGCCCAGCCGGCGCCGCCAGTAAGCCACCCACGTTCGCCGCCAGAGCTTGCGCCAGCAGCGAATACGAAATGCGTTCGCGGATGTCAGACTTGGAAAGCGCAATCACCGCCGCCGCACACATGGCGACGCCGCACAGCGCCAGCAGCACATGCCGCGCAGGCGACGCCGCCGCCAGCGCAGCGCCGAATACGTAGGCGAATACTTTGAGCAGGCCCAAGCACCCCGCCGGCAGCACGGCGATGGCTTGAATAGAAATCAGCGCCGGATAAGGCGCGACGTAGGAAGCCGCCAGCCAACGGTGCATCGGCGGCACAACCGCCGCCGCAATACCCAGCACGAACAGCACCAGAAGCACGTTCGCGGTCAGCGGCGTCACGCGCCCCGCGAGCATCCCGCCCGGCTGAAAATCGAGGGCGCCTGCGAGCGAGTACGTCCACACCATTGCCGGCAAAAGCAATCCGATTGACGCCGCCAGCAACACCGCCAGCAGCCGCCGCGCCGCGCGCCGCCCTTCTTCGTCGCCGCGATGCGCCACCAGCGGAAATGCCGCCAGCGCCAACGCCTGATACGCCACCAACAAGCTGAATAGATTGGCCGAGAACGCCACCGCCATCGCCGCCGCTGTCGTCAGCGCCACGAACGCCATCAGCCGCGCCGGCGACCGCTCATGCGCCGCGCGCACCGAGCCCGAATTGTGCGCCGCCTGCAGCACAGCCAACAGCGACATCACCAGCGCGAAGAGCGCGCCCAGCGGCTCGAGGCTGAACGCCAAATCCACATTGGGCAGCGGATGCGCGAGCACGAGGCGCGCGCTTTCGCCCGCCGCCACCGCGCGAAACACCACGGTCGCGAACACCGCCGTCGCCAGCGCGCCGCCGATGTGCGCCACATCGCGCAAGCCCGGCGGACGCGCGAACGCAAGCACCAGCGCCGCGTGCACGAGCGGCATGGCCAGCACGCCGATGAGGGCGGTCGTCGCGCTCATGAGCCATGCCCCAGAGCCAGCTCAGCCGCGCGCGCCACCGCCTGCAACAGAAACTCCGGCGCAATCCCGAGCGCGATCGCCGCAATGGACACCAGGGCCACAGCCGCGCGCGTCCAGCGCCAGCCATCGCGATCGATCTCCGCGGTCTCGGTGGCGCGGCGGAAATACATCCGCTCGATCAATCGCCCGCCGAAGAACACAGCCGCGAGCGACGCCACGATCGTCGCCCCCGTCGCCCACCACCAGCCGGCGCCGACGCTCGCCTCGATCAAGCGCCAGCGGCCGAGGAAGCCCAGCGTCAGCGGTGCGCCCATGAAACTCAGCGCGCCCATCGTCACCGCAATGCTCGCGAACGGCGCGCGGCGCACCAGCCCATTGAACGAAGCGAATTGCGCGTCCTTCGCCGCCGCCGCACCAACCAATAGCGCCAGCGCCGCCGCCGCCCAGGCCAAGATCTGCAACAACGCCGCGGCAAAACCCGCCGGCGAGCCGAGCGCCAACGCAATCAAGATACAGCCCACCTGCATCGCGCCGGCGTACGCCACGAGCCGGCGCACGTTGGTCGCGCCCACTGATTGCACCGCGCCATACGCCACCGTCACCGCGCCTAACGCGACGAACACGGCAGAAACGCCGCCAGCCACAGCTGGCGCGCGCTCGGCGTGCACGGAAAGCCGCGCCAGCACGCTGATCGCGCCAATAACGCTGAGCGCGCCCACCGCGAGCGCAACGCTGTCCCGGCTCCGCCCCAGCGTCGCGCCCGCCCAGCCGTGCAGCGGCGCCGCGCCGGCGGCAGCCAGAAGCGGCAAGGCGACCAGCACAAAGCCAAGCGTCGCCATGTTCGGCGCGTCGATCAGCGCGGCGTCGAGTTCAGCGACGCCATCGCCGCCCGTGGCGCGCGTGATAAGCCCCGCGCCCAGCAACATCGCGCCCGCGCCGGCGCCGGCAATCGCCCAGAGCCGCAGCGCGCCGTTCAGCGCGCCGCGGTCGCGCGCCCCGCCAAGCCCGATCAACGCCACCGCGCTCAACGCGCCGATCTGCGCTGCGCCCAGCGCGCCAAACCAGTCGCGCGCGAAAAGCGCCCCGGTCCAACCGCCTGCACAACACAGGATCAGCGCCAGCGCGTAAGGCGTAGCGCGCTCCAGTTCGTCAAGCCGCGCCGCAGCCGCCAGCACGATAAGCACCGCGAGCGCCGCCAGCAGCGAAGACATGAGCCCCGCGCCGCCTTCGAGCGTCAGCGCGACGCCCGCTTCGGCGAACGCGGGCGGCTCCGCACCGAACATGGCGCCCGCTCCAAGCAACGCCACGCCGAGCGCAGCAAACGCCGCGAGCAACGCAAGCGCCCAGCTCACCCGCGCGTGCGGGACAAGCACCGCCGCACCCGCGCCGCCGAACAGTAGGACAAGCGTCAAGACCGGCGCATTCGCGCGCGCAAGTTCAGCGTAAGCCGCGATCACCCGCTCTGCTCCGGCGGCTCATCGCGATCGTCGGCGGCGTCGATCTCACGCGCCTCGGTGCTGGCGTAGGCTTCCTGCAGCCGCACCGTGAGCGCGGCGCCGAGCGCGCAATAGCCGAACGCGATCGCAACCGCCGTCATGTAGGCGCCCGCCGGCGCGCCAAACGCCGCAAGCGCCACCATCGCGGCGATCAGGACGATGAGTACGCCAGCAACGCGCTTAGCGGCAGCGCTGGCGGCCCACGCCGTGACCGAACCCGCCATCATCAGCGCGACGGCGATCGCGAGCGTCAAAGCTTCGGCGATGTGTTCAGGCGCCATTACTCGCCCTCATCGCGCAAGGTCGGCGCGCGTCCGGCCAAAGCCGCGAGCACCAGCGCTGCACCGGCCGCGGTCGCTGCAAACGAGCCTGCTTCCAGGAGCATCACCGCGCCCGGCAAACGTGGCGCGCCCGCGCCCAAAAGCGCCGCCCCAACGCCAAGACAAAGCAACGCCCGCGCCGCGAATGCCGGCAACGCTCTGCGCGCCGCGCCAGCGCCGAAAACGAGCAGATGCACCGCGAGCGCCGCCGCAAACACAAGTCCCGCCAACAAGCCGACGCCCGCTCCGGGCGTGCGCAAGACAAGCGCTGCGAGCGCGACAAACACGATCAGCGGCGCATAGAAGCGCGCCGCCGCGAGCGCGACGATATGGCCGGTCGTTCTCATGGCTCCGCACCACGCCGCGGCTGAAACGCGCCGCGTTCGCCGTATCCGACCAGCCCCGCTGCGCCGATCGCGGCGCTGAACACGATCAGCGCCAGCCATAACGCAGGCGATGCGCCGGCATGCGCAGCGCGCTCGGTCAACGCAAACTCAGGCGCCACAAATCCCGTCGCCAGCGCCCCGCCGATTGCTGCGGCGAGGACGGTGATGGCGAGAACGCGCTTGCCCGGCTTGGCCGCGCGCGCGCTGAGCAGCACGGATGCCAGCAGCCACACCGGCGCAATCGCAACGCCGAATACAATCAGCGCCAACGCGCCATCGCCCACGCCACCCGCAAGCATCGTCGCCGCCGCCAGCGCCGCAGCCGCAGCGAGCCCGACACACATCACGAACAGCGAACGCGCCCGGAGCACGGCGATCGCGACCCCCGCAAGCAGCAGGGTCAGCACCAGCACGAGCCACGGCGTCAACGCAGCGGCGCTCATCTCGGCGTCCCCCGCTTCACACCAGGCCGCGGCGCAACGTAGCGTCCCGCCAGCGGCGCAAGCCCCGCCGAGTGCGCCGCGTTCGCCTGCAGCTGCGCCAGCGTCGGCCCCAGCGCTGCAATTAGCGCTGCAAGCAGCAGCAACAGCAGCGCCGTGCGGCCATCGTCCGCGACAATCGCGAGCCCAATCAAGAACAGCACCGCGCCCGCCGTTTCGCCTGCGCGCAACGCATGAAGCCGCGTGTAGAAATCAGGAAATCGCAACATGCCGAGCACACCGCCGGCCATAATCGCCAACGCCACCGCGAGCACCGCGCCACCAAGCCCCGCGCACACCAGATCCAGCGCCGTGCTCATGAGCCACGCTCCTCGCGCGCCAGCGGCGCCTGGAAGGTGTGGGAGCGAAAGAATTTGAGCACCGCGACGTTCAGCACAAAACAGCACAGCACCAGCACAATCGCCGCTTCCACACCCTCGCTGCGTCCAAGCCCAACCGCGATCGCCGCACATAAGAGCGCCGCCTTCGTCAGCAACGCGTTCACCGCCAGCGCGCGATCATAGATCGTCGGCCCCGCATAAAGGCGCACTAAAACCAGAGCGGTAAGCGGTGAGAGCGCCGCGGCTGCGATGAGCGCGATCATGCTGTGCTCCTCTCGCCCAAGGCGCCGCGCACGCGGCCCTCCAGAGCGCCGATCCCGCTCGCATCGACGCCGTCTTCGTTGATGACGTGAACGAGAAAGCCATCGTCGTCGGTCTCCACTACGGCGCCGCCAGGCGCGGCGCTCATCTGCGTCGCCAGCGCTGCGCGCACAAAGCCGTCGTCGCTCCGCGTCTTCACGCGCACCAGGGCCGGTTTCAGCGTCACGTCGGCCGCCACCGCCGCGCGCAATGTCGCCAGCGCACCGCGCAACACCGCTCCGGTCCGCGAGAGACCCAGCACGCCAAGCTGCGGCGCAGCGAACACGTTCTTGCCCACGCCGCCAAAGCGCACGGCGAACAGCGTGCACGCCGCGGCAATCAGCGCCGCCGCGAGCAAAGCTTCAGGTGTGGCCCCGCGTCCGAGCACCGCGACAGCAAGTACGAAAATGCCGATCAGCATCGCTGCGGCGTGAAGCATAATTGCGCCTCCCCGCGCCGCCGGCGCGCGGATCAAGCCTTAGCTTTGCAGCGTGGGATTCGCCACCTCCAAGCGGCGCTTGGCTAGACGTTGCGGTGGAACAACAACGCCGCATTACGGCGCGCCAAGGAAAGCTCGAGCCCAGGATCGTCGTAGGCAATGCGTTCAACGCCGGCCGCATCCGCGGTGAACGACCAATTCCAGTATCGCAAAACCGTCTGCGCCTTCGCCGTCGCCAACGTGTCAAACACGTAAACCGTGCGGCCGAGCGAGTTATCCAGAGCGTCCGGATCGCCATGTGGGCGCCGCAGCGCGCGCCAGAGCGCGATGAGCGCCGGCCGCTTCAACCCCACCGCTTTGCACAAGACGCCGATCGCCTCACCGCCGGCGTCCGAAAAAATCTGCGACGCCGTGGTCGGCTTCACGCCTGACAAGTGCGCGATCTCGTTCAGCAATTGCCGGTCGAGGCCCCGCTCGGCCGCCACCGCCAACGCCCCTTCGAGCGAGCCATACGGACTCTGCGCCGCCGCAGCGCGATTGCGCTGACGCCGTTCGATCACCTGCAGCGTCTTGCGTGTATCGGGATCGGACCATCCCTCGGCCGCCGCCAGCGCGAACACGTCGCCGAGCTCCTGCAGCAGTACGCCTCGGTCGATCGCGAAGCGCCGCAAGATCTGCAGCCGCGCCTCGAACGTCGCCCACCAGAACAGCACCAGCGCCTGCGTCGTCCGCAATTCCGGACGCGGAACGAGCAGCGGCGCCAGCCGCGGCGCCTGACGCGAACGCGCGACGATGAGATCGACGCCCTGGGTGGAGAGGCGCGTCGTCTGGTTGCGTAGGACCGCCTCGATGACGTCCGGATCGCCCGTCTGGAGCAGCGCGTCAGTCACCGCCTCACTGACGCCGCGCCTGCGCGCGATCGCCATCCAATGCGGCGCAATCCCTGCGCGCACTGTCGCCACGAGATCTGAATCGTCAAACCCCGCGCCGCCCTCAAGCAACGGTTGAGCGACGCTGATGTCGTCGCGCGCCAGATACCTCAGCAACGATTTCGGCGCGTCATTGATGCGCACGAGCCCAAGCGCGCAGCGACGTCTCAGCTCAGCGTTGCTGGTCCGCAACAAGCCGACAAGGATGTCCGCCGCCAGCTGGCGTTCATGCGTTGGAATCCGGCTCTCCGGCCATGAGACCACGTCGCACAACCGCTGCACCAGCGCGGTGCGCGCACGCGGCTCGTGCGCGGCGCTGAGTTCGAGCGGCTGCGCCGGCTCTGCGGGATTGTGATTCGGGCGGAGCATTCCAACAGCGAGGTCAGCACGGCCCATGTTAAGCTATGGTCAACAAAACCTTTCTTGCCGCTGGACGAGGGCGCCCACGCGCCCCTATTGCAACTCTCCATGGACCAAGTGGGGGATCCGCCCGCGCCTCAGCGCAGTTGGCAGCCGCCGGAACTCGCACTCTATTACGCGATGGTCGGCTGTTACTTCTTCGCCTTCGGCATGCAGTTCGTGGTGTTTCCGGCGTTGGTCGCATTCTTCCTCGGAGCCACCGCGCAGGGCGTCGGTCTCGCACAATCGGCCCTCTCTGCGCCGATGTTCTGCTTTCTCCTTTTCGGCGGCCTGCTCGCCGAGCGCGCGAAAGCGGGACCAACCTTGGGCCAGCTCCATTTCATCTTCGCGATCGCCACGTTCGGGCTTTACTTCATCGTCGCCGCCGAGGCGCTGACCTACACAATTCTCGTTGGCTACGCCGTGCTCGTCGGCAGCTGCGCAGCGTTTCTGATGCCGGTGCGTGACGCGGCGCTCAACGGCGTCGTGCAACGCGAGGCCGAACGCGGCCGCCACACGCCCCTCGCCACCGCCGCCGCCACCACAACTGCCGTGCAGATCGGCGCACAGATCGCCGGCATCCTTGTTGCGCGCGACGCCGGCGCCGAGCCCGCGGCCTATCTTGCGCTGCAAGCGGTGGCGTTGGCGCTGGGCGGCCTCATCGCGCTGCTGCTGCGCGCGCCTAAACCGACGGGCCACGAACATAGCGTTGCCGGCGCCGTGCGCGATCTCAAGGCTGGCCTCAACTACGCTTTCCGCAATCCGATCATGTCGCCGATGCTGATCTCCGCCGCTTATGTCGGCGTGTTCGTCATCGGCTCATTGCAGGTGCTGTTTCCGCTCATTGTGCGCGACGCCTATGGCGGCGACGCCGAGATGCAGGCTGGCCGGCTGGCGGCGCTCCTGGCTGCCTTCTGGAGCGCTTCGTTCGTCTCGGCCCTCATCTTGAGCCGCGCCAAACCACTGCGCCATCCCGGGCGCGCGATGATCCTCTCGCACCTAGCGGGCGCGGCGGCGCTCTTCACCTTCGCGGCGGAAAAGCCCTTCTACTGGTTTATCGCCGTTGTCGTGTTCTGGGGCTTGGCGGCGGGCGTCGCTATCTCAATGAGCCGCACCATCGTGCAAAGCGCGGCCGGGCAGCGTTACCTCGGCCGCGTGCTCGCGGTCTATTCGATGGGCTTCATGGGCGGCGCGCCGCTCGGCTCAGCCATCGTGGGCTTCGCCGCGAGCGAACTTGGCCCGCGCGCGGCGGCGCTGATCCCAGCTGTGGGACTAACGCTCGCCGCACTGGGTCTTGCGATCTTCACGCCGCTCTGGCGCTACGCCGGCGAACATACCGGCGAGGATTTCGCTTAGCCGCCGTTGACCGATGGTTGGCGCAGTTGGCGCTCATTGCGGTTGGCGCTGCGCGTGTTGAATTCATCCGCTTCCGTGCGCCAGGTGTTGTTTGCGCCGTTGACCGATTCCACCATCGCGTTGTGCTCGCTAACGAGCGCTTGCCACTGCGCTTGCAGGGCGGCAGCCTCGTTGTTGCGGCACTCGATGACGGCGCGCGCCGCGGCGTTCCACTCATTGAAGCGGTCATTGGCGCGCGTCATCTGCTCGCGCGTGGCGTTCGCGCCATCCGGCAGGTTCGGCAGCTCCGGGGCAGCGCCGCACTGCGAAGTCACCGGCGCGGGCGCGGTTTGCGCCCAAGCAGCAGAACCTAAAAGAAGAGCGACAGCGGCGGCGGCAACGGCAATTTTCATCAGTTTCCCCCAACTAAAGGAGAACTGACATTACTACTCGCCGGTGCGCCTGCAATCGCTCTTGCGCATCAACTTCTAGCGACGGCGTTCGGTCGTGCCGCGCGCGTTGAACTCTTCGACTTCAGCGCGCCACGCCTCGGTCGTCGTGTTGGCGGCTTGAACAGCAGCATTGTGAGCCGCGACCTGGGCATCGAGTTGCGTACGCAACGCTTCGACTTCAGCCGTCCGGCACTGCACGTACGCCGTCGAAGCAGCATACCAGGTTTGATAAGCCTCGTTGCCTTCTTCCATGCGCTGACGGTTGGCGCTCGCGCCATCCGGCAAGCTCGGGGCGGCTGGCGGCTGGGCGCACGCGGACGCCGGCAACGACGGCGACGTCTGGGCGAAGCTGGGCGTGGCGAGGAGGAGCGCGCCCACGGCGGCGCCTACAAGGAACTTCATCAAATTGCTCCTAAGCTGGTCGTCAGTCGTCCCGCGGCAGCGTGTGCCGGGTAAACCGGGCCAAAATGCGGTTCAAACCGGCATAAAGACAGGCCGCGCGCTGGAGCACGCGGCCTGCTCTAAATCAGCTGCCCAAGCGCCAGACGATCGTCCGACGAATGCGGCCGCCCGTTGTAGCGCGGCCATCGGCCGTCTGCGGCGCGACCCGGAAGTGACGCGCGATCCGCAGCGAAGCTTCACCGAAGCCCCAGTTCGGGGGATCCTCCGATGTGACCGAGCACGAAATCCGGCCGTCTGCAGACACTAGGCAGTCGAGCGTGACACGCCCTTCCTGCTCGCGGTCCATCGCGCGTGATGGATAGTAACGCGCGTAGTCGCGTCCATTCGGCTGTTCGAGCCAGGTGACGCCCGTGAGCACCGACGGCGTCGGCGGCGCGGGCGGGGGATCGACGGCGACCGGGATCGGCGTCGGGGTCGGCGGCGCGGATAAATCCGGCGGCGGCACGCGCTGTTCAGGCGGCGGCGGCGGCGGCGGACGATCCGGCGGCGGCGGCGGTGGTGGCGGCGGCTTTTCCTTCTCTTCGATTTCCACCTTTACAGCGTCGGTGTCCTCGAAGAGATCGCTGATCGCGCTGAACCGGCGCGTCAGGGCCATGTAGACCAAGCTCGCGCAGATAAGGCCCGCCAGCGCAAACGATAGGAGACGAAGGCGCATCATGGTGATCGTTATCCTTCGCTCGCAAGTTCAGAGAAGATGCCCACTTTCGCGAACCCTTCTTGCTGAAGTTGGCTCATGACATTGACCACGTTGCCGTAGGCCGTGCTTTGATCAGCGCGCACGAAGATGCGCGCTTCGGCATAGATGTCCTCGACATTGAGAGCCGGATTGTTGCGGATGGCGTGATCAAGCGCCTTCTGCCCCAATTGCGAAAGTTGCACCGTCTCTTCGTCCACGAAGATCACCATGCCCGCCGAGGTTTCGCGAATGCCGACGAACGTCGGGTTCAGACCCTCAAGTCGGATCGGAACCGGGTTCGGCGGCGGCAGGTCAACGCGAATGTCGACAGTTGGGATCGGCGCCGTGACCATGAAAATGATCAGCAGCACGAGCAGGATGTCGATGAACGGGATGACGTTCGGATCCGACATCGTGGATCCGCCGCGACCGCCGCCTCCGCCTGAGGAAACTTTAGCACCCATGGCTTAGCTCCTCCGGTCTTCGGCGACGAAGCCGATCTTGGTGAAGCCTTTTTCCTGCAGGCGATTCATCGTCCGCACGACGTGGCGATATTCGAGACCGGCATCGGCGCGGATGTAGATGCGCTGATCCTTGATCTCGAACTCGTCGTCCGCGATCTGCGGAGAGTTAAGCTTGACGGCTTCGAAGGTCGCCTCGCCAAGCCGATCCATCGCCACCAGATCGTTCATCACATAGACCTCGACGCCAGACGAGCCGGCTGTGAGCGAGATCCAGGTCGGTCGCGGCGGCCGCTTCGAGGGGTCGATACGCGCGGTGGGCATTTCCACCTCGATATCGACACTCGAAATCGGCGCGGCGATCATAAAGATGATCAGCAGCACGAGCATGACGTCGATAAACGGAATCACGTTCGGATCTGCCGTCACCTCGAGGCGGCCTTTTTTGCCCCCTCCAGATGATACTTTACCCGCCATAGGCGTATTCCTCCAAAGCTACGGCCAGGTTCAGCCTGCGCGACGATCCATGTCGCGCGAGACGAGCGCGATGAATTCGGCAGCGAAGTCATCGAGCTTGGTGGCCTGCTTGGAGATTTGCTTGGCGGCGAAGTTGTAGATCAGCACCGCCGGAATAGCGGCGGCGAGACCCGCAGCGGTCGCGAGCAGAGCGCCGGCGATACCGGGCGCGACGACCGCGAGCGAGGTGGTTTGCGTCTTCGCGATACCGACGAAGGCGACCATGATGCCCCACACCGTGCCGAACAGACCGATGAACGGCGCGTTGGCGCCGATCGAGGCGAGGAAGGTCATCGAAGAGCCGAGATCTTCAAGGTGCTCGTTTTGGCGGGTGGTCATGGCGGCGGCGACACGCTGCATGGTGTGGTCGCGCGCGTCACGCATAGTGTAGAGGCCGAGGTCCTGCGTGCGGCGGACTTCCGCCATGCCCGCGTCGAACATCGACTTGACGCCGGAGTTCGGCAACTTGCGGACGATCGCTTCGGCTTCCTCGACCGAGTTGGCCTTACGGAAAGAGGCGAGGAAGTCCTTCGTCTGCTTCGATGCCTTACGCATCACGTAAATCTTCTCGAACAGAAGCGCGACAGCGTAGATCGCGCAGAGGCCGAGAATGATCATGACGCCCATTTCGACAGCGTTGAGGTGCTGCAGCAGCTCCATCATGCTGACTTCGGAATGGCCGGCGGCCTCAGCCGCGGCGGCCGCGCCGCGCTCTTTAGCAGCTTCCAGCTCGGCCGCAGACGGCGCGACGGCCGGAGGCGGCGTCGGCGTGGCCGGAGCCGCGCCCGTTTGAGCGGCTGGAGCCGCACCTTGCTGCGCCACCGTCAGCAGCGAATAAATCAAGCTCATAGTCTGCCCTTTTGCCTCTGCCTTGTTGTTCTCTGGCGATCGTTACGGCCTGAGCCGTCGGCGTCGCCGCCCTAAAACTCACTCATTGCGTGATGGCGGTTGGATGGCCTGGTCCGGAGAAATTGAACCTATCGGCCGCTTCCGCCCACCAGGTCCGCTCTGGATCGTCCGCTTGTGACCGCGGTCTTCCACCAGGGTGCGGCTGTCGCCGGCGCCTAAATTTTCGGAAATAGTGCGCTTGTCAACGTCTCCCACGCAGTGGGCGACCTTTGCGGCCACCCGTCCCCCAAACTGCGCTGATGCCCGAAAGGCGCGAGGGGGCGCAATCAAAACTTTCGTGATCGTCATACGTTCCATTTGTCGCAGGCCGGCACAGTATCGCTAGTTGTAACCTGGGTTCTCGCGCCAAAATCCGGACCTTGACGGGGCGACACCATGGCCATGACTACACAAGAGCTTGAGGCGCTGCTCCGCGAAGCCTTCGCCGATGCGGAAATACGCATCGACGATCTCGCCGGCGACGGTGATCACTATCGCGCCGTAGTCCGCTCAGACGCTTTCGTTGGCAAATCGCGTGTGGCCCAGCACCAGATGGTCTACGCAGCCCTCAAAGGGCGTATGGGCGGCCAATTACACGCCCTCGCGCTCGAAACGGGACCGAAGAGCGCGCCTTGATGCGCAAGCGATCGGCGCTTAAGTGCGGGCGAAGGAGCAGACATGACCGACGCGCTTGAAACCATCCGCCGCACCGTCGCCGAGAACGACGTGGTGCTCTTCTTGAAGGGCACGGCCGATCAGCCGATGTGCGGCTTCTCCAACCAGGTCGTGCGCATCCTCGACCACATGGGCGTCGATTATACGGACGTGAACGTCCTGGCCGACGAAGACATTCGCCAAGGCGTCAAGGAATTCGCCAGCTGGCCGACCATTCCCCAGCTCTACGTCAAAGGCGAATTCATCGGCGGCTGCGACATTGTCCGCGAAATGTTTCAGAGCGGCGAACTCAAGGCGCTGTTCGCCGACAAGGGTGTCGGCGTCGTCGCTTAAGCCGCGCGCTCCGGTCGCTCGGTCACCAGCAGATTGAGCTTCACGATTACGCCATCGCGAAGCACGTCGAGCGCAATCTTGCGTCCAATGCGTTCGCGCGTGAGCAGTTTGTGAATGGCATCGACGGACGGCGTCGCCACGCCATCGAGCTTCAGCACAACATCTCCGACGCGCAGGCCCGCCTCGTCCGCAGGCCCGCCAGTGCTGATCGCCGCCACCAGCACGCCCCCCTCGACATCGAGCCCCAGCCGCCGCGCCAAGGCGCGCGACAATTCCTGCGTCTGCCCGGCAATGCCGAACCAGCCGCGCGCCACCCGGCCATTGCGCATCAGATCCGGCACAATGAGCTTTGCCGTATTGCTGGGCACGGCAAAGCAAAGCCCCTGCGCGCCGCCAATTATGGCGGTGTTGATGCCGACGACATTGCCATCGCTATCGACCAGCGCGCCGCCGGAATTGCCTGGATTAAGCGCAGCATCGGTCTGAATAACGTCCTCGATCAGCCGACCACTTTCGCCGCGCAGCGTCCGGCGCAAAGCCGAGATGACGCCGACCGTCACCGTCGCCTGCAGCCCCAGCGGATTGCCGATCGCGATCGAAAGCTCCCCGACCTTCAGATCGTCTGAATTGCCCAGATGCGCCGCCGCGTGCCTGCCGCCGTTAAGGCGTAGCAGCGCCAAATCCGTATCAGGGTCCGTGCCGACGATCTCTGCCGTCGTCACCGAACCATCATGCAGAATGCCTTCGATGCGCCCCGCGCCGCGGACAACGTGATTGTTCGTCAGCGCATAGCCGTCCGCGGAGATGATGACGCCTGAGCCGGCGCCATCATACAATTCACGCATGCGGCTGGTGCGTCGCACGCCGATGACCGCCGGTCCGATCTGGTCGACCACGCGAATGACCGTTTCGGAAAACCCATCGCGCGGACCGCGACGCTTGGGCGCTGAGACGGAAGGAGCCTTGCGACCGAACATGCGCGCTAAAATAAGCACGCCGCAGGCCCTCTGCTAGGGGCCGGCTTTCGGTGCGCTCCCCCATCGCCTACATCGAGCCGATGGATTCTCCCCGCCGTCCCAAAATTCTGCTCTGGCTCCGAAACTCGTTCCTGGCCGGCGTCGCGCTGGTGCTGCCGTTCGTGGTCACGGCCTGGCTGATTTGGCTTGTCGTCACCTTCATCGACACGCGGGTCGAGCCGTTGGTCCCGCCAACTTTCGAGATACTGACCCGCTTCCCTGGCGGGGGGCTGCTCCTGGCCATCGCCGCGTTGACGCTTGTCGGCGCGCTCGCCGGCAACCTCATTGGGCGCTGGTTCGTTGACGCTGCGGACAAGGGCATCGCCAACCTGCCGCTGGTGCGCACCATCTATGGCGGCGCCAAGCAAGTGTTCAAGCAGGTCGCCGCCCCCGAGCGAACCTCCTTCAAGCAGGCGGTGCTGGTCGAGTTTCCGTTGCCCGGCTGTTACGCCATCGGCTTCATCACCAATGAAAACACGGCGGAGGTGGTCAGCGACATTGGCCAAGAGCTGATCGCCGTCTACGTGCCGCAGGCGCCGATCCCGACCTCGGGCTTTCTGCTCTATCTGCCGCGCACGGCGATGAAGCCGCTCTCGATTGGCCCCGACGAAGCGCTAAAACGCGTCATCTCGCTCGGCATCATTCGCAAGGCCGACGATATCAGCGCTAAATGATGGTGAAGTCCGAGGGCTCCCAATCCATCTCCGGATATTGCGGATTCATCTCTTCGAGCACGCCGCGCACGATCGCGGAGATGATCACATTCCGCCGCCACTTCTTATCCGCCGGAATGACACGCCACGGCGCATACTCCGTCGAACAGCGGTTGAGCATCGTCTCGTAAGCCGCGGCGAACTCGTCCCAAAGCGCGCGGTCTTCCAGATCGCTCGGATTGAATTTCCAATGCTTGGCTGGATCCTCAAGGCGTTGCTGAAGGCGTTCGCGCTGCTCCTCCTTCGAGATGTGGAGCATGAATTTGAGGATTGTGACGCCGTTCTCGGTGAGATGCTTTTCGAACGCGTTGATCTGTTCGTAGCGCTGCTCGATCGCCTCTTCCGGCGCCAGCTTCTTCACCTTCACCACCAGCACATCTTCATAATGCGAGCGGTTGAAGATGCCGATCATGCCGGTGCGCGGCGCGGCTTGATGCACGCGCCAAAGATAGTCGTGCCGCAACTCAAGTTCGGTGGGCTTGCCGAAGGCCTTTACGTTGACGCCGAGCGGCCCGCACGCGTTGAAAACACCGCGCACCGTGCCGTCCTTGCCGGAGGTATCGATGCCCTGCAGCACCACCAATAGCGCGCGCTTCTGCTCGGCGTAGAGACGATCCTGCAACGCATCGATCGCCTTGGCGTTGTCTTTGAGGATCGCCTTGGCTTCATCCTTGTCGGGAAAGAAGTCGTCCCCGACGCAATCCCGCTGCGCGAGCGCCGCTTCGGCTCCCGGCTCGACGCGCAAAGCTTTATCGATGGCGTTCCAAGTCAATTTGCCCATCCGGCCATAGGCGCCCCACTAGGACTGATACGCAAGAGAACACGCGCAAAAGGAAAGACCGGCGCGTCGCCCGCGCCGGCCTCAAATCCCCCGCTCCTTGTCGAGCGCCTTACGAGGCGTAGTATTCGACGACGAGGTTCGGTTCCATTTGCACCGGATACGGCACGTCGGCGAGCGTCGGCACGCGCGCGTAACGCGCGGCCATCGCTTTGGGATCGACCTCGATATAGTCCGGCGTGTCGCGCTCCTGGCTTTGCACCGCCTCGAGCACCAGCGCCATGGCCTTGGCCTTGTCACGGAGTTCGATGAGATCGCCGGCCTTCACTAGATACGAGGCGATCGTCACACGGCGGCCGTTCACCTTGACGTGGCCGTGATTGACGAGCTGGCGCGCTGCGAACGGCGTCGGCGCGAACTTCGAGCGATAGACCACCGCGTCGAGCCGGCTTTCGAGCAGGCCGATGAGGTTTTCAGCCGTGTTGCCCTTCCGGCGCGCGGCTTCCTCGTAGGTCTTGCGGAACTGCTTTTCGGTGATGTTGCCGTAGTAGAGGCGCAGCTTCTGCTTGGCCACGAGCTGTAGGCCGAAGTCAGAGGTCTTGCCCTTGCGGCGCTGGCCGTGTTGGCCCGGGCCATACTGGCGCTTGTTGACCGGAGATTTCGGACGGCCCCAGAGGTTCTGGCCGAAACGGCGGTCCGACTTGTATTTAGCTTGGATACGCTTCGTCATGCGCTGTGAGCGCCTTCTTCCATGACGGGGCCCGGCTACCTCCCAATGAGGCGGCGACTTCCCTGGCGGTTCGCCCGTCGTCCAGCATCGTGCGCACCCGAAACGAGCCGGGTCGCAGGAAAGCGGGGCTTCTGGCGGATGCCCCCGTAAAAGTCAAATCTCAGGGCGCCGCCGGCTCAGTGGGAGCGGCCATTTCCTCCAGTGAGCGGAGCAGGATCTGGTCATAGCCGATGCGCCAACCATCCCGCTGCAGCACCCAGATACGCTGGTAATAGCCCGAGCCGCCTTCCCAGCGCGCCTCGCCGAGCGTGAACACCAAATCCCCCGCCAATCCGGCCTCCGCCATTTGCGGCGGCGAAAAGCGGACCGGGCCGGCCCCCGCCAACACCTCCGCCGCCTCAGGCCCAACCGCCGTCGGCTGTTCGTCCCGGTTCATCCGCCCCGTGGCCGCGAACAGCTCAGCGTAAGCCTCGCCAGCATTTTCCGCCGCCGCGGCCGCCAGCGCCTCTTCCCGGCGATGCACCGCCTCCAGCGCCGCCTCAGCCGAGCCGGCCCCGCGCGCGCCGACCATCAATTGCTCGACCGAGAACGCCGGATCGGGCCGGGTTGGCGTCGTCTGATTGGTCCCGCCGTCGTAAATCCACTTCCACGACCCATCGGCGTGGCGCCGCCAAACCGTGAAGTACTGACCGAACGCAGTATCGCCGCCGTTGTACGGGCCCGTTGTGAAGCCAATGTCGCCTCCGCGCGAGACGCCCGCAAACTCTGGCGCCCAGTTCAAAGACGTGTCGCCGCGATTGGCCGGATCGATCCCGGCCATAGCCTCGTGGGCGTTGCGCGGCCGCGCGCCCAGCACAATCGCCTCGGCGGTCGAATGCCGCTCGAAGGCCTCAACCCAGCCAATCTCCTGCGCCTCGGCCGCAAACGCCCGTTCCGCGGCAATCACCGGCGCGGCGTCCGGCGGCGTTTCGCTCGCTTGGCCGCAGCCCAATAGGAAAAGAACGGAGAAAAGGAGCCCAACGGTACGCATATGCCGACGGCGCACCGCTCTGACGTGAATGTCAACGGTCAAGCGCCGTCCTGCCGAGCCTCTTCGTCGTATGACGCACACATCTTAACCAAAACGCAAATTACACATCGCACGGTTGTTCCCGAAGGAGTCATGCGGTGCCGATTACGGTGCGTCATAACGAGGTGCTTGAGCTGAACCTGGTCGAGTACCAGGGCGCCGTGACGTGGGAGGAACTGAAGCAACTTGCCTCGTTCGGCGCACGCAATCCGGAGCATTTGCGTCGAGATACGCTAAGCTGGGTGCTCCCGGGCGCCCATTTCCGAGAGATCGATTTCGCCCGACTCGACGCGCTTTACGACCACTACCGCAAGCTCTTCGCACCGATGGATTTCCAGATCTTCCGCCGCTCCGCCTGGCTCTGCGAGAGCGCCGATGCGATGGAGCACGTGCGCTATTGGATGACCGGCCGCGACGCGCGCGAAGCCCTCTCCAGCACGGTCCGCGACTTCACAAACCTTTCCGACGCCGGCGAGTGGCTCCTGCTTAATCAGGGCGAGATCGCACGCGTCGAACGCCGCGACGGCTTTGAAGGCCTCGTCAGCTTCGATCTGCCGAACAAGAGCACTTTGGCGCTCTAGTCCTCAGGCTGACTGTCGAGCTCGTACTGGCTCTGCAGGTAATTCTGCAGGCCCATCTCGCCGAGATTCTTGATCTGGGTTTCGAGGAAATCGATGTGCTCCTCGGTATCGTCGAGAAGGTCCGTCAGCATGTCGCGTGAGACGTAGTCCTTCTTCTCTTCGCAGAGGGTGATGCCTTCCTTGATCGCCTGGTGACCCGTGCGCTCGGCGTTTAGGTCCGCCTGAAGCCGCTCAGGTACGGCTTCGCCGATCTGCAGCTTGTTGAGGTTTTGCAGGTTCGGAAAACCCTCGAGCAGCAGGATCCGGTTTATGATCCGGTCCGCGTGCTTCATCTCTTCGATGGATTCTTCGTACGTCTTCTTGCCGAGACGCCCATAGCCGTCGCTTTGGTACATCCGCGCATGCAGGAAGTACTGGTTTATCGAGGTGAGCTCATTGGTGAGGATCTGATTGAGCTTCTTGATGACGTCCGGATCGCCCTTCATCGCGCGCCTTACTCCGCCGCGACGAGGCTCCGGGGCTTACCGGCCATCCCGCCGCATGAAATGCCTTCGGCGATCTCAGGCAGACAACGCCCGCAACAAGGCTCACAGCCATGATGGGCGAGCACCTCTTCCGGACCTTGCGCCCCCGCAGAGATGGCTTCGTCCACCTCGTTGCGAGTCACGCCGTTACAATTGCAGACGTACATCCGGTACTTCTCTGAAAGCAAAGCGGAAACGAGCGAATGCCTCGCAGCCGCAGGATCGAAGTTTATCGCGCCCTACAGTTTCTGCAAGTCATTCTCAGCATCAACAATGACGCAGGTCACTGGCTTTCGCTTGCCGGGCGGCCCCTCAGGCCAAGTTCGCCCGAATGGCTGCGGCCCCGGCCTCCATCGATTTGTCCTGCAGCCCAGCCATCTCGTCCGGCAGGAAGTCGACGGTCCAGACGAAGCGGCTGCCCGCTCCATCCTCGAACACCTGGGCCACGGCGCTGTAGTGGGCGTAGGCCGGGTTATCCGTGATCGCGTAGCATAGCCGCCGCTCCGCATCGTCGCTGGAGACCAGCCACTCGCGCACCTCCATGCCATTGGCGAACGTCACCACCCGCGCCCCGGGCGGCTCCATCCTCGTCGCCGTCACGAAGCCCTTCGCCAACTCGTGCACCGCCTCAAAGCGCTTCAGCAGCGCCCAGACCTCATCGGCCGAACGCGGCGAACGCAATTCCTTACGGATTGTGGCCATGACTCGTCTCCTTTGGCCCCATGCTCGCGCGAAGCGCGCTGCTGCGCTGGCCATTTCCGGACGCCTTCATTTAGTTCACACCCTGCGCTAGAAGCCGCGCCTTCATGTCTGCCAAAGCCCCAACCATCGGCGTGGTCAGCCTCGGCTGCCCCAAGGCACTCGTCGACAGCGAGCGCATCATCACGCGTCTGCGCTCTGAAGGCTATCAGCTCAGCGGCTCCTACGAAGGCGCTGACCTTGTCGTCGTGAACACCTGCGGCTTTCTCGATAGCGCCAAGGCCGAGAGCCTCGACGCCATCGGCGAAGCCATCGCCGAGAACGGCAAGGTCATCGTCACCGGCTGTCTTGGCAAAGAGGAAGGTCTGATCCGCGAGACACATCCCAAGGTGCTCGAAGTCACCGGCCCGCACCAATACGAAGCCGTCGTCGGCGCGGTGCACACGCATCTGCCCCAGCTGCACGATCCCAAAATCGATCTTGTGCCCGAGGGCGGCTTTCGTCTCACGCCGCGCCACTACGCGTATTTGAAAATCTCCGAAGGCTGCAACAATCGCTGCACCTTCTGCATCATCCCAAGCATTCGCGGCGATCTCGCCTCCCGCCCCGCCAACGCCGTGCTGCGCGAGGCCGAGCAATTGGTCAAAGCCGGCGTCAAGGAATTGCTCGTCATCTCGCAGGACACGAGCGCTTACGGCGTCGACGTCAAATACGCCGAAAGCAAGTGGAAGGACCGCATGGTCCGCGCCCGCTTCTACGATCTCTGCAAGGAGCTCGGCGAACTCGGCGCCTGGGTGCGCCTCCACTACGTCTATCCCTATCCGCACGTCGACGAGGTCGTCAGCCTGATGGCCGAAGGCAAAGTGCTGCCCTACCTCGACATCCCGTTCCAGCACGCTTCGCCGAACGTGCTCAAAGCCATGCGCCGGCCAGCGAACCAGGACAAAGTCCTCGACCGCATCAAGAAGTGGCGCGCGATCTGCCCCGATCTCACTATCCGCTCGAGCTTCATCGTCGGCTTCCCCGGTGAGACCGAAGACGATTTCGAGACCCTGCTCGACTTCATCGAAGAAGCCGAGATCGATCGCGCCGGCGTGTTCAAATACGAAAACGTTGAAGGCGCGCCCTCACGCGATCTGCCTGGGCATGTCGATGAAGACGAAGTGAACGATCGCTACGACCGCTTCATGGAAGTGCAGACTAATCTCGCTCACGCCCGCGGCCAAGCCATGATCGGCAAAACCGTCGACGCCATCTGCGACGGCTGGGACGAAGACGCCGGAGCCTACGCCTTCCGCACCAAGGCCGATGCGCCCGAAATCGACGGCATTGTCTATGTCGATAGCGACAGCGAAATCGCCCCCGGCACGATCACCCAGCTCGAAATCCTCGGCAGCGAAGGCCACGAACTGGTCGGCGCGTTAAAAGCTTAGTGCGGGTTGGCCGGACGCGAGGTGGCGCGCCCGGCCTGCCCCGCTCATTCACCTGCCGCGGCAGGCGTTGGCGCAGCCCCCTCGTTCGGCGCGGCTGCCGAGCTTGCGCAATTACGGCCCTGATAGAGCCCGTTGAGATAGTACCAGCGCTTCTCCGCAACTTCGCGTGCGGCGGCTTGCTGCTCTTCGCGGCGGCGCGCAGCCGCGCCCAGCATGTTGCCGGCAAGGCCAAGCCCTGGAATGGCGCGCCCAGCGCCCGAAACAATCGCGCCCTGCACCGCGACGCTCGTCGCCGCGCTCACCGCCGCGCTTGATCCAAAAACACCACCGACCGGCGCGGCGCCCATTACCGTTTCCGCTTCGCCCGCCTGCGCGACGATGGCCTCGCATGTGAGCGCTTCATCGCCGAGACGAATGATCTGCGCCTCCTGCGCGGCTGCCGGCGCGGCCAGCGCCAGCAGCGAAACCGCGGCCAAAATAGCAAATTTTTTCATCATCCCCTCCTCGAAATCGAGCTGATCCCTCGCACCCCTTGTGCCGAGTCTGCGCCCCCCGCGGCGCCCCCATTTGGGAGTGACGCGGCCAGCAGCGGACGGCATGTTTGCGCGATGGATTCAGGCGCAGGCATCAAACGGTCCGACCAGGACACGCTTTTCGAAGCGATGCTGCGCGACCCCGGGGCGCCGCGCTGGCGCGACACGGCAGAGAGGCTCTTGCCGCGCCCGGTGCTCGACGCGGACGCGCTCGCGCTCGCAGTGCTCGATGGCGACGCCGGCGTGCTCTGGAGCGACGAACGCTTCGAACACTGGCTCGGCGGTGCACCCATAGAGCGCGATAAGCGGTCGTCGGTCGTGCGCAGCGAAAACGGCCCGCCCGTACTGCTCGTGCAGACGCCCGCCGCCGATGTGCAGAATTGGCCTTTGCCAGACGAAACACGCGCCGCGCTCGCGCACCGCAACGCACGCACGCTGGCAATGGCGATCTCAACGGCGCGCGCCCAACGTCCGCTCATGGCGGCCGCGCGCGCGTATGGCCTGACGCAGTCTGAGGCGCGTCTCGCCGAAGCCCTGCTCGCCACCGCCAATCTACGCCGCGCCGCCGAACTCGCCGGCCTCAGCTACGAATCCGGGCGCCAAGCGCTCAAAACCGCGCTGCGCAAAACCGGCGCCGCGCGCCAGCCGGCGTTGATCGCGCTGCTCTCGCAGAAAGCCGCGAGCTTCCGGCTCGACCGCGATCAAGCCGAAGCCGTGTTGATGGATGCGCTGGGCCTGCGCGCCCGCGACGCGCGCCTCGCGCTGCTGGTCAGCGATGGCCTGACGCGCGGCGAAGCGGCGAAGACGGCGCACATTTCAGAAGCTGTCGCCAAAGACGCATTCGAACGCATTTTCACGCAACTAGGCGTCTCCAGCGCCGCAGAACTCAGCCGCGTGGTACTCGAAGCTCTCGCCGGTTCGCTGGTGGCCGAAGCAAGCGGCGGCGAGCTCCTGCTCTACGCCGCCGATCACGATCCGCTGCGCTTCATCGCACGTCCAGTTAATGCCGGCTTCATTGCCATCAGCGATTTCGGCCCTACGAGCGCTGCGCCCGTCATCATCCTTCATTCCAGCGGCACCACGCGCCATCCTTCGCGCAAACTCGTGCGCGCGCTCCAGGCCGATGGCTGGCGCCCGATCGCCATCGACCGCCCGGGATTCGGCCTGAGCGATCCGGCGCCCACAACTGACGCCTGCCCGTTCGAAGACGCAGCGCGCGATATGAATCATGTCTGCGCCGCGCTTGGCTTTGCGAGCGTCGCGCTGATCGCCCGCGGCGGCGCACACGCGGCGCTGGCGTTCGCGCGGCTCTATCCTGAACGCGCACGCGAGCCGATCGTGCTGCTCAACCCTGACCCCACCATCGACGACCGCGCCAAGCGCGTCGGCATCCTGGGCGCTGTGAAGGACGCCTTCTTCGATCACCCGCAACGTCTTTCCTACCTTGCCCGCATCGTCGGCGCGCAAGCGACGCCGGAACGTGTGCGCCAACTCATCCGCGCAACGCTCGGCACGAGCCAGCCTGACATGCTGGCGTTCGAAGATCCTGAAGCGGTCGCCGATTATCAGCGCGCCGTGATGATGTTCGCCACCGGCCGCGTTGAGGGCTTCATCCGCGAACAGCGCGCCTACGCCTGCGGCATCAACGATCCGCCGCTCGCTGACGCCGCAAATTGGACCGTTCTCCTTGGCGCGCACGATCCTCTGCACCACGCGCCCGACATGGCGGCCTACTGGGCCAAGCGCTTGCCCAACGCGCGGCTTGAAACCATCGCCGACGCAGGGCGCTTCCTACATCTGACGCACACGGAGCGCGTCATCGAAGCGTTGCGCGGCTAGCAGGGAACATCGCCGCCGCCGCATCGTTGCGCTGGTCTCACCCATCGAGGAGCACCGGCCATGCACGTGCATCAAATGATCTCGACGCATCCTGATGTCCGTGGCAGCACCAATGACGTGCTGATCCGCTGCATCGAGCAGTGCCTGGAATGCGCACAAATCTGCCAATCCTGCGCCGACGCATGCCTGGCCGAGGAGATGGTCGCCGAACTGCGCCAATGCATCCGCCTCAATCTCGACTGCGCCGATATTTGCGAAACCACCGCGGGCCTCGCCGCCCGCCGCACCGGTTCGAACGAAGAGCTCATCGTCGAAATGCTGCAGCTCTGCGAACGCGCCTGCGCCATGTGCGCGGAGGAATGCGAGCGTCATGCGCAAATGCACGAGCATTGCCGCATCTGCGCCGAAACCTGCCGCGCCTGCGAAACCGCCTGCCGCGAAGCCGCCCCCAGCATTACGGCGCACTGATTCCATCGAGAGCCGACCGAGGCCTATCGCCATCCTGACTTGCGCAGGTCACGTCCGTTAGCAGCGGCGTTGCTCACATCGCCGATAAAGACGAAGGCGATCGTCATGCCGACAAAAATAAGGGTACCAATCGCACTGGCAAACAACATGTCGCCGGGCGTCCCGTTCGCATTCAAAAATGCCTGAGACATTGAGCTAAGAACTGGGAGTTGCACGCGCGAGCCAACCCACATGCAGCCAAACAGAATCGCTACGACAAGGCCAGTCAGCTGCGAGAAGCGGCCAGCAAGCAGGTAGAGGCTCATCCCCAGACTTTAGCGTGACTGATTGGCGGGTCTACTCAAGGCAGACAAGTTAGCCCCGCCCCTACTTCTTCACCTTCGGCTCGCCGAGCGTCATGAAGATCACCGGCCCTTCCGTCGGCGCGCGATAGACGCCGTAGGCGCCGTTCACTTTCATGGCGAGCGCCGTCATCTGCCAGGCTTCCTGCTCGCTCATCTTGAGCGACTTCACCGTGAGCTCTTCCAGCCCATGCTTGTCGCCGAACCAGCGCGTGCGTTCGGCGTCGTTCTTCAGGCGCTGCGCCACCATCGGGTGATCCCAGGCCCAGCGGAACATCTGCGTGCGCGGATTCCAGGCCCCGATGATCTGCACCGGCGCCGTGACGATCGCCCCGTCCTTGCGCTCGAACTGGATGATGCCGGCGTTCTGATCGACCAGCCACGGCGCGCTATCGAGCTTCAGCTTCTTCGACAGCCAGCGTTGGCGGTTCAAGAGATCGACCCAGCTCTCGGCCCAGAAGCGATCGACATCGACCGCCTCCCCGCCCCACGGGACGAGGTCACGCGCGGTCGCACGCGGCGTTTCTTGGGTGCGTCGCTTGGCTTTGGCGGCGGCCATGTCGTCCCTGGTTCCGGGTGTGGATAATCGACTTCACCCGGACGGGGGAAGCCCCGCCCTACAGATCGTCCCTCTTGCGCCCGCCCCGGCCGATGGTGAGCGCCTTGATGATCCCGCGCATCGTCTGCGCTTCCTGCTGGGTTAACCGCGCGCGTAGGAAGATCGAACGGATGTTGCGCTTCATCAGCGGGGCCTTGTCCATCGGGTGGAAAAAGCGCCCGCGTTCAAGCTCTTCCTCGAGGTGGATGAACATGGCTTCGAGTTCGGCCTGGGTCGCCGGCGGGCTCTGGTCGCGAAACCAAGACGGCAGATCGTGCGCCTGACGCGCCTCGGCGTAAGCGAAGGCGACCACTGAAACCGCGTTGGCGAGGTTGAGCGAGGCAAAGCCCGGATTGACCGGCAGCGTCACGATCGCATCGGCGCGCGCCACTTCCTCGGTCTCCATCCCGGCCGCCTCCGGCCCGAACATGATCAGCGGCCGCTCGCCCTGCGCCAGCGCCGCGCGCATCTTCAGCGCCGCCTCGCGCGGCCCCCAGACCGGCTTTTCCAGCTCGCGCGGCCGCGCCGTCGCCGCGATCACCAGCGTTGCGTCCGCCAGCGCGTCTTCCAGCTTCCACTCCACGCGCGCGTTCTTCAGCACCTTGTCGGCGCCGACCGCCACCACTTCGGCCTTCGGGTTTGGCCAGCGGTCGCGCGGGGCGACGAGGCGGAGCGAAATCAGGCCAAAATTCAACATCGCGCGTGCAGCCGCGCCGATGTTTTCGCCCATCTGGGGACGCACAAGACAGATTGCTGGCCATTCCTCCTCGATCGGCGGCGGCATGTTTCGTGCGCGGGTCATCGGCGAAGTCTGATACGGGACATGAAGGCCGACGTCATTTCCGATAGCGGCGCGCGCGGCAAGCGCAGGCGCGCGTGGGGTTCAACCCTGCGCCGGCTGGCCGCGCTTGGCGTAACGCTAGCCGGCCTCGCCACGGCGCACTTGCTTTTGCCCTATCTCGGCCGGTCAGCGTCGTTTCCCGAAGCGGCTCCGATTGCTGACGAGCACCCCATGCCGCCGCCGCCGCTGCCAGAACTGGCCGAGGTCGATATCCGGCTAGATCTCTCCGTCCCGCAGCCACCACGTCGGCGCACCCGCGCACGGCCTTCCCTGCCGGCCGCGGCCGAGCCCGAACCGCTCGGCTACGAAATCCTGGGCGAAGCCGAACTAGCCGCCATCAGCCAAGCGCGGGACTAAGCCGCCGCATTGCGCGGCCCGCCCAAGCTGCTACCACGCCCCGCAATTTCCCCGAACGCGAGGTGCTGAAGCGATGGCGAAGATCAAGGTCGACAACCCGATCGTTGAAATGGATGGCGACGAGATGACCCGCATCATCTGGGCCCTGATCAAGGACCGGCTGATCCACCCCTATCTCGACATCGATCTTAAGTATTTCGATCTCGGCGTCGAAAAGCGCGACGAGACCAACGATCAGATCACCATCGACGCCGCCAACGCCACCAAGCAGTACGGCGTCGCCGTCAAGTGCGCGACCATCACCCCGGACGAAGCGCGGGTGAAGGAGTTCGGCCTCAAAGAAATGTGGAAGAGCCCGAACGGCACCATCCGCAACATCCTGGGCGGGGTCATCTTCCGCGAACCGATCATCATGAAGAACGTGCCGCGCCTCGTGCCCGGCTGGACCCAGCCCATCGTCGTCGGCCGACACGCCTTCGGCGACCAGTACCGCGCGACCGATTTCAAATTCCCGGGCAAGGGTACGCTCACGATCAAGTTCGTCGGCGAAGACGGACAGACGATCGAGAAGGAAGTGTTCAAGGCGCCGGGGGCTGGCGTCACCATGGCGATGTACAATCTCGACGACTCGATCCGCGACTTCGCCCGCGCCTCGTTCAATTACGGCCTGATGAAGAACTGGCCGGTCTATCTCTCGACCAAGAACACGATCCTCAAGGCCTATGATGGGCGCTTCAAGGACATCTTCGAAGAGGTGTTCAACGCCGAGTTCAAGGCCGAGTTCGACAAACGCAAGATCACCTATGAACACCGCCTGATCGACGACATGGTCGCCTCTGCTCTGAAATGGTCGGGCGGCTTCGTCTGGGCCTGCAAGAACTACGATGGTGACGTCCAGTCCGACACCGTCGCGCAAGGCTTCGGCTCGCTCGGTCTCATGACCAGCGTGCTCTTGACCCCCGACGGCAAGACCATGGAAGCAGAAGCCGCGCACGGCACGGTGACGCGCCACTATCGCCAGCACCAGAAGGGCGAGCCGACCAGCACCAATTCCGTCGCCTCGATCTTCGCCTGGACGCGCGGCCTCGCCCATCGCGGCAAGCTCGACAACAACCAGAAGCTCATCGACTACGCGCTGCTGCTGGAGAAGGTTGTCGTCGATACGGTCGAGAGCGGCCAGATGACCAAGGACCTCGCCCTGCTCGTCGGCGATAAGCAGGCCTGGCTCACCACCGAAGGCTTCCTCGACGCGGTTGGCGACAATCTCGACCGCGCGATGGCCAACGCGTGACATGACAAAGCGCCGCTCCACGCTCACGGGCGCATGGAGTGGCGCTTATCGCTATCCGGGCGATGCTTCGTCAGAAACCGTGTTCAACGCACAACTCGAGGAAGTCGGCGGTGCCTTCGTCGGCTCGACGCAAGAGCCGAACACGTTCTCGCAATCGCTTGCGACGGTGCTGATCGCCGAGATCGAAGGCGTGCGCGTCGGCAGCGCCGTGACGTTCTCCAAATTCTACAATGACGCCGGCATCCGCCACGCCGTGCGCTATGAAGGGGCGGTCGATGAAGCGCTGACGCGCATCGAAGGCCAGTGGAGCATCCCTGGCGAATGGTCCGGCACGTTCTTCATGACGCGCGACGATGACGGCGAAGCGGTCGCCGAAGAGGTCGAAGCCGAAGCAGCGATCGGAAAGCACATATGATCATCCGCGAAGCCCGCGCCGCCGATCGCGATGCCTGGAGCGCGCTGTGGGGCGATTATCTCACCTTCTACGAAACGGACTTGGCGCCCGAGGTCAGCGCAACCACGTGGTCGCGCCTCCTCGATCCCAGCGAACCGATGTTCTGCCTGCTTGCCGAACACGACGGCGAAGTGATCGGCTTCGTCAATTGCGTGCTCCATCGCGGCACCTGGGCGATCGGTGATTTTTGCTATCTCGAAGATCTCTTCGTTACGGCGTCCGCGCGCGGGCCAGGCGCCGGCCGCGCGCTGATCGAAGCCGTCTACGCCGAAGCCGACCGCCGCGGCTGCGAACGCGTCTATTGGCTGACGCACGAGAGCAACACGACCGCGCGGAGGCTTTATGACAAAGTCGCGCGCAATCTGGGCTTCATCCAGTATCGACGCTGACGCCACACTATTCCTTAAACGGCGGCGTCGGCCGCCAGGGGAACGGCTGCGGCAAGTCGCGCGAAACCTTGTCGGGATAAGCCGGCGCACGCTTTTCCAAGAACGATGTCACGCCCTCTTTAGCGTCGCCTGACTGCCCGCGCGCCACCATCAAACGGCTTTCAAGCCGATGTGCTTCCATCGGATGGCTCGCATCCAGCATGTCCAGCATCATCCGCCGCGCCAACGCGACCGAAACCGGCGCCGTGTTGTCCGCAATCTCGCGCGCCAGCGCATGCGCAGCCGGCAAAAGCTCATCCGGCTTATGCAGCGAGCGCACCAGCCCGCGCTGATGCGCCTCCTCGCTCGTAAACACGCGGCCGGTCATGGTCCACTCAAGCGCGGTCTGCACGCCGACGAGGCGCGGCAGGAAATAGGACGAGAGCGTCTCCGGCACGATGCCGCGCCGCGCGAACACAAAGCCCATCTTCGCGCCTTCGACGGCAAGGCGAATGTCCATAGGCAACGTCATCGTCGCGCCGACGCCGACCGCCGCGCCGTTGATCGCGGCGATCACCGGCTTCAAGCTTTCATAGATGCGCACGCCGACAATGCCGCCGCCATCTCGCGATCGCTCAATGTCGAACGCGCCTTGGCCGCCGCGCGCGGCGAAACGCTTTTCGTAATCGAACGTCGCCCCGCCCGCGCCCAGATCCGCGCCGGCGCAAAACGCGCGCCCCGCGCCGGTGACGATGACGACGCGCACATCGTCGTTGGCGTCGGTTTCATTGAACGCCGCCACCATGTCGCGCACCATCTGATCGGTGAACGCATTCATCCGGTCGGGCCGGTTGAGTGTGAGCGTCGCGATCTTGTCGGCGATTGTGAGCGTGATCGTTTCGTAAGTCATGGCGGCCTCTTCGGCAGTCGATGGTCGAACGTTAACGCTCTTGCCGTTACGTTCCGCAAGCCAAATAAAAGCACCGCCGACTGCCGCCGTTACAGCTGCAGCAGCTCCACTTCCGCCGCCTGATACGGATCCAGCCGGTAGATCAGCTGGCGGTGGATCGCCACCAGCGCGCCGGCGCCCCAGTCCTCGATCAGTTCGGCATCGTCGCGCTCGCGCGCGGCCCAGCGCGAGCCGTCTTCGGTGATCATCACCTTGCCGCGGCCAAGCACGCAATCGATGGTCGCCACCGACCCCGACTGCGCCCCGGCGCTCAATCCGACTCGGAACACCGAGAGAATCGCTTCACGTTGTTCACAGTTGAGCTGGCTCCATTGCAGCCGCTCGAAAAGCTCTGGCCCGAGATAAGCGGCCAGTGCATCGTTTTGCGTCATGTCGGCGTCCCCACAACCGAATCGAGTCGTCCAAAAGCGACTGATTTGGTTTCGGAGACGTTACTGAGTGGAGCGCGGTCTTCAGACCACCCTCTAAAGACTCAATCGCCAGATCAAATCACGGTCCGCGGTCTCGCCGACCATGAAATCCCACTCGCTGAAATCTTCGAATCCGAAGCGGCGATAGAAGCGCTGCGCGCGTTCGTTGTTCTCCCAGACGCTGAGATAAAGCGTCTTCGCGCCCTTGGCCTTCGCCCAGGCGATACAGTCTTGCATAAGCGCATCGGCGACGCCTTTGCCTTTCGCGCGCTCATCCACATAGAGCCGATGCAGCTCAAGCGCATTGGCGTCATCGACCGGCATTGCCAGCACGCCCATCATGCAATAGCCGGCGACGCCCTGATTATCGAACGCAAGGCGATAGCGCACCTCGGGATCCGCAATCTCCGCGCGCTGAATCTCTGCGCCAAAGCTCTTGCTCAAATAGGCTTGGAGGTCCGCCGGCGGATAGCCGACATGCGCGAACGTGCGCGCCCAGCTCTCGCTTGCAAAGGCGGCAAGCGCTGCAGCATCGCTTTCAACCGCGTCGCGATACCTGAACGCGGTCACGCCGCCAACGCGCCTTGGAGGGCCGCGCGGATCGCGTCGAGCGCTTGCGGCGCTGCTGCGCCGTTGGGGCCGCCCCCTTGGGCCATGTCGGGGCGACCGCCGCCGCCTTGACCGCCGACCGCCGCAACGCCGGCCTTCACGAGATCGACGGCGCTGATCTTGCCTTTGAGATCATCCGTCACGCCGATCGCCAGCGCCGCCTTGCCGTCTTCAACTCCGACATAAGCGATGACGCCCGAGCCGATCGACTTCTTGCCTTCATCGACCAGCCCGCGCAGCTCTTTCGCCGGCACGCCGTCGAGCACGCGCGCGAGCACGGAAACGCCAGCCACTTGCTCCGGCCCCGCGGGCGCGGCTTGTCCGCCGCCACCGGCTAGCGCGAGCTTCTTTTTTGCTTCGCTTAACTCGCGTTCGAGCTTGCGCCGTTCGTCCTGCAATTGCGCGACGCGATCCGGCAACTCATTCAGCGGCGTCTTGATGTTGGCCGCGACCGCTTTCGCCAGAGCCGCTTGCGCTTTCAGATGCGCCAGCGCCGCCGCGCCCGTCGCCGCTTCGATGCGCCGAACGCCGGCGGCGACGCCGCCTTCGGAGAGGATCGCGAACACGGCGATGTCGCCGGTGCGCTTCACGTGCGTGCCGCCGCACAACTCGACCGAGTATGGCTTGCCTCTCTCGGCGAGCGAGTCACCCAGGCGCAGCACGCGCACGCTGTCGCCGTACTTTTCGCCAAACAGCGCCAGCGCGCCCTCCTCAATCGCCTGCGCCGGCGCCATCTCCTTGATGACGCCCTCGGCGTTCTGGCGGATGACCGCGTTCACTTCGTCTTCGACGCGGGCGATTTCGTCCGCGCTCAGCGGCGCGCCGTGGCTGAAGTCGAAGCGGAAATAATCCGCTTCGACGAGCGAGCCTTTCTGCGTGACGTGCGGCCCCAGCACGTTACGCAGCGCCGCGTGCACCAGGTGCGTGGCCGAGTGATTGGCGCGGATCGCCTGGCGGCGCGCGTGATCGATCTCAAGCGTCGCCTGATCGCCGACAGCGACGCTGCCGCTCGTTAGCCGCCCGATATGCGCATGCAGAGCGCCGGCTTGCTTTTGCGTGTCTTCGACCACGAATTCGGCGCCATTGGCGAAGCGGATCAATCCGCGGTCGCCGGACTGGCCGCCGCTTTCGCCGTAGAATGGCGTGCGATCGAACACGAGCGCCGCTTCCACGCCCTCGCGCAATTCGTGCTGTTCGGCGCCGCCGGCGACGATGGCCATCACTTTGCCTTCGCCCTCTTCGGCGCCGTAACCGAGAAACTCGTTGCCGCGGGTGCGTTCCAGAATCGAAAGCCAGATCGCCGGCTGATCGGCGCCCTCGCCGCCTTGCCAGCTTTGCCGGCCTTGCTCGCGCTGACGATCCATCGCCTTGTCGAAACCGGCGACGTCCACTTCAAGCCCGCGCCCGCGCAGAATGTCCTGCGTCAGATCGAGCGGGAAGCCGAACGTATCGTAGAGCTTGAACGCGGTTTCGCCGGCGAGCTTTTGCCCCTGCTGCAGGATCGCAAGCTCGTCTTCGAGCAGGCGTAGGCCATTGCCCAGCGTGCGACGGAAGCGCTCCTCCTCTTCGTGCAGTTGCGCCTTGATCACCGGCTCAGCGCGCTTCAGCTCTGGAAAGGCTTCACCCATTTCCGCGATCAGCGTCGGCGCCAAGCGATGCATCAGCGGCTCTTTCGCGCCGAGGATATGCGCATGGCGCATGGCGCGGCGCATGATCCGGCGCAGCACGTAGCCGCGGCCTTCATTCGAGGGCGAAACGCCATCGGCGATCAGGAAGCACGACGAACGCAAATGATCGGCGATGACGTTGAAGCTTGGCGCCGCATCGCCTTGCGACTTGGTCTTGGTCAAATCCTCCGCCGCCGCGATCAGCGTGCGGAAGAGATCGGTCTCGAACACCGAATTCACGCCCTGCATCACGCAGGCCATGCGCTCCAGGCCCATTCCGGTGTCTATCGACGGCTTCGGCAGTTTCTCGCGCCGCCCATCGGCGAACTGCTCGTACTGCATGAAGACGAGATTCCAGAATTCCAGAAACCGGTCGCCGTTCTCCTCGGGCGAGCCGGGCGGGCCGCCCCAGATGTGCTCGCCGCGATCGATGAAAATCTCCGAGCACGGACCGCACGGCCCGGTGTCGCCCATCGACCAGAAATTGTCGCTGGTGGCGATGCGGATGATCTTGTCGTCGGAGAAGCCGGCGATCTTCTTCCAGAGTCCCGCCGCTTCGTCGTCATCGTGATAGACGGTGACGAGCAGCTTATCCTTCGGCAGACCCAGATCGCGTGTGATCAGGGTCCACGCAGCGTCGATCGCGCCTTCCTTGAAATAGTCGCCGAACGAGAAATTACCGAGCATCTCGAAAAAGGTGAGGTGCCGGGCGGTATAGCCGACATTGTCGAGGTCGTTGTGCTTGCCGCCGGCGCGCACGCATTTCTGGCTCGTGGCCGCGCGCGGGAACGGCGGCTTGGCGGCGCCGGTGAAATAGTTCTTGAACGGCACCATGCCGGCATTGGTGAAGAGCAGCGTCGGGTCGTCCTGCGGCACCAGCGGGGCCGAAGCCGGGGTCGCGTGATCGCGCGCGCGGAAGAAGTCCAAGAACTGCCGGCGGATGTCGTTGACGCTTTGCATGTAACCCAAGCCAAATCAGAGGTGCGGGGCTTGGTATAGGTAGTGCGCCGGGGCGCGCCAAGCGCTGGACCGTCACGCCGGCAGCGACAGCGCCCCGTCTTCGGCCAATGGGAAGTGCGGATTCCAGGCGACTTCCCAGAGGTGCCCGTCAGGATCGGCGAAATAACCTGAACGACCGCCCCAGGGCGCGTCCTCCGCCGGCTTCACGACCGTAGCCCCTGCCGCTTCGGCCTCCGCGATACTGGCGTCGACCCCATCCTTAGTGCGGACATTGTGAGCAAGCGCGATGGCGCGGAAACCGGCGCCGTCAACGGGGACGTTCGCATCACAGGCGAGGCTCTTGCGCGGGAAAAGGCATAACGCGAGCGCGCCGGCCTGAAAGAACACCACCTCACCGCCCCCGACCGAGGAAGCCTTGAAACCAAGGCGCTCGTAGAAGGCGCGCGCCCGCGCCAAATCCTCAACACCCAAGGTGATCAGAGAAACGCGCGGCTCCATGGCGGCCTCCGTTCGGAATTCGCCGGCCGGCCCGGGGTCATGGGCCAGGGCATGGGGTCGGGTCGGCTACACGCCCCGAACCGGCCAGCGAAAACTCATGCGCCGCAAGATCACTCGCCTTCGGCGGCGTCCTTGGCTTCATCGTCCGTCGGCGGCGAATACATCGCATCCGCCACCGCATTGGACTTGCCGCGGATGCGGTCCTCGATCTCGAGCGCCACGGCGCGGTTTTCCTTCAAGAAGCGGCGCGCGGCTTCCTTGCCTTGGCCGATCTTCTGCGAGCCGTAGGCGTACCAGGCGCCGGACTTGTCGATCACGCCGGCCTTGACGCCGAGCTCAATCAGTTCGCCGGTCTTGGAGACGCCTTCGCCATAGATGATGTCGAACGAAACCTGCTTGAACGGCGGCGCGACCTTGTTCTTGACCACCTTCACGCGCGTTTCCGAGCCGATCACCTCGTCGCGTTCCTTGATCTGGCCGGTGCGGCGGATGTCGAGACGGACCGAGGCGTAGAACTTCAGCGCGTTGCCGCCCGTCGTTGTTTCCGGGTTGCCGTACATGACGCCGATCTTCATGCGGATCTGGTTGATGAAGATGACCAGCGTCTTCGACTTGTTGATCGAGGCCGTCAGCTTGCGCAGCGCCTGGCTCATAAGGCGCGCCTGCAGACCCGGCAGGCTGTCGCCCATCTCGCCTTCGATTTCCGCGCGCGGCGTCAGCGCCGCAACCGAGTCGACGACCAGCACATCGATCGCGCCGGAGCGCACCAGTGTGTCGGTGATTTCGAGCGCCTGTTCGCCCGTGTCGGGCTGCGAGACCAGGAGATCGTCGAGATCGACGCCGAGCTTGCGCGCATAGATCGGATCGAGCGCGTGTTCAGCATCGACGAAGGCGCACACGCCGCCGGACTTCTGCGCTTCGGCGATGCAGTGCAGCGCCAGAGTGGTCTTGCCCGAGCTCTCGGGACCGTAGATTTCAACGATGCGGCCCTTGGGCAGCCCGCCGATGCCGAGCGCGATGTCGAGCGAGAGCGAGCCGGTCGAGACCGCCTCGACCTCCACCACCGGCTTTTCGCCGAGACGCATGACCGAGCCTTTGCCGAAGGCCTGATCGATCTGCTTCAGCGCTGCGGCCAACGCCTTCTGCTTGTCCGTTTCCACTTCCGCCTCAACAAGCTTCAGCTTGGTCGCCATGGTTTCCGCCTCCCTTAGGCCCTGAGTCCAGCGCTCGCGCCACCGGCCTCGTCATCACCTCGATCAGGAATCGTATGTACCGCCTTTGTTCTAAGAACACAAGTAGAACATACGCGTAGGATTGCGTATTCCACGCCGGGGATCGGAACGCGCTAGATAATGTGCGGCCGGGCGAAACGACCACTAACCTCAGCGCCCCAATCCCGAGCCCCGATCAGCAATCGCTATTCCCTAACCGCCAAGTTCGGCGTTAAGTAGTTCCGAGGGGAAAACGGAGAGGATCGCGCGATGGCATCGTCCCTGGCGCCGCTGCCACCCCGCGGCAGTCATCCCGCAACGCTTGAGGGCGTCGCTTCTTTCCGCGTCCACACTGCCGCGCTGTCGCGCCCGGCCGGCTTCATCCAGAAGCCCAACCCCGACATCGTGATCGTCACCGCTCCCGATGGCGGCGTCGTCGTTTATCCCCCCAGCGAAAAGCTCGCCATCCTTGCCGCCAAGCGCGAACGCAAAAGCGCGCGCTGACTCACGCGTTTGAGGCCAGCGGCCATGATTGCCCGTCAAGAGAGCGGCACGCGCTCGCCTGCACTCTGGAAGCCTAGCTGCGGTGTTTTCGACCATAGAGGATGACCGCGACGCCGACCGCGAGTGTCGCGGCGCCGATCACGGCCCAAGTGAGCGATGGTCCTTCCAGCGGCGTGCATTCCGCAACGCAGGCGATGGGCTCGATCTGCGCGAGGCCTAATCCCTGCACCAGCCAAAGCCCGCCCAGCAGGACAAGGATGGCGCCGATAATGAAGACGACGATTTTCATCCAGTGCGCCTAAGCGGAATTCCAGCGTAACTAGCTCGCAACGCACACGGATCAACACGGCGCGCCGCATCACGCGGCGCTCAGCAGCTCCTTCACGCGCCCGACCAACTGCTCCATCGTCACCGGCTTGCTGAGATAGTGCACCGGGTAGCGCTCGAGCATGTGACTGAAGCTTTCCGGCGCATAGCCGGAAAGAAAGAGCACCTTCGCGTTGCCGATCATCGCGGGATCGGCTTCTTCGAGCATTTCGGGGCCGGTCATGATCGGCATCGACACGTCGGAAATGATGATGTCGAACGCGCCGGGCTTGGCGGCCATGATGTCGAGCGCTTCCTGACCGTCACCGGCCTCTTCGACTTCGTAACCGCACTCTTTCAAGTTGCGCACGGTGGCGCGGCGCACGGGCACGAGGTCCTCGACGAACAGAATCTTGCCGCGGCCGGAGACATCCTTAGGCGCCGGCGCAATCAGCTCGCGTTCCTTCGCCGCGATCTCTTCCAGCTCTTCCGGCGTCGGCGTGTATTCCGGCAGGAAGATGCGGAACGTGGTGCCGACGCCCAGCTTTGAGGTGAAAAAGATGTAGCCGCCCGATTGCTTGATGATGCCATAGCTGGTGGCAAGGCCGAGGCCCGTACCTTTGCCGGCTTCCTTGGTCGAGTGATACGGACGGAAGATCTTGGCCTGATGCTCCGGCTTGATGCCGCCGCCGGTGTCTTCCACCTCGATCATCACATAGCGGCCATCTTCGATCGGGTTGTGGCCAAAGCCGCGCGCGGTCTCCGCAGTGACGACCGACGTCCGCACCGTGAGCTTGCCGTCTTTCGCCATCGGCGAACCCTTCGGCGTCATTGCATCGCGCGCATTGGTGGCGAGGTTGACCAGCACCCGCTCAAGCTGCGTCTTATCGACCTTCACGTACGGCAAATCGCGGCCATGCCGGATTTCGTAGGGGATCGCCGAGCCCATGATGCGGCGGATCAACTCCTGCTTGGAGCCGATGAAGTCACCGACATCGAACACTTCGCGCGCGAAGGTCTGCTGACGCGCATAGGCGCGCAGCATTTCCGAGAGCTCCTTGGCCGTGACGGCGTGGTCGGAAATCTCACGCAGCATCGGATAGTCCGCATCGCCCACCGGGTGACGGCGCAGCAGCGTCGAGCAGGTCTGCATCACCACCGTCAGCAGATTGTTGAAGTCGTGCGCGACGCCCGCGGCGAGTTCGCCGATCTCCCGCATCTTTTCGCTCTGCGCCAGGCGCGTTTCGAGTTCACGCTGCTGCGTGACGTTCAGAACATAGGCGATGCCGCGCCCTTCCGGCGTGCGCGCGAACTGCACGTGCACCGCAGTCGGCGGGGATGTCGCCAGCGTCATCTCGATCGGGTCATTCAACGATTGGCGCAAACGATGACCAAGCGCCGCCGGACCTTCGGATGCTTCGAACAGGTCAGCGAAGGCGGCGCTGGGCGTGGCGCGGCCCTGGGTCATCTCCATCAGCGCGCCGTTGGCGTCAAGCAGCGCCGCAGACGCGGGGTCGCCGCCATCGAGCACAGCCATGCCGAACGGGGCGTTGGCGAAAACGCCGCCATCGCTGATGGTTTCAGTCCGCACCGGCGCTTGCGCGTCAGGCGCTTCGGCATCGGCGAAGAACACGAACGTGCGCGCCGCGCCATCCACGTCCTCGACCGGCCAGAACGAAAGCGCGGAGGCCTGGGTTTCGTGCCCGTCGATGCCGCGCAACGTGACGCGCGTGCGCGCGGGGCCGAAGCCGCGGCGATCGCGGCGCAGGAGGCGCGCGGCGTCTTCTTTGACGAAATCCTTGACCCGCAGCAGCGAAGGATCGTCGCCGAGGCCGAGCACCGAACGCAGCGCCCTGTTCATGTAGACGATCGTGCCGTCGGCGCGCGCAGCGAAGAATCCGACTGGAGAATCATCGAGAAAAAGCTGGCGGCCATCGTCGCCGCTTGCGTCGGCTTCACCATGCGCACCCGCGACTTCGCGCAAGCGCCACAGCACATAGCCGCCCGGCATGGGTCCGACGGAGGCTTCATAGCGCGTGTGCTTGCCGTTGAGCGCCGCCGTCGCCGGCAAATCCTCACGCCGCGACTGGCCAAGCTGCGCCGCTTTGGACAACCGGAACATCGGCGCGGACAACATCGGATCAGCGCCGAACAAGCGGCTCAGCATCGGCGGGCGATCGCTGTCGCCCAGCACGCCGGCAGCCGCCGCGATATCGACATACGCCGCATTGGCGACGATCGGCGACAAATGGCTGTCGGTGATGAGCGCGGCTTCATCCAGCGCTTCGATCAGCCCGAACTCGTTGCGGCCGCCCAGCAGCGCCGTAGCCGCGATCGCGCCGCGCTCCGGAAACGCGCCGACCTTGCGGCCCGCGCCGCGTGACATCCAGAAAAACAGCACCATCCCCGCCGCGGCCAAAAGCACGAGCAGCACCGCGCCCGCCTGCCCGACGCTGGGGCCGGCCGTGATTGCAACGCCCGCGGCGGCAATGCCAACGGTCACCGAGACCCAAAACAGGATCTGAAGCGGATCGAGCCGCCCGCCGCTCGCGCGGGGTGGGAGTTCTGCGTGGTCAGTCATTGGCGCGCCTGTTGAGGGCGCACTTGACCCCGATTCGGGGTCCCGATCACGTTGCTGGCTCAAGCGAAAACCATCCGCCATTGGGCAGCTCCATTCACAATTGCACGCGCTGGCGGCCACGACGGCGCGCCAGGCGCATGACGAAGCCGATGACCTTCGCCACCGCTTCGTAATGTTCCTTGGGGATAGGCCGGTCGATCTCCGCCGTGGCGAAGAGCGCGCGCGCCAGCGGCGGATCTTCCACGATCGGAATATTGTGCTCTTCCGCCGCCTCGCGAATCCGTTGCGCCACGGCATCGACGCCCATGGCCAAGCAGATTGGCGCGGGCGTTTCCAGCGGATCGTACTTGAGCGCGACGGCATAATGGGTCGGGTTGGTGATAACGACCGAGGCCTGCGGCACGTTCGCCAGCATGCGCTTGCGGGAGCGCTCCATACGGATCTGGCGCAGCTTGGCCTTGACCATCGGGTCGCCGTCGCTCTGGCGCATCTCTTCCTTGATCTCGCGCCGGCTCATGCGCATGCGCTTCATGTAGCTCTGGCGCGTGAAGACGTAGTCCACAGCCGCGAGCAGCGCCGCCGCGCTGGCGAGCGCGATCAGCATCGAAACGACTTTGTCCTTGATGAAGGGCAGCAGCGCGCCGGGATCGAGCAGCGCCATGTTGTCGATAGTGGAATCGTTCGGCCACAGCACCCAGGCCAATACGAAACCTACCAACACCAGCTTGGCCAGCGATTTGACGAACGATGCAAACGCCTGCTTGCCGAAGACGCGTTTGAAGCCTTCGACCGGATTGAGTTTGTTCAGTTTGGGCGTCAGCTTTTCGCCGCTGAAGGTCGGGCGGTCCTGCACGTAGCGCGCGGCGATGCCGGCGGCGGCGAGCGCGAGCGCGGTGAGGCCGAAGATGGCCATGAGCTTCAGGATGATGCTCGTCATGATCGCGCGCAGCGAGCCGGGATCGGAGGAGAACTGGTCCGGCATGGCGATGAAGCCGATGAAGCCGCGCGCCATCTCGCTGACGATCGGGCCTGACATAAAGGCGACGATGCCGGTCGCGGCAATCAGCGAAAGCGCCGCGCCCACTTCCGGCGTATAAACAATGTCGCCCTTCTCACGCGCTTGCTCCAGCTTTCGCGGTGTGGGCTCTTCTGTTTTGTCGTCGTCGTCTGAGCCAGCCATCGCGCTACCTCAGCCACGTTGCGTAGCGCTCGAGGCTATCGAGCCAGATTAGCATGCCGGTCGAGAGCCCAAGCGCGATCACGACCAAGCCGCCCATGATCTGCAGCGGCAGTGCGACGAAGAAGACTTGAATCTGCGGAATGAGCCGCGACAGCACGCCAAGGCCGACGCGAAAAATGAGCCCAGCGGCGATAATCGGCATGGCGATCTGGAAACCGACGCGAAAACTCGTCGCCACCGCATCGAGCGCCAACTCCGCGGCCGCGCGCCCCGGGGGCGGCCGGGCCC
>JAEYPY010000174.1 GCA_023410295.1 Pseudomonadota bacterium | reverse complement strand
CCGCCTTTTCATGTTCGGCGGGCTTCTGCTTCGCTTTGCTCAACCGCGCGACGAAACTTCACGCTCAATCACATCGCTCGTCGCGTCGGTTCGAACATTGGCCAACTGCCCTTCCTGCGGAGCGATGGAGGAAGCTTAAGCGCGCGGCGGAGATGTGGGATAGATTTTCGAGGGATGTTGGCGCAGCGTGGCGTTTGGGCAACGAATGCGCATATAGGTGAAGCTCGCCGTTTGCTTCTGCCTCATGGCTAACGCGCGTTAGGCAAGCTCCGCGCCCGAAATCTTAGCCGTGCTGCGTTAGCCTTGCGCGTATGCTGAAGAACCTCTTCATCTCGGCGGCGCTGGTGGTTGGCGCAACCATGGCCACAGGTGCGGCCGCTTTGCTCGCCGTCGCCTTGGTTGCGGCGAGCGCGAACGACGAGGCGGGCAACCTTATTCCCATGGTCTTGAGCGGCGCCATCATCATGGGCGCCCTGATGGGTGCGTTCTTCTCGGTTGTGTCGTTGAGCGTTGCGGCGGTGACGATGCCGCTGGGCATCGCGCTCGGGAAAGCGCTGAGACTGCCGCGTCCATCGAACGACATCGCCGGCGGCGGCGCGGCGGGGCTCCTGTGCGCTACGATTGCACTGGGGATGGCCGAGAGTGTCGCGCGTGCGAAAGGGAGCGGTCTGGGCGGCGAAGGGATCGAGCCCATCATCTTGGGCTTCGGTCTGCTGGGCGGCTGCCTGCTGGGCAAGCTCCGCTACCACGTTCTGGTCGCGCCGAAGCTGAGCGTCGCGCGGGCGCTCGCTTGAAGCGGGACGAAGGGGGCTAGCAAAGCCTTCCTGAACCGGCTATATCCCCATCCGTTACATCGCTGATGCCTCTCGACGAGAGGTTCAGCGGCGGGGCCCCGGGCTCCGCCGCTTTTTGTTTGACCAAGGGAGCTCGCGCCTGCGCGCCACCAATCCAGTCGAAGAGCGCGTCATTGCGCTGATCGAGCCGACGGCGGCCGAGCTCGGCTACCGCATCGTGCGCGTTCGCCTCTCCGGGAACCGCCGCAAGCGCCTGCAGATCATGGCCGAGCGCGTCAGCGACGGGCAGATGGGCATCGACGATTGCGGCCGGCTTTCGCGCGCGCTGACGCCGGTGTTCGACCTGGAAGACCCGGTGCAGGGCGAGTACGACTTGGAGATCAGCTCGCCCGGCATAGATCGCCCCTTGATGCGGATCGAGGATTTCGAACGCTTCATCGGCTTTGACGCCAAGCTCGAGACCGCTGTGCCGATCAGCAACCAGCGCCGCTGGAAGGGCGTCATCACGGCAGTCGCGGGCGACGACATCACGCTGGCGACTGAGCACGGCGAGGCAACGCTGAAATTCTCAGCGTTGTCGGATGCGCGCCTGGTGCTGACCGACAAGCTGATCGAGGACGATTTGAAACGCGCGCGGCAGGCTGAAGCTGCCGACAATTCCTCCCCTGCGAGCGGGGGAGGTTCGAGTGAAACGAGCGGAGGGGGTGCGTCCGGCTGACGTCGGCGCTGGCCCCCTCTGTCAGTCCACCTTCGGCGGACTGACAGCTCCCCGCCCGCGGGGAGCAGTGGAAAGGAAGAGGAAGAGAAAGATGAGCACCGGCATTTCGGCTAACCGCCTCGAAATCCTGCAGATCGCCGACGCGGTGGCGCGCGAAAAGTCGATCGAGAAGGAGATCGTTATCGAGGCGATGGAGCACGCGCTGCAAAAAGCGGCGCGCTCGCGCTATGGCGCCGAGCACGATATCCGCGCCACGATCGATCAAAAAACCGGCGAGATGGCGCTGAAGCGCGTCATGACGGTGGTCGATGACAGCGTGCTCGATCCCGAGACGCGCCCGTTCAATCCCTCGACCGACATCATGATCGATGTGGCCAAGAAGACCGATCCGGATGCCGTCGTCGGCAAGGAATACGACGAGCCGCTGCCGCCGATCGAGTTCGGCCGCGTCGCCGCGCAAACGGCGAAGCAGGTGATCAATCACGAGGTTCGCGAGGCGGAGCGCGAGCGCCAGTACGGCGAGTACAAGGATCGCGTCGGCGAGATCATCAATGGCGTGGTCAAGCGCGTCGAGTTCTACAATGTGATCGTCGATCTCGGCCGCGCCGAGGGCGTCATCCGCAAGAGCGAGAGCATTCCGCGCGAGAACCTGCGCGTCGGCGACCGCACGCGCGCTTACATCTATGACGTGCGCCGCGAGACCAAGGGCCCGCAAATCTTCCTCTCGCGCGCCAAGCCGGAATTCATGGCGCGCCTGTTCGCGCAGGAAGTGCCGGAAGTCTATGAAGGCGTGATCGAGATCAAGGCGGCGGCGCGCGATCCGGGTTCGCGCGCGAAAATCGCCGTAGTTTCGCACGATTCCAGCATCGATCCGGTCGGGGCCTGCGTCGGTATGCGTGGCGCCCGCGTGCAGGCCGTCGTCGGCGAGTTGCAGGGTGAGAAGATCGACATCATCCCTTGGTCGCCGGACCCGGCGACCTTCATCGTCTACGCGCTGCAGCCGGCGGAAGTCTCCAAGGTCGTGCTCGATCCGGAAGAGGCGCGGGTTGAAGTGGTGGTGGCGGAATCGCAGCTCTCGCTCGCGATCGGCCGCCGCGGCCAGAACGTGCGCCTAGCCTCGCAGCTCACCGGCTGGTCGATCGACATTCTGACCGAGGCCGAAGAATCCGAGCGCCGGCAGAAGGAGTTTGCCGCACGCAGCGAACTCTTCATCCAGGCGCTGGAAGTGGACGAGATGTTCGCCCAACTCTTGGCTTCGGAAGGGTTCGAGACGGTCGAGGAAATCGCTTACGTCGATCAGATGGAGCTGGCCTCGATCGAAGGCCTCAATGACGAGATCGCCGACGAATTGCAGGCGCGCGCGCGTGAGTTCCTCGACCGCAAGGCGGCGGAGCTGGAGGCCAAGCGCGTGGAACTGGGCGTCGAGGACGCGCTGAAGGCCGTGCCGGGCCTGACGGCGCAAATGCTGGTGGCGCTCGGCGAGAAGGGTGTGAAGACGCTGGATGACTTCGCCGGCTTCACCGGTGACGAGCTGCGCGGCTGGTTCGAAACTAAGAATGGCGAGCGGGTGCGCGAGCCGGGCGCGCTGGAGGACTTCCAGCTGACACAGGAACAGGCCGACGCGCTCATTCTCAACGCCCGTATCGCCGCCGGCTGGATCGAAGCGCCGCCCGAGCCTGAAGTGGTCGCCGAAGAGGGAGGCGCGGATGATTATTCCGGCGTCTTCCCAGATCGGAGCTGAAAGCACGCGCCGCGGACGTGAGCGGCGCTGCATCGTGACGTCTGAACACGGAGACGAGACGAACCTCATTCGGTTCGCGCTCGGCCCCGATGGCGTTGTCGTTCCCGACGTGGCCTCTAAGCTGCCGGGGCGCGGCGCTTGGGTGCGCGCCGACCGTGCGACGCTGGAGCAGGCGGTGAAAAAGGGCGCCTTCGCCCGCGCCTTCAAGACCAACGCAAAGGCGCCGCCCGAGCTTGTCGCGCAAACCGAGACGCTGCTCGCCAAGCGCTGCCTCGATCAGCTGGGGCTCGCCCGCCGCGCCGGCGCCATCGCCATCGGCGCGACGCAAGTCGAAGCCGCGATCCGGGCAAAACCGCTCTTTCTGCTGATCGAAGCAGAGGACGGAGCCGAAGAGGGTCGCGAAAAGCTGATGAGCCTCCATATAGGGCTCTGGGGCAGGCCGCCCGGCGCCGTCGGCTGCTTTTCAGCCGAGGATTTGGGCGTGGCATTGGGCCGGGAACGTGTGATACACGCTTGCCTGCTTCAAGAGCGTTTGGCGCTGGCCTTTGCGACCGAGATCGGTCGCCTCGCGGGGTTCCGCGCCATCGTTCCAGGCTCTTGGCCCGATTCCTGGCGCTTTGTGTCGGTGGGAGTGGGCGGCGCGGCTGCTGGACCGTCAGAAGTCCAGGGACGCGGCGAGCGCAAAGACGTTTGAGTGAAGTGAAGTTTAGGATCGGCAACTCGACTGCATGTCTGACGGTAACGAACAAAAAGAATCCGCTTCTGGCCGCAAACCGCTGACGCTGACGCGTACAGCGAGCGCCGGGACTGTGCGGCAAAGCTTCTCGCACGGGCGGACCAAGCAAGTGACCGTCGAAGTGCGCGAAAAGCGCGCGATCAACCGGCCGGGCGCCGGCGGCGCTGCTGCACCTGGCGCGCCGGGTCCTGGCGTGCCGCCGCCGCTGCGCACGCGTGCGGCGCCCGCCGCTGAAGCGCCCGCGCCGAAGCCAGCGCCGACGCCGCCAGGCGGCATCAGCGATGAAGAAGCGCGCCGCCGTGACGAAGCTGTGCGCCGCGCGCTCGCCGAGCGTGAAGCGCGCGAGCAACGCATGCGCGCCGAAGAAGAACAGCGCCGCGCGCTTGAGGACGCGCAGCGCCGCAAGACGGCCGAACTGGAAGCGCTCGAAGCTGAGGCCGAAGCGCGCCGCCGCGCTGAATCGGAAGCCGAACAAGCCGAAGCCGCGCCTGCGCCGGCTGAAGCGCGTGCGCCGCAACAACAGCAGCAGCAACGCGCCCCGGCGCAGCAACAGAACAACCTGCTCGACGAATTGGGCGGGCGCATCAAGACGGCGCGCAAGCCGCTGCCGGCTGCGCCTGCGAAGCCCGCCAAGAAGGGTGAGCCGAAGCGCCGCGAAGGCAAACTTACGCTCGACATGGTCGAACGCATCGCCGAGGGCGATGACGACCGCGTGCGTTCGCTGGCGGCTTATCGCCGTGCGCAGCAGAAAGAAAAAGAACGCCGCGCGCGCATGATGGGCGGTAGTGGCGAGCGCGAACAGATCAAGCGCGAAGTCGTCATTCCGGAAACCATCACGGTCCAGGAATTGTCGAACCGGATGGCGGTGCGCGTCGCCGACATCATCAAGTTCATGATGCGCCAAGGCCAGATGCTGAAGCAGGCCGACGAGCTTGACGCCGATACGGCCGAGCTGATCGCGACCGAGTTCGGTCACTCGGTCAAGCGCGTGGCCGAATCCGACGTCGAAGAAGGCCTCGCCGGCGACATCGTCGATACCGAGGAAAACCTGCAGCCGCGTCCGCCGGTCGTCACCATTATGGGCCACGTCGATCACGGCAAGACATCGCTGCTCGATGCCCTGCGTCAAACCGATGTCGCCGCTGGTGAAGCCGGCGGGATCACGCAACATATCGGCGCCTATCAGGTGCGGCTCGCCGATGGTCAGCGCGTCACCTTCCTGGATACGCCCGGCCACGCCGCGTTTACGGCCATGCGCGCCCGCGGCGCGCAAGTGACCGACATCGTGATCTTGGTGGTTGCGGCCGACGACGGCGTCATGCCGCAGACCGTGGAGGCGATCAATCACGCCCGCGCGTCCGGTGCGCCTATCATTGTCGCGATCAACAAGATCGACAAGGAAGACGCCAATCCGACGCGCGTGCTGACCGATTTGCTCCAGCACGAGATCGTGACTGAAGCGCATGGCGGCGACACGCTTGCGGTTGAAGTCTCGGCGACCAAGAGGCTCAATCTCGACAAGCTGGTCGAGACAGTGCTGCTGCAAGCCGAAGTGATGGATTTGAAGGCCAATCCCGATCGTCCGGCGGAAGCCGCGGTGATTGAATCCAAGCTCGATCGCGGCCGGGGCACGGTTGCGACCGTGCTGGTGCAGACCGGCACGTTGAAGCGCGGCGACATCGTTGTCGTCGGCGCGACGATGGGCCGTGTGCGTGCGCTCACCAATGAGCGCGGCCAGCAGCTGCAATCGGCGGGGCCATCGGAGCCGGTTGAGATCATGGGTCTCGAAGGCGTGCCCGATCCGGGCGATACGCTGAACGTCGTCGAGAACGAGAACCGCGCCCGCGAAGTCGCGAACTACCGTCAGCGCCAGAAGCAACGCCAGCGCGCCAATGGCGGCGGCGGCGTGCGCACGTCGCTCGAAAGCATGATGGCCAAGTTCAAGGATTCGACGGCGAAGGAGCTGCCGGTCCTGATCAAGGCCGACGTGCAAGGTTCGGCCGAAGCCATCGTCGGCTCGCTCGATAAGCTGGCGCACGAAGAAGTGCGCGCGCGCGTGGTGCTTTCGGGCGTCGGCGCCATCAATGAAAGCGACGTGCAGCTGGCGAAGACGTCAGGCGCGCCGCTGATCGGCTTCAATGTCCGCGCCTCGAAGGAAGCGCGCGACTTGGCCGAGCGTGAAGGCGTTGAGATCCGCTACTACGCGATCATCTACGACCTGATCGACGACATCAAAGGCGTCATGTCCGGCATGCTCGCGCCGCAAACGCGCGAAACCTTCCTGGGCAACGCGCAGGTGCTTGAGGTGTTCAACATCTCGAAGGTCGGCAAGGTCGCCGGCTGCCGCGTCAGCGAAGGCGTCGTCCGCAAGGGCGCTAAGGTCCGCATCCTGCGCGACAACGTCGTCATCCAGGAAATGGGCGTGCTCACCACCCTGAAGCGCTTCAAGGACGAAGTGGATCAAGTGGTCGCCGGCCAAGAGTGCGGCATGAGCTTCGGTCCGTTCCAGGACATCAAGCAGGGCGACGTGATCGAGTGCTTCAACGTCGAAGTCGTCCAGCGCTCGCTCTAGGGGCTCAGCGGGGATGCGCAGACTGATCCTTGCGGCGGCGGCGTTGAGCGTGGCTTTGGCCGGCTGCTCGCGCGAGGAGCAGACTCAGCAAGCGCCGAACGTGCGCCGCTCGACAATTGTCGAGCCGGAATCGCGCAGCCTAGATGTCGTGCCGCAGGAAGAGCCGGCGGTGGCGCGCTCGCAATGGCGCGCGTCCTCCGATACGGCGCGGCGTGTCTCGGGAAATCTGCGCGTGAGTTTGCTCGACCGCCGCGGCGGGCCGGTGGTGTTTGCGTTCGCCAACGGCATCACCATCCAGGCGCAGCCTTACCAGGAAGTGCCGGCGGATTCGCGCTCTGGCGTCGGCGGGCAGAGCTTCGCCGCCGTGCTCGAAGGCGATCCGCGCGTTTCGGCGTATCTTTTCCGTGTGCAATCCGAAAACGTGACCAACAGCGCCAGTCAAGGCGGCCTCTGCGGCCAGGAGCGCACGCGCTACATGGCCGTCAGCGAATTCGTCGATGGCAGTGGCCGCTGGGTGTTCAAGATCGCGGCGTTCCGCGGCGATGAAGCCCCGCCCTCCGGCCGCGACCCCGGGCTTTGCAACGCCTACGCTTACACGGCGCAGTGAGATGAATCGCAAGGGCAGAGGTTCGGAACGGGGCGGCCCCTCGCAACGCCAATTGCGCGCGGCTGAGTTGGTGCGTCACGCCCTGGTGCAGATCCTGGCGCGCGAGGAATTGCGCGATCCGGCGCTGGCGGGCGTTTCAATCACGGTCGGCGAAGTGCGTGCATCGCCCGATTTGCAGCACATGACCGCGTTCGTCTCGGCGCTGGGGCCGGAAGACCCGCAAACCATCGCGCATGGTCTCACGCGCATTTCTGCCTTCCTGCGTGGCCGGTTGGCGCGCGAAGTGGAGCTGCGCTTCACGCCGCAACTGCATTTCGAGCCGGACGTTTCCTACGACGAAGCACGCCACATCGATGAATTGCTCGCGAGCCCAGACGTCGCGCGCGACCTGACGCGCAAGGACGAAGACCAAGATGGGTAAGCGCAAGAAGGGCGAGGACGTTTCCGGCTGGGTTGTGCTCGACAAGCCGCTCGACATGACCTCGACGCACGCCGTCTCCGCGGTGCGGCGCATCTTCAACGCCAACAAGGCGGGCCATGCCGGCACGCTCGATCCACTCGCGTCCGGCGTGCTGCCGATCGCGCTTGGTGAAGCGACCAAGACCGTGCCGTGGCTGATGGAGGCGCAGAAGGTCTACCTCTTCACCATCAAGTGGGGCGTTTCGACCGACACGCAGGACCGCGAGGGCAAGCCGGTCGCCACCAGCGACGTGCGCCCCGGCGAAACGGCGATCCGCGAGGCGCTGGCGGGCTTTCACGGCGAGATCGAGCAGATCCCGCCCCAGTTCAGCGCCGTCAAAGTGGATGGCGAGCGGGCCTATGATATCGCCCGCTCGGGCGAGGCGGTGGAGCTCGAGGCGCGCTCCGTGGTGGTCCACGAGGCCGAACTGGTTGGAACCGAGGGGGACGATCTCGCCCACTTCCGGGTCCGATCCGGCAAGGGCTTCTACATCCGCGCCCTGGTGCGCGATCTGGCGGCAAAGCTTGGCGCGGAAGGCCATGTTTGGCGGCTGCGCCGCGCCGCCGTTGGCCCGTTTACCGAAGCCGAATCAGTGACCCTCGACGCGCTGGAGGATTTGCGCCATAAGGGCGCCGCGTCAGAACGCCTGAAGCCCGTTGAGACCGCGCTGGACGACATCCCGGCACTGGCCGTCAACGGCGAGGACGCGTTCAAGCTCAGACAAGGACGGCCCATCGTTCTCCTTCCGCATGTGATGGAGGCGCTGAAGCCGAAGTTCCGCGATCGCACCGTAGCCGGGCAGGACGCCTCCCGCGCCGCGGTCGCCCTGTTCGAGGGCAAGGCGGTTGCGCTGGGTGACGTACGCGCCGGCCAATTTCGGCCGACCCGCGTGTTTCACATTGCAGATCAATAGGAGTTCCGATGTCGATTACTGCCGAGCGCAAGGCTGCGCTCATCCGTGACAACGCCAAGGGCAAGACCGACACCGGTTCGCCCGAGGTGCAGGTGGCCATCCTCTCCGAGCGCATCGCCAACCTCACCGAGCACTTCAAGACGCACAAGAAGGACAACCACTCGCGCCAGGGCCTGCTCAAGATGGTCTCTCAGCGCCGCCGGTTGCTCGACTACCTCAAGAGCCGCGATCAAGCGCGCTACCAAGCGCTGATCGAGAAGCTGGGCCTGCGCCGCTAAGCGCAGCTTTCGTCCTCTTCCCGCGCGGGAGAGGACAGGCGCGCGTCAGCGCGCCAGGTGAGGGGTGCTGGCTCGATGCTTCAGAACTCCGCGCTTCACCCCTCATCCGTGGGGGGGCGGGGGGGGGGGGGCGCGA
>JAEYPY010000258.1 GCA_023410295.1 Pseudomonadota bacterium | reverse complement strand
CGCAGCGATCGGGCAGACAAGGAAGACGCCGGCAGCGGCCAAGAGATCGAGGCCGAGATCGGTGAGCAGCGCGCAGATCGCGACGATGAGACTCAAGACGCCGATCGCGCTGACGAGCGCATGACGGTCATAGCGGCCAAGCGCCAGCACGCCGCCAGACGCAGCAAGCCAGACGATGCGATGCGCTGCGCCCGCGCCTTGGCTCTCTTCATCGCCGAACCACGGCAGATAGCCGGCGATGGCGAAGAAGGTGAGCGCCGCCACGGCGAACCAGCCATAGAAAACCCCGGCAAATGGCCGGTCCTGATTGAACAGCCAGCGCGCGCCGCCGGCCATCGCCGCGAGCAGGATCGAGATGAAAAGGAAGACGCCAGCGTCTGCTTCCGTGCGTCCGGAGAACCAACCGAAGCAATAGATGACTGCAAGCGCCGCGACGTGTGCAAGCGGCGCCGAGCCCCAGCGCAAAGCGAGATATCCGCCGAGTGGCGCAAAGAGCAGCATCCATGGCGCTTCCGTCTCCGCGTTGGAAAACCACGAGCGCTCAGTGAAGTCGCCAAGCGCGATGAAGATGAGCCCGACTGTCGCCGCGCCGGTCGAACGACCTGCAAGCGCGAGGGCGAATGCGGCCAGGCCCGCGCCGTAGGATGCAGAACGCGGATCGCCGGCGATGTCGAAGATCTGGCCCGTCAGTCCGATCGATGCAGCGAACACGAGCGCTGCGATCATCAGCAAGATGTTGCTGGCGATTGGCCGCTCCTTGTGTGCGGCCCACGCGGCGAGGCCGGCAATGGAGAGGAACGAGACGAGCAGCACGGCAAAGCGCACGAGTTTCGCCATGCCTTCCCAATTGGCGGCGACGAAAGCGATGACGGCAATGCCAAGCAGCACGCCGCCGACCCAAGCAAGCGCCGTCGCTGCATCGAGCCGGCGCGTTTCAGGAATGGTCGCAAGGATCGCCGCTCGCTGCTCGGCCGGCACGAGACCGGCCGCGATCCAGCGGTCGAGATCCTCTTTCACCCGGTCTTTGTACGCAGCCATCGCGATTAAGCTTACCGCCGGACGGAACCGGTACCAACAGGGTGTTCGCGCTTGAAGCGCGTGCGCGTGCGGCGCATGCTCGCCCATCAACAGGTGGATCCAGGGAGGAACGCCATGCTGATCGCTCACGTCCTGCGCGACAAGGGCGCCGCCGTGCACACCGCGCGGGCGGAGACGACACTTGAAGACGCCGCACGTTTGCTGACGGACAAGCGCGTGGGCGCGCTGGTCGTCGTTGGCGAAGACGGCGCCATCGCCGGGGTCGTGTCGGAACGCGATATTGTGCGGGAAATCGCGCGCCGCGGCGGCTCCAGCCTCAGCGATACGGTGGCTAGCGTGATGACGCGCCAGGTCGTCACCGCGGCGCCTAACGAGACAATCGACGAAGGCCTCGCGCGCATGACCGATCGGCGCATTCGCCATCTGCCCGTGCTCGACGGCGGCAAACTCGCGGGCATCGTCTCGATTGGCGACCTGGTGAAGCATCGCATCGCCGCGGTGGAGGCGGAGGCGGCCGCCATGCACGCCTACATCGCAACGCACTAGCGGCCCTTGAACGGCCCCAAAGCGCCGCCATCTAGGCTGGCCGCGCCGCTCCTCTAGGGGAGTGGGCCGGCCTCAGCGCCCCGCAAGCCTCTTGAAATAGTGATTACACTCACCATTTGTGGAGACCCGCGCCGCTCTGGCAGGCCAGCGGGCGATCGCTGATGAGGCTTGAAGCCTCTGAGGGGAATCGATAAGTTAAGGACGTTGCGATCCCCAAACGACTGGCGCGAACGGCGTTGTCGGTGGGCGCACGGAAATCACATTGATTTTGCTGACGTTTTTTACGTCGCTGAGAAATGTGAATTCTGCGCGAAAAGGTCGTTGACATAGCTGAGGGGCGCGCATAGAAACCGCGCCTTCCCGCCGGGACCTGAAACGGTTTCGGCCCGCATGTTCGGGCTTCGGCTCACTATGTGCGGGTGCAGAGAGGCATCTCTGTAGGGCGCTCTTTGACATTGTGATTTTGGAGAAGGGAAACGCAGGCGGCGGCGTGCTGCGGGCGAGCCAGCAATGGTGAGCCAAGCGACGCTGACGTTATGTGTTTTCTGGAACTATAACTGACTTACAGACCGGAGCTTTCGGGCTTCGGAATGTGCGTCGGTTCCCGTTACATAAAACGCATACGCTTTAACCGGCGCATCGAGGCTTTCGAGCTCTCGATGACATGTCAGAAGTCAACTCAACCTGAGAGTTTGATTCTGGCTCAGAACGAACGCTGGCGGCAGGCTTAACACATGCAAGTCGAACGCCCCGCAAGGGGAGTGGCAGACGGGTGAGTAACACGTGGGAACGTGCCCTAAGGTTTGGAATATTCCCGGGAAACTGGGAGCAATACCAAATGTGACCGCAAGGTGAAAGATTTATCGCCTTAGGATCGGCCCGCGTCGGATTAGCTAGTTGGTGGGGTAAAAGCCTACCAAGGCGACGATCCGTAGCTGGTCTGAGAGGACGACCAGCCACACTGGGACTGAGACACGGCCCAGACTCCTACGGGAGGCAGCAGTGGGGAATCTTGGACAATGGGCGAAAGCCTGATCCAGCCATGCCGCGTGGATGATGAAGGCCCTAGGGTTGTAAAATCCTTTCGTTGGGGACGATAATGACGGTACCCAAAGAAGAAGCTCCGGCTAACTTCGTGCCAGCAGCCGCGGTAATACGAAGGGGGCTAGCGTTGTTCGGATTTACTGGGCGTAAAGCGCGTGTAGGCGGGCTGGAAAGTTGGGGGTGAAATCCCGAGGCTCAACCTCGGAACTGCCTCCAAAACTTCCAGCCTGGACTCAAGCAGAGGCAAGTGGAATTGCGAGTGTAGAGGTGAAATTCGTAGATATTCGCAGGAACACCAGTGGCGAAGGCGACTTGCTGGGCTTGTAGTGACGCTGAGACGCGAAAGCGTGGGGAGCAAACAGGATTAGATACCCTGGTAGTCCACGCTGTAAACGATGAGAGCTAGTTGTCGGCACGCATGCGTGTCGGTGACGCAGCTAACGCATTAAGCTCTCCGCCTGGGGAGTACGGCCGCAAGGTTAAAACTCAAAGAAATTGACGGGGGCCCGCACAAGCGGTGGAGCATGTGGTTTAATTCGAAGCAACGCGCAGAACCTTACCCACGTTTGACATGTCCAGTATGGTCGTCAGAGATGACTTCCTTCAGTTCGGCTGGCTGGAACACAGGTGCTGCATGGCTGTCGTCAGCTCGTGTCGTGAGATGTTGGGTTAAGTCCCGCAACGAGCGCAACCCTCGCTACTAGTTGCCATCAGGTTAAGCTGGGCACTCTAGTGGAACTGCCGGTGGCAAGCCGGAGGAAGGTGGGGATGACGTCAAGTCCTCATGGCCCTTACGCGTGGGGCTACACACGTGCTACAATGGTGGTGACAGAGGGTTAATCCCTAAAAGCCATCTCAG
>JAEYPY010000206.1 GCA_023410295.1 Pseudomonadota bacterium | reverse complement strand
GCCGGCTGGCGCGGTCGGACAGCTGGCCCCGGACGGACGGCGCCGCTTCGTGTTGGCGCGCCGCTAGCTGGCGCGGCGGCGGAAATCGGCTAGCGCGACAACATTTTCAGCCAGAGTTTCAGGTTCGTAGGTCAGCTCGTCCCGCAACACGTCGGCGGCGTCGATGAGCTGGCGCAGCACGTCCGCGCCGGTGGGCGTCTGGGCGGTTGTTGCCAGCTGTTCGCGGGCCCATTGGGCGACAATGTTGAGGTGATCTCGGATGAACATCGTGTTCCGGCAACGCCATGTTCCGTGCGCGCGTTCCCTGGTTATGCGGCAATGCACGGCTCACGTCCGCGTGTGCGCGCTTACGCCAGTTGCACCTTACGCGGGTGAGGCTAGGTTCCGCGAAAGATAAGGAAACGCCCCCATGGACGCCGCCGCGCGACAGGAATTGCCGCAATCGGTCGATCAATTCGTAGAAACTGCCGCCAAAGGCCCGTGGCCGGCATTTCGCACCGGCAGCAAGCTCGACAACGCCGCCGAGACCTTCCTACGCGGGCTTTACGACGACGCTTCAGCCGATGAACTCGGCGATCTTTCCGTCGAAGACTTGGCGCAACTGGCGCACGATTTCTGGATCTGGCGGTCGGAGCGTGCTTGCGAGGAGCAATGCACACGCATTCGCCGCGGCGTCGGCGCCGGCGGTCGGGCGATCGACCGCGACGTGCTTGAGATCGCCGGGCCAGACATGCCGTTCCTGGTCGATTCCGTCATGGGTGAACTGGCGGACCAGGGCATTGCCGCGCTGGCGATGTTTCACCCGGTCGCGCCGGCGGCGTCGGGTCACGGACGCGACTCGCTCATTCAAATTCACTTGCCGCGGCTTTCCGAACAGCGCGCGCGGGCGCTGCACGAAGGCGTGCGCGCGACGCTCGCGAACGTAAAAGCAGCGGTGCACGACTTTCAGGCCATGCGTCAGCGCATGCTGCATGCGGCGGAAGAGCTGGAAGAAGCGACCACCAACGCGCCGGCCGAAGAAGTCGCCGAAGCGGTGGCGCTGCTGAAATGGCTGGCGGCGGAAAAGTTTACGTTCCTGGGCTCGCGGGATTATCGTTACGAGCGGTTGCCTGACGGCAGCTACAAGCCGGATGAGCCGGAGATCCAGAGCGCATCGTGCCTCGGCGTGTTGCGCGATCTCGATCTTTACGTGCTGCGCTCCTCGGCCGAGCCGATGGTGCTGACGCCAGAACTGAAGCGGCTGGTGGCCGAGCCCAATCCGCTGGTGGTGGCAAAGTCGACGATCCGCGCACGCGTGCACCGGCGTACGATGGCGGACTACATCTCCGTCAAACGCTACAATGCGCAGGGCGAGGCGATCGGCGAAGTGCGCTTCGTCGGGCTTTTCACCAGCGAAAGCTTCACCGAAGCCACGCGCAACATCCCGGTGCTGCGCCGCAAAGCCGAGTGGGTGATGAACCAGGCCGGCTTCACCCCCGGCGGCCACAGCGCCAAGACGCTGCGCAAGATTATCGAATACTATCCGCGCGAAGAGCTCTGGCAGATCAGCCGCGAAGAATTGCTGGCGACGGCCAAGGGCATCCTGCACTTGCTCGACCGGCCGCGCGCGCGCGTCTTCATCCGCCGCGACCGCTTCAACCGCTTCGTCACGGCGCTCGCCTACATTCCGAAAGATCGCTTCAACTCGCAGGTGCGCGAGCGCGTCGGCGAAGCGATCGCGCGCGCTTATGGCGGGCAGGTGGAGAGCTTCACGCCGCAGCTCGGGGAAGGGCAGCTGGCGCGGGTGCTGTTCGTTATTGGCGATATCGACAAGACGCGGCCGAATCCCGATCTCCTCGCGCTCGACGCCGAAGTCGCTTCGCTGACGCATACCTGGGAAGACGCTTTCGCGCGCGAGCTGATGCGCTCGTCCGCGTTCGATGCTGCGGCGCGCGAAGAAGCGGCGAACCGATTCGAGAACGCGTTCACCGCGGCTTATCAGGAACGCTATAGTGTCGATGAAGCGCTGACCGATGCTGCGGAAATCCTCGCCGGGCGCGACGATGAAACCATCTGCGTGCGCGCCTACCGGCAGGCGAGCGACAGCGACAACATCATGCGCTGCAAGTTCTACACGCGCGGCGACGTGTTGGCGCTTTCGGCGACGGTGCCGATCCTGGAGAACATGGGCCTCTTCGTCGACTCGGAGGTCAATTTCGAACTCAATCTGAAGGCCAACACGCGTCATCCGCCGCAGCGGATCTTCGTGCACGACATTGAAACACGTTCGGCTGACGGCAAGCCGATTAATCTGGAAGCAGCGGGCAAGAAGTTCGAAGACGCGTTCGAGGCGGTCTGGAACACTCGTGCCGAGAGCGACGGTTTCAATCGTCTGATCCTGGCGCTCCCATGTTCGTGGCGCGAAGCGGCGCTGGTGCGGGCGCTGGCGCGCTATCGCCAACAGACCGGCCTCGATCCTTCGCAAGCGATCCAGGAACAAGCGCTTGCCAACAATCCGCGTATCGCTGCGCTGATTTTGGCGTTCTTCAAGGCGCGGTTCGATCCCAATCTGCCGGAGTCGATGGAAACGCGGCAGGTGCGCTCGACCAAGCTCGAGTTTCTGCTGGAAGCGGCGCTAAATGAGGTCGTCAGCCTCGACGAAGACCGCGCTTTGCGGCGCATCGCCCATCTCATCAAGGCGATCCGGCGGACGAATTATTATCAGCCAGCGGCGGACGGCGGACCGAAGCCGTACATGTCGTTCAAGATCGACAGCCACGCGGTGGCCGAGCTGCCGGCGCCGAAACCGTATCGCGAAATCTGGGTGGCGAGCCCGCAGGTCGAAGGTGTGCATTTGCGCTTTGGCCCGGTCGCGCGCGGCGGTTTGCGCTGGAGCGATCGGCGCGATGACTTCCGCACCGAGGTGCTCGATCTCGTCAAGGCGCAGCAGGTGAAGAACGCGATCATTGTACCGGTGGGCGCGAAGGGCGGCTTCTTCCCGAAACGGCTGCCGCCGCGCGGCGCGACGGGTTTCCAGGAAGCGGGCGTCGAAGCCTATAAGACGTTCCTGCGCGGCATGCTCGACATCACCGACAACATTGTCGATGACGCGATCACGCCGCCGCGCGCGGTGGTGCGCTGGGATGATGATGATGCGTACCTCGTCGTCGCCGCGGACAAGGGCACGGCCGCGTTTTCAGACGTTGCCAACAGCATTTCGGCCGAATACGGCCACTGGCTGGGCGATGCCTTCGCCTCGGGCGGTTCGGTTGGTTACGACCATAAGGGCATGGGCATCACTGCCCGCGGCGCCTGGGAAGCGGTGAAGCGCCACTTCCGCGAAATCGGCAAGAACATCCAGGAAGAAGAATTCACCGTCATCGGTGTCGGCGACATGTCGGGCGACGTGTTCGGCAACGGCATGCTGCTCTCGCGCAAGATCCGGCTGCTGGCGGCGTTCGATCACCGAGATATTTTCATCGATCCCAATCCAAAAGATTGCGAAGCCAGCTGGATAGAGCGCAAGCGCCTGTTCGATACGCCGCGCTCGTGCTGGCAGGACTACGACAAAAAGCTGATCTCGAAGGGCGGGGGCGTGTTCTCGCGCAGCTCGAAGTCGATCGAGGTGAGTAAGGAAATCGCCGCGCTGACGGGGCTCGACAAGGGCAGCGTGACGCCGGCTGAACTGATGTCGGCGCTGCTGAAGGCGCCGTGCGAGCTCCTGTGGTTCGGCGGCATCGGCAATTACATCAAGGGCCGCGCCGAGACGCACGCCGACGTCGGCGACAAGGCCAATGACGCCATCCGCGTCGATGCCGAAGACGTGCGCGCGCTGGTGGTGGGCGAGGGGGCGAACCTCGGCGTCACGCAGAAGGGCCGCATCGCTTTTGCGCGCACCGGCGGGCGCATCAACACCGATGCGATCGACAATTCCGCCGGTGTCGACACCTCGGACCACGAGGTCAACATCAAGATCCTACTCACGGGCGCGATCCGCGCCGGCGTGCTCAGGGCGGAGAAGCGCGACAAGCTCCTGGAAGCGATGACCGACGAAGTCGCCGCTTTGGTGCTGGCGGACAATTACGATCAGACCGGCGCGATCTCGATCGCGCAAGCGACGGCGGCTGCCGATCTCGACAGCCACGAGCGTTTCATTCAGCGCCTGGAGCAGGCCGGCAAGCTATCGCGCCGCGTGGAAGGGCTGCCGCTGGCCGGCGAAATCGCAGCGCTGCGCGCGGCCAAGCATGGACTGACTCGGCCCGAGCTCGCCAAGCTCGTAGCGTACGCCAAGATCGATCTCTTCGATGCGTTGGTCAGTTCGTCTGCGCCGGACGATCCAGCCTTCGCCGAACCGCTGAAGCAGTATTTCCCGAACGACCTCTGGAAGTACGAAGCGCAAATGGCGACGCACAGGCTGCGGCGCGAAATCATCGCCACGCAATTGGCGGATGATCTCATCAACCGCTGCGGGCCTTCATTCGTGGACCGCATCCGCGACGTATCGCGCGCGAATGCGGTGACGGTGGCGTGTTCGTTCGAGGCGGCGCGGCGCATCTTCGATCTTGAGGACATGGTCGACCGTATCAACGCGCTCGACAACGTCGCACCCGCGGCGGCGCAGATCGCGCTGCACCAGCGCGTCGGCGGCGCGCTCAGGCGCGCGACGCTTTACCTTTCGCGCAATGCGGGCTTTGAAAACGATCAGCCGCCGTCGATCCTCGATGTGGTGAAGCGCTACAAGGATACGGTTCAAGCGCAGCGCGCGTTTCTCTGGGATGATCTGACTGCGGTCGAGCGCGAGCGCGTGGAAGTGCGTCAGCGCATGCTGAGTGATCTGGGGGCGCCGGAAGAACTCGCGCACGATGCCGCGCTACTGTCGCCATTCACTCTGGCGCTAGACGTGGCGGATCTGACGCGCCGCTGCAGCTGGCCGATCCAGGCCGCGAGCCGTCTGCACTCGGTGATCGGCGCGGAGTTTGGCCTCGATGCGCTGCGCGACGCGGCGACGAACATGAAGCTTGAACAGCACTGGGATCGTCTGGTGCTGCGCCGCGCCGCGCAGGATTTCGGCGATCGGCAGTTGCGCCTCGCCGAAGCTGCGGCTGCCGCCATCGGCGCGCCGCCGAAGAATGCGGATCATGCTTGGGCCGAAGAAGCGGCGCGCGGCTGGGTGGCTTCGCTCGGTCAGCCGGCGCAGCGCGCGCGCGAAGCGTTCGCCGAACTCAACGGGCAGGGGCCGTGGACCTTCGCCAAGCTGATGCTGGTTTCGGCCGAGTTCAACGCGCTGGTGGGGTCGCTGCGCTAGTCAGCACCGCCGCTTCAGGCTCGGTCGTAAGGCTGGCGATGGTCTCGCGCAGCAGCCGATGCTCGCGCGCGGTGGCGGCGGGATTATAGCGCACGCGCGGATCTTCGGCATAGCGATCCTCGAAGGCGTGCGTCGCGTTTTCGAACACCAGCACGTCGAGCGGAGCGCCGCGGGCGCGCTGGCGCATCAGCGCGCCGCGCGTCGCGCCGACGATGTAATCGTGTTGGGCGACGATGGCGACGCTGGGCGGAGCGATGCGCCACTCGCGCTGGCCGACATAAGAGCCGATGCCGGTGTAGGGATAGACGATGAGCGCGCCGGCAAGTCCGGTGAGCGGCTCGTCCGGCAGATCGGTGATGCCAGTGAGGCGCGCCATCTCCGCGCCGGAGCGCAACGAGAGCGCGTCCATGATGGTCCAGCCGCCATGGCTCCAGCCGAGCGCGACGATGCGGTCCGGATCGGCCCAGGGCTGTGTCCGGACCCAGCCCAGCGCGGCGTAGAGATCGCCGGCGCGTTCGGGCCCGCGCAGCTGCGCGCCGGTGCACACGGTGGCGATGGCGGCGACGCGGCTGATGCGGCGCGGGGCGAAGGAATCGACCTGCACCGCCGCCGCGCCGGCGGCGACCACGATCTCGGCCATCTCGTCTTGGAACGGGCGCGGGCCGCCACAGCCATGCAGCATGATGACGACGGGCGCGCGCTCGGACGTTTCGGGCCGGGCGACGCTGAAATGCGGCTCCAGCGTGGCGATCCGGCGCGCCAATGTTTCGGCCTGGGCCTCGGCGGGCATTGCTACTCCCACAAGCAATATAATCACCATGACGGCCAACTGAGCCATCGCGCAAGACTGGCGCGGCAGCCCCGCCTGCGCCAAGCTGGGACGTCTCGATTTGGGAGGGGCGCCGATGCCCATGAAATGGACTGCCTTCATTGTCGCCACCCTCGCGCTGGCAGCCTGCAACCGCGCGCCGCCGCCGCCAAGCGCCGATGTCGCCGCCGAGCGCAGCGCCGTCGTGGCGGCAGCCGTGGAAGAACAACGCGCCCGATTTGCGGCGGCCGCGCCTGTCGCCGGCCAGGAGGCAGCCTATCAGTTCGAGTTCACTGGGCTCTGGACCGACCGCGTGCCGATGACGGCCTTCGATGGCGAAGTCGTGCTGGTGGTCAACACCGCATCGCGCTGTGGATTCACGCCGCAATATGAAGGGCTGCAGGAAATCTACGCGGAATATCACGATCAGGGCTTCGAAGTGCTAGGCGTGCCGTCGAACAATTTCATGGGCCAGGAGCCGGGCAGCGCAGAAGAGATTCAGGAGTTCTGCTCGCTCAATTACGGCGTGACGTTCCCGATGGCCGGCAAGACCGAAGTCGTCGGCGATGCGCGGCATCCGTTTTATGCTTGGGCGGAAACACAGCTCGGCGAAGCGGCGGTGCCGGGCTGGAATTTCCATAAGCTTTTGATCGGTCGCGATGGACGTCTGATCGCGGCGTTTCCGACGCGCACCGAGCCCACGTCCGAAGAAGTGCGCGCCGCGATTACGCAAGCCTTGGCGGCCCCGCAAGCAACTGAACAGGCGCCGATCTAAGGCGCCTCAGTGCCGGAAGTGGCGCATGCCGGTGAAGACCATGGCCAGTTCGGCTTCGTCGGCGGCTTTGATCACATCGTCGTCGCGGATTGAGCCGCCGGGCTGAATGACGGCGGTGGAGCCGGCTTGCGCGGCTTGCAAGAGGCCATCGGGGAAGGGGAAGAAGGCGTCGGAGGCGCAGACGCTGCCGATCGTCTTCGGCTCGCGCCAACCGTTCGCGTGCGCGACGTCTTCGGCTTTGAGCCGCGCCACGCGCGCTGAATCCACGCGGCTCATTTGCCCCGCGCCGATGCCGACCGTGGCGCCGTCGCGCGCGTAGATGATGGCGTTGGATTTGACGTGCTTGGCGACCTTGAAGGCGAAAATCATGTCGCGGATTTGCGCCTCGCTCGGCTTCTTCTTGGTGACGAGCTTGAGATCGGCGGCGCTGATGCGGCCATTGTCGCGGTTCTGGGCGAGAAAGCCGCCTGACACGGTTCTGATCGAAAGCCCGGGCGCGGCCGGATCGGGCAGGCCGCCGGTGACGAGCAGGCGCAGGTTCTTCTTCTTCGCGAACACCGAAACCGCGTCCTCATCGGCCTCCGGCGCGATGACGACTTCGGTGAAAATCTCCGCGATCGCTTCGGCTGTCGCTTTGTCCAGCCGGCGGTTGAGCGCGACGATGCCGCCGAAGGCTGAGGTCGTATCGCACTCGAACGCGCGCTTGTAGGCTTCGAGCAGGTTCGCGCCTTCGGCGACGCCGCATGGATTGGCGTGCTTGATGATGGCGACCGCGGCGGTTTCCTTGGGATCGAATTCGGCGACCAGTTCGAACGCGGCGTCGGTGTCGTTCAGATTGTTGTAGCTCAGCTCTTTGCCTTGCAGCTGTTTGGCGGTGGCGACGCCAAAGCGCTGTTCATTGGTGACGTAGAACGCTGCGTGCTGGTGCGGATTTTCGCCATAGCGCAAGGTTTGGCGCAACTTGCCGCTCAAGCTGCGATAGACCGGCGCTGCGTCCTGCTCGAGCTGATTGGCGTACCAGGTGGAGATCGCGGCGTCGTAGGCGCCGGTGCGGGCGAAGGCCTTGGCCGAGAGCCGCTTGCGCAGCGCCAGCGTCGTGCCGCCGTGCTGTTTGGCTTCGGCGAGAATGGCTTCCATGTCGTCAGCATCGGTGGCGACGGCGATGAAGCCGTAATTCTTCGCCGCGGCGCGGATCATGGCTGGGCCGCCGATGTCGATGTTCTCGATGCAAGTTTCGAAATCGGCGCCGCGGGCGACCGTGGCTTCGAACGGATAGAGATTCACGTAGAGCACGTCGAACGCCTCGATGCCGTGCTCTTTCATTGCCTGCGTGTGTTCAGCGTTATCGCGTAGCGCCAGCAAGCCGCCGTGCACTTTCGGGTGCAGCGTCTTCACGCGGCCATCCATCATTTCCGGAAACCCGGTGACGGCGGAAACGTCTTTCACCGCAAGCCCCGCATCCGCGATCGCCTTCTGTGTGCCGCCCGTGGAGACGAGCGCCGCGCCAAGATCAGCGAGCGCCTTGGCGTGCTCGATGAGGCCGGTTTTGTCGGAAACCGAAATGAGCGCGCGGCGGATGGGGAGGATGTCTTGGGCCATGTGGCGGCTTTTAGGGGATTCTCCGGAAAAAGCGGAGCCCTGACGCGATTCTGCCGCAGCGGCGCCGGGGGTTCGCAATTGGCCCAATTCAGACATTGGACCTTCCGTTGTATTGCAGAAGCATGGACCCTAGCTCCGCACTCCTTAGTGCCCTCGACGCCGTGTATGAGGCGTTCTCGGGCTATCCTCGTCCTACGCGCCTGGAAGCTTCGCCGACGCGCGATCCGGCGAAAATTCTAAGCACTTTGTCTAGCGCGCCTCTTCGCGAGCTTAAGGGGGAGGAGATCGGCCCTTATTCGGGTTGGGCGCTAACGACGGTCGGTTCGATCACTGACTACAAACACTTCTTGCCACGCATTCTTGAGCAGGCGGTTCGAGCCTCGGAGTGGATGGGAACGCAGCCGCCAGTAATAGCGTCACGGCTTAAGATGGCGCAGTGGCGGACTTGGCCGCAATCCGAACAACAGGCAGTGTCGGCGCTTTTCCTTGCCGCACTGCGCGATTCCATTCACGGGCACCCCGACGACGGAAGTGATGCCTCGGAGTGGTTGTGCGCAGTTGCATCGCTCGGAGAAGACTTGGAACCCGTTCTGCAAGAGTGGCTCAGCGAGGCGAGTGGGAACGCACTCCTTCAAATTGCGAAGCTTGCGACAGAGCTTTCCTCTCTCGCATCGCTCGATCCGAGAGAGCAGATATTCTGGTCCGACGTCGACCCAGAAGTTCGGACCGTCATCGTCGCTTGGCTCCTATCGGCTCCCATCGACGCTAACTTGGCGAACGGTCCAGGGATCGATCCGAATGACACATGGCGACTAGAGCAAGGCACACGCGCCATTGATGAGTACCGAGGCGCATCGCAGCACTAGTTCGCGTCCGCTCCCGGCGAAATGCAGATATCAATTCGCCCGCGTCAGCGCCCAGCGGATGCGGTTGGGGGGCGCGAGGCCGTGGCCCATGGGGTCGGCTTCGCCGGAGAGGACGATCTGCAGCGCCTCGCGCGGCACGACTTTTCCGCCCCAATAGATCGAGGGCTCAATAGCGACGTCGGGCGCATCGGTGCGCAGGCGCCATCTCTGTCCCATCGGTGTTTCGAGCAGCGCGGTTTGCCTGTCGATCAGGCGCGCGCGCACGTCGGGATGGAGATGGAAGCGCGCGACGAACGGGATCGGCGCTTTCGGCGCCGGCGTCTTGAGCTTCATCGGCCGGATGAGTTCGTCGATGCCGCGCAGATTTACCCCGCCTGCATCGAGGAAGAGATAGCGGCGGTGCAGCAGGCCGTACTGATCTTTGTAGCCGTCGTGACGGCCCTGCACGGTGACGCCGCTTTCGTCGGAGGAGCGGCGCACGTCGTCGAGTTCGGGGCCGGTGAGGCGCGCGGGGCCTTTGCCGCGGCGTGGTTCTTCGAAGCTGGCGGAGAGCGCGTCGGCGAGGATGAGCGTGGAATGGCCGTTGGTGGTGCGCGCGGCCATGCGGCCGGCGGGCTCAAGCTCGCGCGATGCGCCGATATTGACGATGAGGCGCTCGGTGTCGCTGGAGAGTTCGAACGCGAGCGCGCCGGCGTGCGCGCGTTCGGAATAGGAGAGGGGCGGCGCGCCGCCGACGTCGAACAAAACGCGCGTGCCGCCGGCTTCGATGCGCTGATAGGCGCTGTGCTGGGCGAAGGTGAAGGCGCGCACCTCGCCGCGCACGCGGGCGAGCACGGACTCGATTGTCGCGGCCGAGCTTTCCGAGCCGCCCTGGAAACAGCCGAGACCGCCGTCGCCCAGGCGCAGCAAGCGCACCATGTTGGCGAGCTTGGGCAGCGTTTCGGTGATGATCGGCGCAGGCTCGGCCAACGCTTCGGTGGCAGCGACGAGATCGCAGAGCGCTTCGAGCGCCGCTTCCGGCGCGCGCGAAAGATGGCCGCCATCGGGGAAGAATTGCTTGGCGCAGGCTTCGAGCAGCATTTCCTCGCCTTGCTCGGCGAGGCGCTCGGCTTCGGGAAAGCCAGCCGCGCCGGCGAGGATGAGCGCGGCGCCGGCTTTCAGCGAACCGAGGTGGCGCTCGCTCAGTTCGTTTTCGGCGACGAGCAGCAAGCGCACTTGCCGCGCTGTCGAGCGCAGCAGCGCTGCCCGCGCTTCAGGATCGCCTTGCTCGAACGCGGCGCGGCCCCAGCACAGCCAGGCGAACACGCGCTCGGCGGTGAGTTCGGGATCCCAGGCGAGCTCGTCCCATTCGCCGTGTTCGGCGATCCATGAGTCGATCAGTTCTGCGATGCGCTTGTGCGCCGATGGGCCGACGGCGGCGAGATCGATCAGCCACGAGAATGAATGCAGCCGCGCGGTGAAGTGGCGCGAAGGATGTTTTGGCAGCCAGGGGCGCGCGTGCTCGCCCGGGAGGCGCTCAGCGGCGATGCGCCAGATGCCGCGGCCGATTTCGCGGCCACGTTCTGCATCGCCGACGCGCGGATCGTTGCCCCAGCGCTCGATACGATCGGGCGTCGCTTCGCCGAGGCGCATGCGATGAAACGGATTAGCGCGCCAGTGTTCGCTGATGGGGCTCGGCCGGGGCGGCCGCCGCGCGGGGGAGGCCGGCGAAGACATCGCGCTTAGCCGCCGCCTCGGATGGCCTTGATGTTGGCGGTGTATTGCGCGGGATCGCCGCCATAGACGGCGGTGCCGGCGACGAGCGCGGTGGCGCCCGCGTCGATGACGCGCGGCGCGGTCTTGGCGTTCACGCCGCCATCGACTTCGAGAATGATGTCGCGGCCAGTGGCGTCGATCTTCTTTCTGAGCTTTTCGATCTTCGGCAGTGCGGTTTCGATGAAGCTCTGACCGCCGAAGCCGGGATTGACGCTCATCACCAAAATCAGATCGACCAGATCGATGATGGGATCGACGACTTCAGTGGGCGTGCCGGGATTGAGCGAGACGCCCGCCTTCGCGCCGGTCGCGCGGATCGCCTGCAGCGTGCGGTGGACGTGCGGGCCCGCTTCGGGGTGGACGGTGATGATGTCGGCGCCGGCGTCGCGGAATTGCTGAATGTAGGGATCGACCGGGGCGATCATCAGGTGCACGTCGAACGGCAGCTTGGTGTGCGGCCGGATCGATTTCACCACGGCAGGGCCAATCGAGATGTTCGGCACGAAATGGCCGTCCATCACGTCGACATGGATCATATCGGCGCCGGCGGCGTCAGCTGCGCGCACTTCTTCGCCGAGCTTGGCGAAATCGGCGGCGAGGATAGAGGGGGCTATGAGCGTCCGCGCCATGGCTCGTTGCTAGCGGCGTGCGGGGAAGGTGGCAAGGCGAGGCCGGCGCCCCTGGATTAATCGCGCTGCAAACGTGCGGCGTAGAAGCCGTCGAGGCCGCCGCGTTCGGGCCAATGGGCCGGGTGGGTGCGCAGATCGCCGTCGGTGGTGATGAATTCGCTGGGTATTTCGGCGGGCGTCAGCGGCGCGCGACGCCAGCCGCTTTGCAACGCTTGCGCAACGATGCCGGGGCCTTCCTCGGGCTCGAGCGAGCACACGGCGTAGACGAGCACGCCGCCGGGTTTCAGCAGCTGGACGGCGGCGGCGATGAGCTTGGCTTGCAGGTCAGCCAGCGCTTGGATGGCGCTGGGGCGGCGGAGCCAGGCGACGTCGGGATGGCGGCGCAGCGTGCCGGTCGACGTACACGGCGCGTCGAGCAAGATGGCGTCGAAAGGCGCGGCGCTGAAGGCGAGCGCATCGGCGCATATGACTTCCGCTTCGAGTTTGGTGCGTTCGAGATTTTCGCGCAGGCGCTTGAGGCGCGGCTCGGATTTATCGATGGCGGTGACGTGCGCGCCTGCGGCCGCGAGCTGCAGCGTCTTGCCGCCCGGCGCGGCGCAGAGATCGAGCACGCGTTTGCCGGCGATGTCGCCAAGCAAGCGCGCGGGCAGGGCGGCGGCCGCGTCCTGCACCCACCAGGCGCCATCGGCGAAGCCGGGCAGGGTGTCGATGGGCGCGGGGGAGGTTAGGCGCACGCTCCCAGTCGGGGTAACGAGGCCGCCGAGTTTTTCAGCCCAACTTTCCGCATCGCTCTTCACGGTGAGATCGAGCGGCGGCTCGTGCAGCAGCGCCGCGGCGATGCTCGGGGCAGCCTCGCCGTACGTGGCGCGCCAGCGCGTGTAGAGCCACGCCGGCAAGTCGGCGCCTGGAGGAAGAGCGGCCAGCATCTCGGCGCCTTCGCGGGCGACGCGGCGCAGTACGGCGTTCATGAGCTTGGCGAAACCGCGCGCTTGGCGGAGGCTGTTGGCGGCTTCAACGGTTTCGCCTACCGCGGCGTGCGGCGGCGTGCCGAGCACCAAGAGCTGCGTGGCGCCGAGGTGCAGCAGCGCGCGTGCGTGCGTGGCGCTTTCCGGCAAAGGGCGTTCGAGAAAGCGCGAAAGCACGGCGTTGACGCCGCCCAAGTGGCGGATGCCGGCGGTGACGAGCGCGCGCGCGAATGCGCGGTCGCGGCCCGTAAGGGCATTGAAGCTTTGTGTCTCGACCAACGCGTCGTCGAGCGCGCGGCCGTGATCCATCACAGCGACCAGCAATTCGGCAGCAGCAATGCGCGGGTTCAAGGTTCGCTGCCGGTCAGCTGAACATCGACGAAGGCGCGGCGATAGGAGGCAAGGCGAATGGTCGCCGCGCCAGCAGAAAGCGGCGTGTTGATGCGCACGACCGGTGCGAACAGCGTATCGGGCATCAGCGCGAACCAGACCTCGCCTTCGGGAATGCGCCGACGCCCGGCGTCGCGCCGCTCATACCCGGCGATGGCGATGTAGGCGAGATTGCATTTGAGCACGCGGCCTTCGTAACCGCCGCCTTCGAAATTGTCAGTGCGCCCGCCGGTCAGCTCCATCACGTAATGGAAGCGCCCGTCGAAGGTTGGATAGAGCCCAGAGCAGCGGCGCGATTGGCCGACATCGATCGACATCGCCACCATGGTCGACAAGGGATCGCGCGAGCGGCGGCGCTGGTCTTCATTGGTCGCAGGATCGCCCCAGAGCCGGTAGTTCGGCGTGATCGTCGCGGCGATCGCGCCATCGTCGCCGCGCTGCATGGCGATGGCGCGGTGCTTACGGCTGTAATGGTGATCGAGTTCGTAGGCGCGCCAGTGCACCTGGCTATTGGCGATGGCGCCGGAGGCGGTGGCCCGGAGGCGTGTGCGCTCGAACAGGTTGAGGATGCCGCGGGATTCGATCGTCGCGGTGATGTTGTAGTCTTCCTCGGAGACGTTGGCGTCGACGGTGAGATGGCCGAGCGGCACGAAGCCCAGGCCGTAGCCGTCATAAGTCAGCGAAAACCGGTCCGCCGCCGCGGGAGAGGCGCACGCGAACAATGCGGCGACGGCGAGGAACAAGGCACGCATGGGCGCGCAATGTAGGCTGGCGCGGGGGAAGCGCAATTGCCGGAGGCGCCTCCGTTCCTGCAAGGAAAAGGGGAGCCTTTCGGCTCCCCTTGATCCGTAGCGTTGCGCCGCGCTTAGAGCGGGCGGACGTTGATTTCGGAATTGGCCAGCGGCAGCTCGACCAGCATGCCGAGACGCGCGGCGACGACGTCGGTGACGCCAGCGGCGCGGGCTTCGGCGACTTGCAGGCGTCCGGCCATTTCGTTTCTCGCGCCGGTCAGCACGACGAGGCCGGAATTGGCTTCGCGGGCTTCCGCGCCGACGCTGGATTGCAGCACGACGTCCGCGTTCTGCGCGGCGGCGGCGGTTTCGACGCGCCCGTCGCCGCCGACGACGATCGAGCGGCCGCGATAATCGAAGCGATAGCCGACGCGGCCGGCGAAGGCGTCTTCCTGCGTGGTGAAGGCCGAGACGACGAGGCCGTCGGCTTCGAACACGATCACTGAGCGGCCCGGCTCAGGCGAGGGGCCCCAGGCTTGCAGGCCGCGCGCCATGCCGTCGAAGCCGGCGGCCTGGTTCAGGCCATCGACCATGCGTTGGGTATCGGCCGGCCCGTAGACCGGCAGCAACGCATCGTCGCGATTGCGCGCGGCAGCGCCGTAAAGCTCGTCGAGATCGGCCGTCTGGTTGAGGCCGGCGCTGGTGAGCAGCACGGCGTCGAGACGGTTCATCGGAATGTTGCGATCGGTCAGCGCGCTTGCCGCGCCCGAGCCAGCGTCGACCACGAACATGCGGCCCGCCGCCATGATGGCGAGGCACGGTTGCGCTTCGCCGCGCTCGGCGCCGCCGCAGACGACAGCGCGCAACGCCGTGGTGTTGAAGAGATCTTCGTTGGCTGTGGCTTGTTGCTCAGCATACGCCTCATAGGCGCGCGCCAAGGCCTCTTGGCCTTCTGGCGTTTGCGAGCCCAGCACCCAGCCGCCCCAGAACAGCCCAGACAGCGTCACGAAGACGACTGAGGATTTTCCGATCGCGTTCATTGTGTAGACCCCGCTTGCGAACGCGCTCCGCGGCGCGTTGACGTAAACCCCGACCTATCGTCACTAACCCAAACCATGATTCTGGCAAACTCGGTTAAGGATTGGTTTCCACAAGAAGCTGCTGCGTACTTCACAGCTGCGAAAACCGAGCCCAAATCAGCGCATTGGTTAACAGCGTCAAACCGGATTGGCTGCCCAAATGGTTAACGGCGCACGGCGCGTACTTGTGTTCGATTCCGGCGTCGGCGGGCTCTCCGTGTTCGATGCAATCGCAGCTTCCGGGCGCGCATTCGAACTCGATTACGCTGCCGACAATGCCTGGCTGCCCTACGGTCTCAAGTCTGACGCCGAATTGCGGGCGCGCGTGCCCGCGCTGTTGACTAGGTTGGTGGCGCAATGGGCGCCGGCGGCGGTGGTTGTAGCGTGCAATACGGCATCCACCATCGCGCTCGATGCGGTGCGCGCGGCGCTCGCCATTCCGGTTGTCGGCGTGGTGCCGCCGATCAAGCCGGCCGCCGCAGCGACCAAGACCGGAACGATCGGCCTCCTGGCGACGCCGGCGACGGTGCGGCGCACGTATACGGACGATCTGATCGCCCAATTTGCCGCCGATAAGCGCGTCGTGCGCTTCGGTTCCGCGGCGCTGGTGGAGGCGGCTGAACGCAAGTTGCGCGGCGAGCCGATGGATCCCGCTGCGATCACTGAGGCGATAGAGGGCTTGTTCGGTGCGGCAGGCGGGGAGGAGATCGACGTCGTCGCGCTCGCCTGCACGCATTTTCCGCTGCTGGCGCAAGAGCTTTCGGAAGCGGCGCCGCGCGACTGCGTCTGGATGGATTCCGGCGCCGCCATCGCGCGGCGGCTAGCAGATGTGCTAGGCGCCCAGCTCGGCCAAGCGCGTGCGCGAAATCTTGGCTTCACCGACATGAAAGCGGCGCATGGGCTTGCACCTGCGTTGCGCGCGCGCGGTTTTGCGCAGGTGCACAGCATCGGCGCCGCGCCGGACTTTGCTGTTACTGTGTACGGTTAGCGCAACGCGCATCCTGTGTCGTTTCGGAGACGCTTTCTCTGCTGGTGTTTTCGCGCGCCGTCCGTTAGTTGCGCCGGCCTTCCGAGCGCGCAACGATTGGGCGCAGAAACAATAACACCGCGGGGAGCAGGGCTATGGCCGGTGCGTTCGGCGACACGCCGCTTGGGTTGACGTCGCGAATTCTGAACATCGCCGGCGTTCTGACGCGAAAGCCGATGCTGAAAGTTCCGCGCTATCAGCGGCCGTACACCTGGAGCGAGCGCGAAGTGCGTCAGCTGATCGAGGATCTACGGCGCGCCTATGACCGGGGTGCGACGTTTTATTTCATCGGCCAGATCGTGCTGGTGAAGAACCACGGCAAGCTGGAAATTTCCGACGGCCAGCAACGTCTCGCCACCATGACCATGATCATGGCCTACGTGCGCGATCGCCTGCCGGGACGGGCCAAGCATTTCCAACAGTTGATCATGGACGGCGACCAGCCGCGGCTCATGCTGCGCGACGAGGACGCCAACTTCTATCGCGGCTACGTGCAGGAGCCGGGGCGGATGGCCGAGATGGCGCGCCACGCGGAAATCGGCATCGAGTCGAAGGATCTGCTCTGCGCCGCCGCCCGCACGATCGAGAGCGAATTACGTGAGATCGACGATCGCGAACTCGACGCGTTCATGTCCTATGTCGCGCGCGCGTGCACGCTGAACGTGGTCGATGCCGATGAGCGCGGCTGCGCACAGACGGTGTTCAATTCGCTCAATTATCGTGGCTCGCCGCTCTCTGGCGCCGACATTATCAAGAGCGATCTCATCGAGAACTCGAAGCTCTCCAGCCAGGAGGCGGACGCCGCGGCCCGCAAGTGGGAGCAGATCGAGGACATGTTCGAGCGCGAGCATTTCGCCAAGCTGCTCTTCATGATGCCGTTCCTGCTGACGGGCGAGCAGATCCTTTCGCCCGGCGATCTGGCCTCGTTCCGCGCCGCGGTTGATCGTGGCGGCGGCGTGCGCGCTTTCCTGTTCGATCAGCTGCCTCGCTATGCGCATGCGCTACGCTCGATCTTCGCCGGTAATGTCGAGGTCGGCCCGGCGAGTACGGACGTCAACCGGCGCATCAGGATGATGAAGCAGGTCGAGGAATGGGATTGGGCGCCCGCTGCGATCGCGTTCCTGGCCGAGCACGCCGGCGAGCATGAGCGTGCGCGCCGCTTTTTCCAGGCGCTCGACCGCTTCACCTTCGCCTGCGAACTTTCAGTGATCGACAATCGCGTGCAGCAAGGTCGTTATGCGCGCGCGGTCCGCAATGTCGGCGACGACCGCGCCCTCTACGGGCAGAAAGGCGCACTCGAACTGACCGACACCGAATACATGAAGTTCATCGAGACACTGAACAAGTCGCGCAAGCGCGACCGCCAGCGGCGTCTGCTGTTGATCCGGCTCGAGGCGGCGATGCCAAACGGGTATCAGTTGCAGATGACGGACGATGTGACGGTCGAGCACATTCTGCCGCGCGCCGGCGGTGCTTGGTGGAATGAGCGCTTCCCCGACCCGGGCTTGCGCACTGAAGCGTCGAACCTGCTCGGCAATCTCATTCTGATCACCTACGCCCAGAACTCGGCGGCGGCGGCGAAGTCCTATCCGGACAAGCGCAAGGTGTTCTTCAACACGCCCGGCGCGCCGATCTACGCGCTGACGCGCGACATCGCCGGTGTCGAGGAATGGACCATGCAGGCGATCGAACGCCGGCACGAAAATCTGGTGCAGGTACTCTGCGAGGATTGGGGCCTCATACGCGGCGGCGCGAGCCAAGCGGCGTAATATGGACCGCCGGCGTCCTCGCCGGCATTCGGCGCTCGCCGTAAGCGTCGAGCGACAGCGACCCAGGTGGACCATCCCTGCCGGCGAGAGGCCGGCGGTCCATAAGCTTTAGTGCACGTCGCGCGCGGGGGTGCGGATGGTGAAGCCGGCTTGAGCGGCGACGGTGTCGAAGCACTGGTGCACGATGGCGGCGGATTGATGCCGCGTGAGTTCGCTTTCCGGTGCGGCAAGCTCGGCGATCGCGCCAAGCGAGGCTTCGCGGATGGCGTTGAGCTTCTCGGCGCCTGTCTCGCGCGCTACTTCCAGCAGAAGATTTTGCAGGATGGTGCGGTAAGCGGTGAGTTCGGCCCGCTGCTCTGCAAGGATAGCGGCCTCATCGTTCTGCTTCATTGTCCTACTCCCCACCCGGGCAGCACTCCGGGAACCCGATCTTAGCCGGAGTCCGGCGCGCGTCTGCGGTATTCTCCCGTGCGGGGCTGTCGCAGCTCGGGGTGCGTTGCATTAACGCCTCGCTAACGGATTCGCGGCCACCTCTTAACGCTGCGTTCACTCTTGCGGCGAAGAGGCCCTAATGTCGTTGCTGTACGCAGTCGTCTTCGCGACGCGCTGCCGTTCCAACCATCATCGCTTGGCGCTCGATGCGCTGCGCCATCTGCGCAGCGGCGAGGCCGAGGCGTGGCGCACGCTGCTGCTGCACTATCACGACGATTATCTCAAAGGCGCCAAGGCGCCGGACGATGTGTTCAAGGATTTCAAGAACCACGTCCTGCATGTGCGCGACAAGGATTGGGGCGGCGCGATCGAGGCGTGCGAGGAATGGTATCGCCGCACGGTGCGCGCGCTCGCTGCGCGCGATTGGAAGCAGGCGGCTTGGTCGGCAGGCGTGCTCTCGCACTATTTCGTCGATCCGATGCAGCCGTTTCATACGCATCAGACCGAGGAAGAGAATGTCATCCACCGTGCGGTGGAGTGGAGCTTCTCTAAGTCTTATGGCGCGTTCCAGCAGATCATCGAGCACGATCTCGGCGGCTATCCGGCGATCGAAACGCCGAGCGGGGAGAAGTGGCTGAGCGACCTGTTGCGCGCCGGCGCCAAGGCGGCGAACGCGCAATACGAGACGGTGATCGAGCATTACGATTTCGCGGCTGGCGTGAAGAACCCGCCGGCCGGGCTCGATCAGGAACTGAAGGACTCTATTGCCAAGCTCGTCGGTATCGCTGCGGTGAGCTTCGCGCGCGTGCTGGATTGCGCGTTCGAGGAAGCGGCCGTCGCGCCGCCGAGATTGTTTGGCGGCTTGCAGGCGTTCTTCCTGGCGCTGGAGACGCCGATTCAATCAGTGCTGAAGCTGATTGATGACGGCGCGGCGCGCCGGGAGGTGGCGGCGCAGTACGGAGAATGGCGCCGCACTGGCAAAGTGCGGGCAACGCTGGGCGAAGACGATAAGGTCGTGCGCGCGCTTTATGCGGCGGAAGTGCTGAAGACGCCGCTTTCCTCGCTCGATGCGAAGTGGCCGCGCGAAATTGGCGCCAAGCACGGCGAGGGCGCTCCGATGCGCGGCAAGGTCAAAGCGGTGAAAGCCGCGCTGCCGCTGCCGGCGCTGCCAGAGCCGGCGCCCGTCGTGGAAAAACCGAAGCCGCCTAAAAAGCCCGTCGCGGTGGTGGAAGCCGATGAACCTGCGCCAGCGCCCGCGCTTGCCGAAGCGCCGAAGCCGGAACGCGACATCAAGCTGCCGCGCGAACTGCCGGTCGGTGCGCCAATGGCGAAGAAGGAAAAGACGCTGCCGCGCTGCATGCTGAATGAGCGCGCGCCCATCGTGCAAGCGCCGTCGATCGGGCCGAAGACGGCCAAGCGCTTCGAAGCGCTAGGGTTACGCACCGTCAGCGATCTGCTAAGCGCCGATCCGGACGAGTGCGAGTCGAAGATCGAAGCGCGCCATATCTCGGCGCAGGTGATCCGCGACTGGCAGGCGCAAGCGCTGCTGGCCTGCACGGTGCCGGGGCTGAAGTCGCGCGAGGCGCAGGCGCTGGTTGCGTGCGGCGTCCGCGATGTGTCGGACCTGACCGTGCTCGATCCGATCGAGCTCTGCGATGCGATCGCGCGCTGGGGCTTGTCAGAGGAGGGCCAGCGCGCCTGGGGCTCAGCGCCGGCGCCGACCGAAGACGACATCGCCACCTGGATCGAGCGCGCTAAGCGCGCTGCGCAGGCGGGTGCGGTAGCGGCTTAGAAGCGACCCGCTCGCTCAGATCCCCATCATCGTTAGCACGATCGCGGCGATCAGCACGGGCATGATGAAGGCGGTGAGGCCCGAGGCGACGATGCGCGCGGTCTTCAGCACGCGGTGGCCCTTGATCGGTTTATCGTCGCGTGGCGCCAGCGCGAACTTGCAGAGGAAAGCGAAAAAGCCGGCTGTCGCCGCAACCGCAGCGCCCGCGACCGCGCCCGCCATCAGCGCGGCGATGGCCGAGAGAAACGCGATGAGGCCAAGGATGCCGTGGCCTGCGTTCATCACGTGCTTGACCAGGCGCTCGGCGCGGCCGGCGTCGAAAGTCTTGAACGCGACCGGCGAGAGCACGAACGAGAACAGCATGATCCAGCCGAGCGATGCGCCGGCGAGGATGATGGCGGTGGCTTGGGCGATAGGTTGCATGACCCGTGGCTAGCATGAGTCGGGCATGGCTCGATTGCTTCGGCGGCGGATTGATTGCTAAGGCTGGCCGATGCGCGTTTTTCATTCGCCGTCCTCGGCCTTGCACGATCCGCCGACTTTCTTTCGCCGCGGGAAACTCATTCCGGCGCCGGAAAACGCGGCGCGTTATCATGCGCTGCGGCAAGCCGCGGACGGGGCGGGCCACGAGCTGATCGAAGCAAGCGATGCCGGCATCGCGCCAATCGCGGCGGTGCATGACGACGCTTATCTGCGCTTTCTGCAGACGGCGTGGTCACGCCGCGCTGAACTCGACGCGAACGCCGAGGAGCTGCTGACGACGCAGTTCGCACGCGTGCAGATGCATCGGCGCAGCGAGGGGTTGATCAATCAGCTTGGCTTCCACACGGCGGATACCTCGACGCCGATCCGGGCAGACACCTGGGCGGCGATCTACGGTACGGCGCAAGCGGCGATTGCTGCGGCTGACGCGGCGCTGACGCATGGCGTCGCCTATGCGCTCTGCCGACCGCCGGGGCATCACGCTTTCGCAGATTGCGCCGGCGGGTTCTGCTATCTGAACAATTCGGCCATCGCCGCGCAGCGCCTGCGCGACGCGACGGGCGGGCGTGTCGCGATCATCGATGTGGATGTGCATCACGGCAATGGCACGCAAGGCATCTTCTGTGCGCGCGCTGACGTGCTGACGGTTTCGATCCACGCCGACACGACGAACTACTTCCCCTTGTTCGCCGGCTATGCGGACGAGACCGGCGAAGGCGCGGGGGAGGGGTTCAACTTGAACATGCCGCTGGCGCACGGCGCGGGCGATGCGGAGGTGCTGGCCGCACTGGACAAGGCGCTCAACCGTGTCGCGGGGTTCAGTCCTGCAGCAATTGTTGTGGCGCTCGGTTTCGACGCCGCGGCGGAGGATCCGCTTGGCGTCTTCAATGTGACGACCCCTGGCTTTGCCCAGATCGCCCGGCGCATTGCGGGGCTCAAGCTGCCGAGCGTGCTGGTGCAGGAAGGCGGCTATCTCTGCGCCAGCTTGCCCGCCAATCTGCAGGCGTTCCTTGAGACCTTCGAAGCGGCGCGCTGAGCTTTACCAGATGCGGCCGGTGACGAGGACGCCGAGCGGATCGTGCGCTCGGGCGACGCTGAGGATGAAGGCGAAGGCGAGCAGGGCGGCGCCGGTATAGATGAGCCGTGTCTTGCGTTCTTTGCCGCGCTTCAGCGCAAAGCTGCCGAGCACGATGTAGCCCACCAGCAGCAGCACCTTCACCGTCAGCCAATGATGCACGAACGGATATTGCTGCACGATCGTCATCAGCATCAGCGCCGCGGTGAGCAGCACGGTGTCGATCGTGTAGCTCAGATAGCGCACCGGCGCCCACATCGGCCAGCTGGCGCCAAAGATGTTGACGCCTATGGCGCGCAGCAGAAAGAGACCGCCGCTGGCCAGCACTGTGCCGATGTGGACGTGCCTGATCTGGAGATAATACTCCTCCATGCGCGGCCCTTACGCCGTGGGCCGCGCTGGTTCTTTCGGTTCGATCGGCTTTTCGTCCTCCGGCACTTCGCGCCGCGGTAGAATCCAGAGCGAGGCGACGAAGAGCGCGAAGGTGAGCGCGCCGATGGCGAGGATGGTGTCGCCCGGCACGCGCATCCAAACGAGCAGATCGACAAACGGCTGCTGCATGAATTGCTCGGAGCGGGCGTACCAATAGCCGTTGTTGATGGCAGCCAAGAGCTGCATGACGCCGAGCGGCAGCAGCGTCAGGAGCGCCATGCCGGCAAGGCCGATATTGAAGCTCCAGAACGAGGTCTTGAGCAGCGTCTCGTTCCATCTGAGGTCGGGCTTCATGCCGCGCAGGCAGAACAGCACAAGACCGATGCCAAGCATGCCATAGACGCCGAAGAGCGCGGTGTGGCCGTGCAGCGGCGTCAAGTTCAGCCCTTGCATATAATAGAGCGAGAGCGGCGGGTTGATGAGGAAGCCGAAGAGCCCCGCGCCGACGAGATTCCAGAACGCGACGGCGAGGAAGAACATCACCGGCCACTTGTAGCGGCGCATCCAGGGCGTCGAGCCCGAGAGGCGCCACTGGTCGTAGGCTTCAAAGCCGATATAGGCGAGCGGCACCACTTCGAGCGCCGAGAAGCTCGCGCCGAGCGCCAGCACCGGCGTCGGCGAACCGGCGAAGTAGAGATGGTGCAGCGTGCCGAGAACACCGCCCGCCATGAAGACGATGGTGGCGAAGAGTACGGCGACGGTCGCTGTTTTCACCGGGATCAAGCCGAGTCGCGTGAATAGGAAGGCGATCACCGCGGTGGCGAACACTTCGAAGAAGCCTTCGACCCAGAGGTGCACCAGCCACCAGCGCCAATACTCGACGATGGAGATGTGCGTGTGTTCGTTCCACATCAGCGCCGCGCCGTAGAACAGGCCGATAGCGACGGCGGAAAGGAAGAAGAGCGCGATGATCGAGCGCGACTCGCTGTTGGTCCTGAGCGCAGGCAGCAGCGCGCGGCCGACGAGAACGAGCCAGATCATCAGGCCGATGAACAAGAACCACTGCCAGAAGCGGCCCATGTCGGCGTATTCCCAACCCTGGTGGCCCCACCAGAAATTGTCGGCGAGGTCCAGGCGCTGCATCACCGCCAGCCATTGGCCGGCAAATGAGCCGACGACGATGATCAGCAAGCAGACCCAGAGAATGTTGACGCCGAGCGCCTGGAATTTGGGTTCAACGCCGGAAATCGCCGGCGCCATATAAAGGCCAGTGCCGAGCCAAGCGGTCGCGATCCAGAGCACCGCGAGCTGCGTGTGCCAGGTCCGCGTGATCGAGTAGGGGAAGATTTCCGCCATCTCGTAGCCGTACACGAGCTGGCCTTCGACCTGATAATGCGCGGTAAGCGCGCCCAGCAGGATCTGCACGAGAAACAGCGCGAGCACGACCCAGAAATATTTCGCCGTCGCCTTCATCGACGGCGTGACAATCACGCTGCGCAGCGGATCGATGTCAGGCAGCTTGTGCGGCTCCGGATCATGCGCGTGCGTGCGCGCATAGTGCCAGCCCAGAAGCCCGATGCCGGCGAGCAGGAAGGTGACGGAGAATGCCGACCACAAGAACATGCTGGCGGGCGGGCGATTGCCGACGAGCGGCTCGCTTGGCCAATTGTTGGTGTAGGTGACGGTGTCGCCCGGGCGTTCGGTGACCGCGGCCCACGCAGTCCACCAGAAAAACGCGCCAAGCAGACGCCGGTCTTCGGCGTCGGCGATGGTGTTTTCCTTCATCGCGTAGTTTTCGCGCAGCTCGTGATAGGCCGGGTCTGTTCCGAACAAGCGCTCATAGTGGCCCGACACCGTGCGGATGGCTTGGCCGCGATAATCGGTAAGCGTGATCGTGCCGTTGTCGGGATTGTACGTGTTCTGCCGCATGCGCGCGCGCAGACGGCCCTGCAGCGCGTTTTGGTCTTCTTCGCTGAGTTCGGCCCAGGTCGAGCCGTGCTCGGCTAGCGCCCACTGGTCGAGGATGGCGATGACTTCGCGGTGCAGCCAGTCGGCCGACCAATCCGGCGCAACGAGACCGCCATGGCCCCAGATCGAGCCCAGTTGCTGGCCGCCGATGGATTGCCAGATTTGGCGACCGCGCTCGATCTCAGCGCGCGTGTAAACGGTGTCGCCCGATTCAGTAACAACGCGCTCGGGCACGGGTGGCTTGGCGATGTCGATTTCGCGCCCGCTCCAAAGGAGTACGGCGAATGACGCCACCAGGAGTGCGATGAGCCAAATCCAAAGCTGGCGTGCGCTGTTCATACCGAGAGCCCCTCCGACGTGCTGCGCATTTTGTCACTGCAATGTGTAATCGTAATTGCTGAAGGTCAAATCGTTCGCATGCGCACTGCGAAACGATGCGCGCGCTCGGAACAGAATTCCCGCGCGCGCATTGTGCTTTTTCATTTCAAGTGAGGCGCTAGTGTCTGAGCGCGCAGATGCGCTGATTGTCGGCGGCGGCCCGGCGGGGTTACTCGCCGCGGTCTATCTTGCGCGCTTTCGCCGGCGCACGATCGTGCTCGATACGGGCAAGAGCCGCGCCGCGCTGATCCCGCGCACGCGCAACGCACCGGCCTTTCCCGATGGTATCGAAGGCGAAGAATTGCTGAGCCGCTTGCGCGCGCAAGCGGAGAAGTACGGCGCCGAGATCATCTCTACGGAGGCCAAGCAGGGGCGTCGCGTCGCCGGGGGCTTTCAGGGCGATGCCGCGGACGCGAACTTTGAAGGGCGCGCGCTGTTGTTGGCCACAGGGGTTGAGAACGTCGAGCCGCCGATCGAGGATCATGACGGCGCGGTGCGGCGAGGGCTATTGCGCTATTGCCCGATCTGCGATGCGCACGAGGTGGTTGGTAAGCGTGTCGGTGTTGTCGGCAACAGCGCGCGCAGCGCGGCGGAGCGCGATTTCCTCAGCACCTATTCCGATGATGTCGAGTTGGTCGCCGTCAATGAAGAGGCGAGAGCGATGCTGGACGAAGCCGGTTGCGCGCCTGTTGGCGTTTGCGATGGCTTCCTGCCGGAGGCGCAGGGTGTATCGATCAGGCTCAGCGATGGGCGTACGGAGCGCTTCGATACGCTCTATTCATGCCTCGGCGTACGCCCGCGGTCAGAACTCGCCCAGCAGCTCGGTCTGCAGCTGGCGCAGGAGAAAACCATCGAGGTCGACAAGCATCAGCGCACCAGCGTGGAGAGCGCTTACGCGGCCGGCGATGTCGTGCACGCGCTCGACCAGATCGCCGTCGCCTTCGGTCACGCCGCCATCGCGGCGACGACAATGCATAATGAGCTGCGGAAGCGGGACTAAGCGCAGCCTTCTACATACTGGATGCTCGGGCCGCCGATGAAGACGTGATCGACGATGCCGTCTTCGCCGGTCTCATAGACTATGCCGCGCGCGGCGGGATCTTGCACGTACTCAGCGCTCGGGGCGCGGTTCGCCCACACCGTGATGTATTCGGCGGGCGGGCCGGCGTATTTGTGCGGGGTAGCGGCAGCGCTCGCGCCATAAGCGGCCTTGATCGCCGCTGCCGTGTCGCCGACGCCAAAGCCGCGGTCGGTTTTCAGCGCCGAGCCTTCGCCGACTGAGATTCGCGTCAGCACGCCTTGCTCAATCATCACCAGCATGCCTCCGGGCGCGCGTTCGGGACGGAACTCGTCGCACTGCTCTGGATCGGGGCCGCCTACCGCGTTCGGGTTCGCATCCGGCCCCAGCGCGGCGACGACCTCATCCCGCGTCATGCCGATGCGCAGCGGGCCCCAGCCCTCGGCTGTCAGCGCGTTTGGATCGGCAGGTGCAATGGCTTCCGGCGTGTCGGTCGCCGGGGGCGGAGTGGATTGTTCGGCGTTGCAGGCGCCAAGGCATGCTGCAACTGCGAGTACGGCGAGCAAACGCATGCTGATCCTCTTATTTTCGGCTCGATGTAGCGCTGCGGCGCCCGCCCCGCCAGGTTCGCGTACGCCGAACGGCATAGCGGGCATCCAGCGCTTGGCTAATGACGTGGACCCCGCGCGCGCCTACGATGCGCCGCAAGGGGACAAGGAATTTAGATGACCTACGCTGCGA